>NZ_JBFAQR010000100.1:0-17730 GCF_040678815.1 Kitasatospora sp. NPDC049285 | reverse complement strand
TGATCGACGAACGGCCCGCCCACTGACCCGCCGCCGGTTCCCGCCCCGGGCCGGGGGGGCCCCCCGCCCCCCCCCGGCCGCGGTGGCCTGCGCGACTACTTGCGGGACTTGCGCAGCACCCGGGCGGTGCCGATCAGCAGCACGCCGAGGACGATCAGGGCGATGCTCGGCAGTGGCTGGTAGTCGGAATACTGGTTCACGATGAAGAAGCTCTGCTTCGGATCCTGGCCGGCCATTTTCTGGACCAGCGGCGCGATTCCCTGGAGCAGACAGAAGATCCCGGCGATGTCAAGCAGCAGCATTTCTTCCCTTTCCCGGTGCGGGTACCCGCGGTCGACCGGCCTGGTCCGATCATACGAGCCGGAAGTCCCGCGCGGGGCCCACCCTTTCGGACATCTTCTCGGATAGAGAGAAAATATGGATCTGCTCAAGGGCAAGACAATCCTGGTCACGGGCGTGCTCACCACGAATTCGATCGCCTTCCACACCGCCCGGCTCGCCCAGGAGCAGGGCGCCGAGGTGGTGCTCACCGGTTTCGGACGGCTCAGCCTGGTCGAGCGGGTCGCCCGCCGCCTGCCCGAGCCGCCCCCGGTCGTCGAACTGGACGTCACCGACCGGGCCCACCTCGCCAGCCTCGCCGAGCGGGTCGGCGAACACGTCGACCACCTGGACGGCGTGCTGCACTCGGTGGCCTACGCCCCGGCCACCGCGCTCGGCGGCGGCTTCCTCACCGCCGAGTGGGAGGAGGTGTCCCGCGCCGTCCAGGTCTCCGCGTACTCGCTGCAGTCGCTGACCCGCGCCGTGCTGCCGCTGCTCTCCGAGCGCAGCAGCATCGTCGGCCTGGACTTCGACGCCACCCGGGCCTGGTACGACTACGACTGGATGGGCGTGGCCAAGGCCGGCCTGGAGTCCTGCGCCCGCTACCTGGCGTCCTACCTCGGCCCGCGCGGGATCCGGGTCAACCTGGTGGCGGCCGGACCGCTGAAGACCACCGCCGCCGCCTCGATCGGCGACGACGGGCTCGCCGTCGCCGACGAGTGGAACGTGCGGGCGCCGCTGGGCTGGGACGGCGAGCGCTTCGACCCGGTCGCCCGGGCCTGCGTCGCCCTGCTGTCGGACTGGTTCCCCGCCACCACCGGGGAGATCGTGCACGTCGACGGCGGCGCCCACGCGATCGGCGACCGCCCCGGCGGCGGAGGAACGCAGCAGAGCTGACCCGCGGTCAGCTCCGGACGGTACCGGCCGGGTACGCTCCGGCCGATCTCTCCCGGACGAACAGCCTGACCAGCGGGGTGAGTTGGAAACTGAGCTGGTGGTCCTCGGCGACACCCGCGAGCTCCAGCAGCCGGGAGTCCACCAGCTCGTCCAACAGCTCCTCCGCGTGCCACTCCTCGGCCTCCAGCAGCTCCGCCACCTGCGCGGTGCTGCACCGGGTGCTGGGCAGCTGGGCCAGCCTGCGCAGCACCGCCAGGGCGGCCGGGCTGAGCGTGTCGTAGCTGGACTGCAGCGGTTCGCGGATGTCCAGGTCGCCGTGGCGCAGCTCGTCGAGGCGGTGCTCCTCGGGTCTGAGCCGGGCCAGCATGCGGCCGGGCCGCCACTGCGGGCGGGCGGCCAGCCGGGCGCCGCAGATCCGCAGCGCCAGCGGCAACCGGTCGCAGAGCTCGACCAGTTCGGCGGCGGCGTCCGGTTCGGCGGCGATCCGGTGCGGACCGGCGACGGCGGCCAGCAGGTCCAGGCCCTCCGTCGGGTCGAGCGGGCCGAGCCGGACCAGCTCGACGCCCTCCAGGGTGCTGAGCGGCAGCCGGCTGGTGATGATGGTGCGGCAGTCGTAGCCGCTCGGCAGCAGCGGACGGACCTGCGCCTCGCCGACCGCGCCGTCCAGCACCACCAGCACCCGCCGGTCGTCCAGTAGCCGCCGGTAGACCTGCACCCGCTCGTCCAGGGTCGACGGCACCGCGTGCTGCGGCACCCCCAGGGCGGGCAGGAACACCCGGAGGATCTCGGCGGGCTCCTTGGGCTCGCCGTCCGGGCCGACCAGGTCGGCGTAGAGCTGCCCGTCGGGGAAGTCGCCGCGCAACCGGTGGGCGGCGCGCAGCGCGAGGGCCGACTTGCCGATGCCGGACATGCCGGTGACCACCACCCGGTGGTGGCGGGCCCGGCCGAGCGGCGCCGGCGCACCGGACAGCTCCTGCACCACCTCGGCCAGCGACTCGGCCCGGCCGGTGAAGTCGGTGGAGTCCGCGGGCAGCATCGAGGGGACGGAGTCGACGGGGTGCGGGGCGGCCAGTTCCACCGGCGCGGTCGGCGGGGTGAGCAGCACCCCGCCGAGGATCTGCCGGTGCACCTCGCGCAGTTCCGGACCCGGGTCGACGCCCAACTCCTCGCGCAGCACCGCCACGCAGTCCCGGTACACGGCCAGGGCGTCGGCCTGCCGGGAGGCGCGGAACAGCGCGGTCATCAGATGCACCCGCAGCCGTTCCCGGAGCGGATAGGAGGCCACCAGCCGGGTGAGTTCGGAAATCAGCTCGCGGTGCTCGCCGAGCGCCAGATCCGCCTCGATCCGGGATTCCATGGTGGCCGCCCAGGCCTCCTCCCATTGCGGCACCTCGGCCTCCAACAGAAAGTCGGTGGTATTCGCCAACGGCAGGCCGCGCCACAACTCGAGCGCCGCGTGCAGCAGTTCACTGGCCCGCCGGTGCTGCCGGTCGGCGAGCGCCTGCCGGCCGAGCCGGTCGAGGCGCTCGTACTCGACCGCGTCGATCCACGACCCGCGCGGATCGAGCGCGTACCCGGGCTGCCGGCGGCTGAGCGAGACCCCCGCGCCCAGGTGCTTGCGTAACCGGGAGATGTACGTGTAGATCTGCGCGTTCATCGTCGCGGGTGGATTCCATCCCCAGAGCGAGCGGCTGAGCCGCTCGCTGGAAACCACCCGTCCCCTGGCCAGCAGGAGTGCGGCGAGCACGGTGTTTATCTTCGTACCGGAGAGGGGGACTCTGGCGTCCCCCTGGTAGGCCTCGACCGGCCCGAGCACGCGGAACTCCATGCAGATACCCCGTTGTATGTCGACATCGAGCAGATGTGCACCGCGATGCTAACCCGACCGGTTGTTCTCCAAATATCGTCTCGATTTCGTTGCCGCATATGCCTCTTGACAACCCGTCGCATACGCCGCGAGGGTGGTGCGGGACATCACGGTCGGGTCAATTCCGGTTGTGTGCCCCGAGCGCTTTCCGGACGTCCGGCGTTCACGCCGGAATGGCCGGCGGGCTCCCCGCGTCCCGACCCGGCGAGGGGCCGCCGGGCAGCTCCCGGCGGGCCGCTCCGGCGAGGGCGAGCCGTCCGCCGTGCACCCGGCGCAGCGCCCCGGCCCGCTCCGCGCCGCTCTCCTCCGCCGCGGCGCGCTCCCGGGCGAACAGCCGCAGCAGCTCGGGCAGCCGGTAGCGGGTGTCGCCGTCCGGGGGTCCCGGGGCGGCCTCCAGCAACCGGGCGTCGACCAGCTGCTCCAGCAGCGTCTCGGCCTGCCACAGGTCGGAGTCCAGCAGCCGGGCGGCCGCCCAGGGCGAGAACTCCGAGCCGGGCAGCAGCCCGAGCCGCCGGAACAGCCGGGCCGCCGCCGGGGTCAGCGCCAGGTAGCTGGGCGTGAAACCGGCCCGCACCCCGCCGCCGCCCGGGCTGAGCTCGTCCAGCCGACGGTGCCGGTTCTCCAACCGGTCCACCAGCGAACGCACCGACCAGTGCGGCTTGGCGACCAGCCGGGCGGCCGCGATCCGCAGCGCCAGCGGCAGCCGGTCGCACAGCGCGCCGAGCCGCTCGGTCGCCTCCGGGTCGGCGGCCAGCCGCCCCGGGCCGGCGATCCGGCCCAGCAGCGCCGCCGCGTCCGCCTCGTCCAGCGTGGCCAGCGACAGCCGCTGCACCGCGAAGTCCCCGGTCAGGTCGTCCAGGACGTCCCGGCCGGTGAGCAGCACGCAGCAGCGGCCGCGGCCGGGCAGCAGGAGCCGGACCTGGGCGAAGGACCGGGCGTTGTCCAGCACGATCAGCACCCGCTTGCCGCTGAGCACGCTGCGGAACAGCGCCGCGCGGGAGTCCGGGTCCGGGGGGATGCGCAACTCCGGTACGCCCAGGGCACGCAGGAAGCCGCCGAGCAGATCGCCCGGGGAGGCCGGCGGGCCGCTGCCGTCCCAGCCGCGCAGGTCGGCGTAGAGCTGGCCGTCGGGGAAGCGGTGGGCCGCCCGGTTCGCCCAGTGCAGGGCCAGCGCGGTCTTGCCGATCCCCGCCATCCCGGTGATCGCGGCCACCCGCAGCGGGCGGCGCGGCCCGCCGTCCTCCTCCAGCGCCCGGTCCAGCCAGCCGAGTTCGCTGGTGCGGCCGGTGAAGTCGGCGACGTCGGCCAGCAGCTGCGCCGGCACCTGGCCGGTCGACTGGACGCCGGGCGGCAGCTGGCGGCGGGCCGGCTCCGGCTCGTCGTGCAGGATCAGGTCGTGCATCGCCTGGAGCGCCGAACCGGGCTCCAACCCCAGCTCCTCCACCAGCAGTTGACGGCCCTGCCGGAACACCTCCAGGGCCTCCGCGCGCTGGCCGCTGCGGTACTGCGCGAGCATCAGCTGGGCCCGGGTCTGCTCGCGCAGCGGGTGCTCCTTCACCAGTGCCGCCAGCTCGCCGACCAGCATCCGGTGCCGGCCCAGCTGCAGCTGCAACTCGGCTCGCTCCTCGACGAGTTCGAGCCGCCGCTCGTCCAGCCGGGCGGCCGCCGCGGTGAGCCGGGGGGCGGTCATCCCCTCCAGTACCCGGCCGCGCCACAGCCCGAGCGCCTCCTCGACCAGCGTCTGCGCCTCGGACAGCCGGCCGCCCCGCGCGGCATGCCGGGCGGCCTGCACCCAGCCGTCCAACTCGGCGGCGTCCAGGCGGTGTTCGCCGAGCGCCAGCAGGTAGCCCGGATGCTCGGTGCGGATCAGGTCGTCCGTCCCGGCCGCGGACTTGAACACCTTGCGCAGCTTGGCCACGCAGATCGCCACCTGGTTGCGCGCGGTGGCCGGCGCACCGGACGGCCACACCGCCTCCACCAGGCTCTCCACCGAGACCACCCGGTCCCGGGCGAGCAACAGCATCGCCAGCACCGTACGCTGCCGGGCCCCGCCCAACGCGATCCGCCGACCGGCGAACTCCGCGTCCAGCGGTCCCAGCACTCTGAACATGATCCGACCCACGATGGCCCCCCGTTGACCCGTGTCCGTCTTGTTACCGTCCGCTCACACGCGACCATTCAACAGGGTTCAGGCACACGGTGTCTCACCACCCGGCCGGTAATGTTGAACTTCTGACGATCTGTCAGTGCGCTTCTTGCGGACGGGTATTGGCGGGCGGGATGCCGAGTGAACGGGGCGCGCCGCTCCGCTTCGGGGCCGCTTCGAGCACCGGCCGGGGCGTCGGTCACGAGCGCCGGGAAAGGTGTCATGGCCGGTAGTGCACCTGCACGATCTATATCCGGTCGATATCGGGCAGGTGACGGGGGCTGCGCGGGCCCGACCGCTCCGGCCGGGGCCGGTGCGCGGCCGGAAAGCCGTCGATCCAAAGGAGGAGACGCGGGCGGTCCTCCCCGACGAGGCTCCGCCGCCGACTCCTCCCTGAGGCCCAGGGCCGGTCGTCTTACCGGCCGATCAGCCCAACCCGACCGGACGGTAACGTCGTTGCCGTGACCGATCCGTTGCCGTACCGCATGTACCTGCTCGCCTACGACGACGCCGTCCTGGGGCCGTTCAACCGCGGCCGGGCCGGCTTCCTGGTGCGCGCCGCCGTCGTCACCGAGCTCGCCCTGCGAGGGATCCTGACGGAGAGCGACGGAAGCATCCACGACACCGGTGCGGCGCGCTGCGACGATCCGGTGCTGGACGACGCCCGCGAGCGGCCCCCGGCGCCGGGGTGCGGGTGGCGGCCGCTGCTGCTGCGCGACCGCGACCGGACGCTGCGCGCCGTCGAGGAGCAGCTCGCCGCTCGCGGCACCCTCGCCGTCGAGGACCGCCCCGCGCTGGTCGCCCCCGAACGACGCGTCACCATCGTCGACGCCGGCGCCGTGCTGGCCGTCCGCGAGGCCGCGGCCGCGGCGGTGCACGCCCCCGCGGACACGCCGCCGGCCGACGCGGCCCTGCTCACCCTCGCCGCGCTCGCCGCGCTCCCACCGACACCGAGCGCCCCGCCGACCCGCCTCGCCGCCCTCGCCGCCCGCCTCGGCGGGCTGGCCCCGAGCCTGCCGGAGGCGCTGCGGAGCCTGCCGGAGGCGATGAACCGGCTGCCGTTCAGGGCGTCCTGACCGCGCGGGCGGTTCGCCGCGACGCGACGTGAGGGATTCGTAAGGCGTGGTCCGGGGGTTCGGGCGGGGCGCGTCCCTAGGGTGGCGGCGAGAGGACGTCGAGCGAGGAGGAGGCGGTGGCGGTGGAGTTGCGCGCGGATGTCGGGGTGATCGGGGGGTCGGGGTTGTACGCGTTGTTGGAGGAGGTGGTGGAGGTGCGGGTGGAGACGCCGTACGGGGTGCCGAGTGATGCGGTGTTCGTGGGGGAGGTGGGGGGTCGGCGGGTGGCGTTCCTGCCGCGGCACGGTCGGGGGCACGGGTTGCCGCCGCATCGGATCAACTATCGGGCGAATGTGTGGGCGTTGCGGGCGTTGGGGGTGCGGCAGGTGTTGGGGCCGTGTGCGGTGGGGGGTCTGCGGGTGGAGTTGGGGCCGGGGGTGTTGGTGGTGCCGGATCAGTTCGTGGATCGGACGTCGGGGCGGGTGCAGACGTTCTATGACGGGGTGCCGTTGGCGGACGGGTCGGTGCCGGAGGTGGTGCACGTGTCGGTGGCGGATCCGTACTGTCCGGTGGGGCGTGGGGTGGCGTTGGGGGCGGCGCGGGGGTTGGGGTGGGAGGCGGTGGACGGGGGGACGTTGGTGGTGGTGGAGGGTCCGCGGTTCTCGACGCGGGCGGAGTCGCGGTGGTTTGCGGGGAACGGTTGGTCGGTGGTGGGGATGACGGGGCATCCGGAGGCGGTGCTGGCTCGTGAGTTGGGGTTGTGTTACACGTCGTTGGCGTTGGTGACGGATCTGGATGCGGGGGTGGAGGCGGGTGCGGGGGTGACGCATGCGGAGGTGTTGGAGGTGTTCGGTCGTAATGTCGACCGGTTGCGGACGGTGTTGTTCGCGGCGTTGGAGGCGTTGCCGGAGACCCGGGACTGCCTGTGCTCCCACGCGCTGGACGGACTCACGACCGGTCTGCCCGGGGTTCCCGACCGCTGACGGACCGTCGGCGCCACCGCCCGGCCAGGCCCAGCAGGACGGCCACCGCGGCGGTGGCGGCCAGGAAGAGCAGCCAGTTGCGCAGGTACGGCAGCGGCAGCAGCGACGGGTTGCCGTGGTCGTCGCCGGCCCGGAGCACCGCCGGGACGGCCACGGCGCTGACCGCCGCCGCCACGACCAGCCAGCCGCGCAGCACCGGTGTCCGGACCAGCGCCGCGCCGACGGCGCAGACCAACGCCAGCCACAGGCCGTCGTGCAGGACCACCACGGCCGCCGCCCACAGCAGCACGCCGAACGGGTCGGTGATGTACGGGTCGGTGAGCAGCCCGACCAGGCCGCACACCAGCAGGGCGAGGCCGCCGACGAGCAGGGCGGCGCGGAGGATCCGCATCTCAGTGCACCTCGATTCGGTCGGGGGTCGGGACGGGGAGGGCGGGCGAGGAGGCCGCCGGCGCGGGTGTGGCGGGTGAAGGGTCCGCCGGGGCGGTGGCGGTGGGCATCTCAGAGCGCCTCGATCCGGGCGACCCACTTGGTCTGCAGCACGCCGGGCCGGTCGGGGGCGATGATCCGCGCCGGGTAGCCGTGATCCGGCGTCAGTTCCCGTCCGTTGACGGCCAGGGCGAGCAGGGTGAGCGGGTCGTCCGCGTACGCGGCGGGCATCTCCGTCAC
Organism: Kitasatospora sp. NPDC049285; assembly: GCF_040678815.1. Lineage (NCBI taxonomy): Bacteria > Bacillati > Actinomycetota > Actinomycetes > Kitasatosporales > Streptomycetaceae > Kitasatospora > Kitasatospora sp. NPDC049285. The sequence goes on along the minus strand of NZ_JBFAQR010000100.1, from coordinate 9,795 downwards.
CCGGTACGGGCCGGACTCCTCCAGCGAGGTGATCCGCACCGTGCTGCCCCGCGGGATGCCCGCCCGGTCCAGCAGGTCGCGCAGCCGCACGCCGGTCCAGTGGGCGCTCGCACTCCAGCCCTCCACGCAGGCGATCGGCAGCCGGGCGGTGACCTGCGGCAGGGCGCGCAGCCCGGCCAGGTCGATCCGGTAGCCGCCGGGCCCGTCCACCGTCAGGTGCCAGTCGGCCGGGACGGCGGTGGTGCCCGCCTGCACGGCGGTGCGGTTGACCGGCAGACCGGTCTCGCCGCGGTCCGGGCGGCGCGGCGCGAACAGGTCGACGGCACGCAGCCACGACACGCTCTGCCCGGCGGTGGTCAGGGTGACCGCGCCGACCGCCGCCGCGGTGGCGGCCAGCAGCGCCCGGCGCTCGGCGAGCGGCGGTGCGGCCGAGCGCCACCAGTGCGCGGCGAGCTGCGGGGCCTTCACCGCGAGGTGCACCAGCAGGGCGCCGGTCGCCGTCCAGCCCAGCCAGTAGTGGGTCTGCCGGAACGGGAACGGCCACGGGTACCACTGCAGGGTGTTCAGCAGGCCGGTGAACAGCTCCAGCAGCACCGCCGCGACCAGCACCGCGATCGACAGCCGCTCCAGCGCGTGCACCACGCTGCGGGCCGGCGGCCACTCGAACAGCCGGGGGTAGACCGCCCACAGCTTCACCCCGGCCAGCGGGATCGCCGCCAGCCCGCTGATCACGTGCAGCCCCTGGGTGATCCGGTAGCCGTCCACCGGCCGGGACGGCAGACGCCCCGTCAACCAGCCCGGCGGGTCCTGCAACAGATGGCTGATCAGACCGGTGGCGAAGCACACCAACAGCGCCGCGCCCAGCCACCGGCCGACCACCACCGCGGTGCGCGGCCCGTGCGCGGGCGAGCGGAACGCCCCCGCCCGGAACGGTCCGCGGCGCAGCGCCTCGGGCGGGGCGGGCAGCGGCCGGTCGAGCCGGCGCAGGGCGGACGGGCGGGACGGCGCTGCGGAAGGCCCGGGCGGCGAGGGCGCGGGGCCGGAGGAAGGGTTGGGGTCCACGCCACCATCGAAGCGCCCGCGGGGCCCCGATCAGCGCTGCGGCGTGCTTACGGAATCCGAACGGCGGCGGCGCCCGGCGCGGTCGGCGGCCCGCGGTGCGCCAAGGTGGCCGGGTGACCGTACGCCGCACCCTGCCCTGCGCCCTGGCCGTCGCCGCCCTGGCCGGCTGCCTCGCCCTCACCGTGACCCGCGGCGGGACGCTCGGCGACCGCACCCCGCTGTACGCCTGGTACGCCGCCGACGCCGCGCTGTTCGCCCTCGCGCTGCTCCTGCTGCGCCGGGTGCCCCGCCGCCTGGTGGCGCGCCTGGTCCTGGCGGGCGGCGTGCTGGTCGCCGCCGTCGGACTGCTCGCCCCGCCGCGCACCAGCGACGACGCCTACCGGTACGTGTGGGACGGCCGGGTGCAGGCCGCCGGCACCTCCCCGTACGCGCACACCCCCGCGGACCCGGCGCTGGCCTGGCTGCGCGACGGCGGGCTGTTCCCGTCCGGGCGGTGCACCGGCTGGGACGAGCGGCGCACCGCCGACGGCGGCTGCACCAGGATCAACCGGCCGGCCGTGCACACCGTCTACCCGCCGGTCGCGGAACTGTGGTTCCTCGCCCAGCACCCGTTCGGCGACGGCGTCCGGCGCGCCCAGGCCGCCGGGGCATTGCTCGCCGTCGCCACCACCGGCGCGCTGCTCGCCGTCACCCGCGGCGGACGGCGCGCCGCACTGTGGGCCTGGTGCCCGGGCGTCACCGTCTGGGCGGTCAACGACGCGCACGTCGACACCCTCGGCGCGCTGCTCACCGTGCTCGGACTGGCCGCCGCCGCCCGCCGCCGCCCGGTCGCGGGCGGGGCGCTGCTCGGCGCGGCCACCGCCGTCAAACTCCTCCCGGCGCTCGCCCTGCCCGGCGCGCTCTCCGGCGTCCTCGCGCGCCGCCCCACCCGCGCCGACGGCCTGCTGCTCGCCTCCGCCGCCGGGGCGTTCGCCCTCGCCTACCTGCCGTACCTGCTCGCCTCCGGCCCCGCCGTGCTCGGCTACCTGCCCGGCTACCTGCGCGAGGAGGGCTACGACCAGGGCCACCTGGACCGCTTCGGCCTGCTGCGCCTGGTCCTGCCCGACGCGCTCGCACCGGCCGCGGCCGCGCTGCTGCTCGGCGCCGTCGTGCTGCGGGTGCTGCGGCGCGGCGACCCGGACCGGCCGTGGCACGGCGCGCTGCAGGTCAGCGGCACGGCCCTGCTGCTCGCCGCCCCCGGCTACCCCTGGTACGGGCTGCTGGTGGTGGCGCTGGCCGCGCTGGACGGCGGCTGGGAATGGCTGGCGGTGCCCGCCGCCGGGCAGCTGCTGTACCTGGCGGGCGGCTCCGACGTGCAGCAACTCGCGTACGGCGGCGCGCTGGTGATCGTCCTGGCGGCGGCCGCGGCGCGGCGGCGGGCCGCGGGCGCCGCGCCGGTGATGACGAGAGGCTGACGCGGTCGGGGTGAGGCCGAAGGGCGGATGCGCGGCCGTGACGACGAGGAGACGGCGCGCGACGGCGATGACGGGCGGCCGACGCGAGCGGGCGACGGCGACGGGCGAACGGGCTTCCGCGGCCACGAAGGGGCGACGCGCGCCGGTGATGACGAAAGGCTGACGTCTCGGCCACGGCTCTGGCTTCCGCTCCCCGGGCCTGGTCGAATCGCACTCGTGGACGAGCAGACGTACGGCGCGGACGACCGGGACGACACGGACGAGACGGGCGACGCGGGTGGCACCCGGGGCGCGCCCGTCGGGCGGCGGGTGGTGCTGGGCCTGCTCGGGCTCGGCGTGGCCGGCGTCGCCGCCGGACCGTGGCTGCAGCGCGCCCAGGACAGCGTGGTCAGCAAGGACCCCACCGGCCTGTCCGGGCTGCTGCCCGGCGGCGGGTTCCGCTACTACTCGGTGACCGCCTCGGTGCCCGACCGCGGACCCGACGACTACACCCTCACCGTCGACGGGCTGGTCGACCGCCCCGGCAGCTACCGCCTCGCCGACCTGCAGGCCCTGCCGCAGCGCCGGATCGTCCACGACGTGCAGTGCGTCACCGGCTGGCGGGTCCCCGCCACCCCGTTCGAAGGCGTCCCGCTGTCCGCACTGCTGGACGCCGCAGGTGTCCGGTCGACCGCCGGGGCGGTGCGCTTCGGCTGCTTCGACGGCGCGTACACCGAGAGCCTGACGCTCGAACAGGCCCGGCGCGACGACGTCCTGGTGGCGCTCAAGCTCGGCGACCAGCCGCTCAGCCACAACCACGGCGGACCGGTGCGGCTGTACGTCGCGCCGATGTACTTCTACAAGTCCGCGAAGTGGCTCTCCTCGATCACCGTCACCGACACGGTGCGCCCCGGGTACTGGGAACAGTACGGCTACGACGTGGACGCCTGGGTCGGCCGCTCGAACGGACGCGACGATGCCCCGACCAGCTGACCGCCGCCGCTTCACCCCCGCGCAGCGCCGGGTCCACCGCGCCACCGCCGCCCTGATGCTCGGCTGTCTCGCCACCGCCGCCTGCCTCTACCTCCCACCGTTCGCCGAACTCGTCGGCCGCCGGCGGCTGGTGGCGACCGTCCACGAGTGGTGCGGCCTGCTGCTCCCGGTCCCACTGCTGCTCGGCCTGGTCTCCCGCGCGATGCGCCGCGACGCCGTCCGCCTCGGCCGTTTCACCCGCGCCGACCGCACCTGGCTGCGCGGCCTGCGCCGCGGCGTCCCCGGCCGCCCCGCCGGGAAGTTCAACGCCGGGCAGAAGCTGTACGCCCAGTGGACGCTCGGCGCGATGCTGGTGATGCTCGGCACCGGCCTGCTGATGTGGTTCACCCACCTGGCACCCACCCTCTGGCGCACCGGCGCGACCTTCGTCCACGACTGGTTCGCCCTCGGCGTCGCCGCGGTGACGGCCGGCCACCTGTGGATGGCTGCCCGCGACCCCGAGTCCCGCCGCGGCATGCGCACCGGCCACGTCGACCGCAGCTGGGCGGAGCGCGAGCACCCGCTGTGGGTCGACTCGGAGCCGGGCGGCAGCTGACCTACCGGCCCTCGTTCAGAGCGCCGCCCGGCGCAGGGCGAGGAAGGCCCGGCCGTGCGAGGTCCAGTGCTCGGACTCGGCGAGCCGGAGGTGGTGGGCGCGGCGCAGGATCGCGGCGCGGCCGCAGCGCGACCACCGGAACGGCGGGCCGAGGCGGCCGCCCGGGCCCTCGACCCGGACGGTGGTGTGCTCGTCGACCTCCTCGGGTTCCACCTCGACGAGGAGCAGGCCGGCGGGCGCCAGCAGGCTCACGGCGCGGGCCAGCAGGGCGGTCGGGTCGCCGCCGATGCCGAGGTTGCCGTCGGCGAGCAGGACCGCGCCCCAGCGGCCCTCGGCGGGCAGCCGGTCGAAGACCGAGCGGCGCAGCGCCAGGCCGCCGAGCCGGACGGTGTGGTCCACCGACGCCCCCGACAGGTCGACGCCGAGTGCGGGCACCCCCATCGCCAGCAGCTCGGCGACCAGCCGGCCCGGCCCGCAGCCGAGGTCCAGGACCGGCGCGGACAGCCCCGTGCAGCGCAGCAGCAGGCTGTGGTCCGCACCGGCGGCGGGCGCGCACCACCGCGCCACGTCGAGCACCTGCCGGCTGCCGTCGGCGCGGCGCAGCCACAGCGGTCCGCGACCGGCGCGCACGGCCTCCGCGAAGGGGTCGTCCTCCCAGGGGCGGCCGGGCGGCGCGGGGTGCGCCGAGGGCAGGCGGGTGGCGGCGGTCATCGGGCGGCTCCGCGCGGGGTGGTGAGGGCGCGCAGGCGGGCGGCGAAACGGCCGTGCGGGGCGAGCGCGGCGACGCGGTGGGCGTCGGCGGCGAGGTCGACGTCGGTCAGGGCCGGGAGTTGACGGCACGTCAACTGTGCTGCCGCGAGGCGTTCCCGGACGTGGCGGCCGGTGTCCGGCGTGGACATCGGGACGTCCGCGAGCAGGCGGCGGGCCAGCGCCTCGGAGGGTCGGGCCAGGCCCAGGGCCCAGAAGCCGCCGTCCTCGGCGGGACCGAACCAGGCGTCCACGCCCGCGCGTCCGGCCGGGGAGAGCGGGCCGGCCAGGGACGCGGCGTCGAACTGCGGGGTGTCCATGCCCACCAGCAGGGCCGGAGCGCCCGGGGCGAGGCGGGCGGCGTGCGCGAAGGCGGCGACCAGGCGGCGGTCCAGGGCGCCCCCGCACTGCGGCAGCACCTCCCAGCCGGGCGGCAGCCAGCGGCCCGGCTCGCCGTCCAGGACCAGCAGGCGACGGCCCGCCGGGACGCGCCCGAGGGTCTCCAGGGTGTCGGCGAGCGCCGCCTCGGCGAGGTCGGCCGCCTGCTCGGGGGTGAACGGCGGGGTCAGCCGGGTCTTCACCCGTCCGGGCAGGGGGGCCTTGGCGATCACCAGCAGGGTCGGCGGCGGCGCGGCCAGCACCGCCCGCATGTCGCGGACCGCCTGCCGGGTGCCGCGCACCGTGCCGGTCACCTTCGAACGGCCCGCCCGGGGGCGGTAGTCGACGGAGGTCTCGGCGATCCGCATCCCGGCCGCGTGCGCCGACAGCACCATCTCCAGCGGGTAGCCGGAACGCCGGTCGCCCAGGCCCAGCGCGAGCAGCCGCTCACGGCGGGCCGCCCGCATCGGGCCGAGGTCGTGCAGCGGCGCGCCGGTCAGCGACCGCAGGCGGCGCGCCAGCACCGCGTTGGCGAGCCGGGCGTGCGGCGGCCAGGCGCCCCACGCGGTGGGCCGCCGGCGGCCCAGCACCAGATCGGCCTCGCCCGCCACCACCGGGCCGGTCACCCGGGGCAGCTGGGACGGGTCGAGCGAGCCGTCGCAGTCGAGGAAGCAGACCAGGTCGGCGGTGGCCGCGAGCAGCCCGGCGTGGCAGGCCGCGCCGAAACCGCGCCGCGGCTCGGTGACCACCGTCGCGCCCAGCGCGGCGGCGAGGTCGGCGGAGCCGTCCCGCGAACCGTTGTCCACCACGATCGCCCGCCAGCCGGCCGGCACCCGGCCGAGCACCCACGGCAGGGCCTGCGCCTCGTCCAGGCAGGGGAGGACGACGTCCACGGGAGGGGAGGAAGGGGAATCAAGCACGCTCGCCACGCTAGGGCCGCGGTGGCCTGCCGGGGCCGAAGCGGGGCCTTACGGAATCCGTACGGCGGGTGGGGGAGGAGGGGGAGGGGGAGGGGGAGGGAGTCGGGGAGTTGGTCGAAGGCGAGGGCAGAGAGAGGCGTGACGGGGGCGGAGGTGAAGGCGGGGCGGGAGTCGGGGGCTTGGGCGGAGGTGAAGGCGGGTGCCGGGGGCGGGAGTCGGGGAGTTGGTCGAAGGCGGGTGCGGCGGCGGGGCGGGTGCCGGGGGAGGGGGGAGACCTTACGGAACGCGAACGGGGGGTCGGTGGGGCGGGTGGCGGGCGGGTGGGCTCGTATTCTCGGGTGGGTGAACGAGCGCCCTGCCCCCGCCTCCGCCGTCGTGCCGATGGAGCCTGCCCGTGTGCTGGTGATCGACGACGATCCGACCGTCGGCGAGGTGGTGGCCGGGTACCTCGCCCGGGCCGGCCACCTGGTCGACCGGGCCGAGGACGGGCTGCGCGGCCTCGACCTGGCCGAGCGGAACCGCCCCGATCTGCTGGTCCTCGACCTGATGCTGCCCGGCCTGGACGGGCTGGAGGTGCTGCGTCGGATCCGGTCCCGGGCCGAGCGGCCCGATCTGCCGGTGGTGCTGCTGACCGCCAAGGGCGACGAGTCGGACCGGATCCTCGGCCTGGAACTCGGTGCCGACGACTACGTCACCAAGCCGTTCAGCCCGCGCGAACTCGTGCTGCGGGTCCAGTCCGTGCTGCGCCGGGCCCGCACCGCGTCGTCCTCGGTCGCCGGGGGGCTGGTCCGCTCCGGCGACATCACGCTCGATCCCAAGGCCCGCCGTGCCCATCGCGCTGAGCGCGAACTGCTGCTGACCACACGGGAGTTCGACCTGCTGGCGTTCCTGCTCCGGCAGCCGGGGACGGTGTTCTCCCGGCAGGAGCTGATGCAGCGGGTGTGGGGCTGGGACTTCGGCGACCTGTCCACCGTCACCGTCCACGTGCGGCGCCTGCGCGAGAAGATCGAGGACGATCCGGGCGCGCCCACGCTGATCAGTACGGTGTGGGGCGTCGGCTACCGCTACGACCCGGCCGGCGGGGCCGCGGACGGGGGCGCGCGGTGAAGGACCTGCTGCTGATCGCCGTGTTCGCCGCACTCGGCGCGGCCGCCGCCGGGCTGCCCGGGTTCGCCGCGATCAGGCTGCTGCGCCGCCGTTCGCTGGCGGTGATGCTGTTCACCGTCGCGGTGGTCAGCGTGCTGGCCGTGACCTCCGGGACCTTCGCGGTCGCGCAGGCGATGTTCCTCTCCCACCACGACCTCGGCGTGGTGATCACCGTGCTGTGCATGGCCTCGGTGGTCGCGCTGCTCACCGCCGCCCTGCTCGGCCGTCAACTGGTGGCCGGCGGGCGGGCGTTGGCCGCGGCGGCGCGCACCGTCGGCAGCGACCGCGGCTTCGCCCCGCCGGAGCGGCCGCTGGGCCGCGAGCTCGCCCAGGTCAGCGCCGAACTCGCGGCCACGAGCGCCCGGTTGGCCGAGTCCCGGGCCCGCGAGCAGGCCCTGGACGCCTCCCGCCGGGAACTCATCGCCTGGATCTCGCACGACCTGCGCACCCCGCTGGCCGGGCTGCGGGCGATGGCCGAGGCGCTGGAGGACGGCGTCGCCGATCCGCCCGAGCGGTACCTCTCGCGGATGCGCACCGAGGTCGAGCGGCTCACCGGCATGGTGGACGACCTCTTCGAGCTCTCCCGGATCCAGGCGGGCGCGCTCTCCCTGAGCCTGTCCCGGGTCTCCGTCTACGACCTGGTCGACGACGCGCTGGCCGGCGCGCACCCGCTGGCCCAGCAGCGCGGGGTCCGGCTGGAGGGGCGGCAGATCGTGGCCGCGCCGATCGAGGTGGACAGCCGCGAGATCACCCGGGTGATCGGGAACCTGCTGGTCAACGCGATCCGCTCCACCCCGCAGGACGGGGTGGTCGCGGTCTCCGCCCGCCGGGAGGACGACGAGGTGGTGCTGTCCGTCACCGATGGCTGCGGCGGCATCCCGGAGCCCGACCTCCCCCGGGTCTTCGAGACCGGCTGGCGCGGCACCTCCGCCCGCACCCCCCGCCCGGCCGCCGACGGCCCCACCGGCACCGCCGACAGCGGCGCCGGCCTCGGCCTCGCGATCGTCCGCGGCATCGTCGAGGCGCACGCCGGCCGGGCCCGCGTGCACAACGTCACCGGCGGGTGCTGCTTCGAGATCACCCTCCCGGCGGCCGGCGTCTGACCGCGGCCGGGCACGTTCAGCCGCGCAGCGGGGCACTGTTCAGCCGCGCAGCGGGGCGGTGGCGAACTTCTTCATGCCGTCGGCGAACTCCACCCGCGGACGCCAGGCCAGTTCGGTGCGCAGGCGGGCGGAGTCGGCGGTGACGTGGCGGACGTCGCCGAGGCGGTAGTCGCCGGTGACGACGGGGGCGGGCCCGCCGAAGGCGGTGGCGAGGGCGGTGGCCATCGCGCCGACCGTCCGCACCTCGCCGCTGCCGACGTTGTAGACGCGCGCGGTGCCCGGGAGGCGGTCGGGGAGCGCGGCCAGGGCGGCGAGGTTGGCGGCGGCGACGTCGGTGACGTGGACGAAGTCGCGGCGCTGCCCGCCGTCCTCGAAGACCCGCGGGGCCTCGCCGCGGGCGAGAGCGGAGCGGAACAGCGAGGCGACCCCGGCGTACGGGGTGTCGCGGGGCATGCCGGGCCCGTAGACGTTGTGGTAACGGAGCGTCAGGACCCGGCCGCCGCTCGCCCGGGCCCAGGCGGAGGCCAGGTGCTCCTGGGCGAGCTTGGTGGCCGCGTACACGTTGCGCGGGTCGGGCGGGGCGTCCTCGGAGACCAGGGCGGGGCGGAGCTGCACGCCGCAGCGCGGGCAGGGCGGTTCGAACCGGGCCGCGTCCAGGTCGGCCGGGCGGCGCGGCCCCGGGGCGACCGGACCGTGCTCCGGGCAGCGGTAGGCCCCCTCGCCGTAGACCACCATCGAACCGGCCAGCACCAGGTCGCGGACGCCGCGGCGGGCCATCGCGGCGAGCAGCACCGCCGTGCCCAGGTCGTTGCAGCCCGCGTACGCCGGGGCGTCGTCCAGGTCCAGCCCGAGGCCGACCATCGCCGCCTGGTGGCAGACCGCCGCCACCCCGTCGAGCGCCGCCTCCACCGCGGCGGGGTCGCGCACGTCGCCGTGGTGGAACTCCACGCCGTCCGGCAGCGCCGGCACCCGCCCGGACGGGTGGACGGCGGGCAGCAGCGCGTCCACCACCCGCACCTCGTACCCGGCCGCCGTCAGCTGCCGCACCACCTGCGAGCCGATGAACCCGGCCCCACCGGTCACCAGAATCCTCATGTCGGGCGACCCTACCCACGCGGGGCCCCGCATCAGGGCGGCGAAGCGCGCACGTCACGGACCGGTAAGGAACAACCGGGCGCGAGCACGGGTCAGCGACCTCCGGTCGGCGGTGAGGTCCTCGGTCAGATCGTGGGTGCGTCCTGGAGGTGCGCGCGAGCCCCACGAGTCTGTACGGAGCGGTGAGGTCGGCCGTGAAGGCGGCCCGTGAACTGCGGCGCGGCTCGACCGGGCGGGGTGGGGTGGGTTCTGGTTCAGTGGTCGGTTTCGTTTGTGGGCACTAGTTGTTCCAGGCGGTGCCAGAAGTGGTCGAGGGCGGCGTG
>NZ_JBFAQR010000099.1:0-18484 GCF_040678815.1 Kitasatospora sp. NPDC049285 | reverse complement strand
CGCCCGCGCCGGGGCCCGCCCCCGCCGCGCCGCGCCCGCGGCGGCGACGGCGGGTGCTGGCCGTGCTGGTCGCGGTGCTGCTGGTCGGCGGCGCGGCGGGCGGCGGGGCGTACCTGGCCACCCACCACACCCCGAACCGGGGCGGTACCGGGCAGCCCGACGGCGGCGACACCGCCGCGCCGGCCACCGAGAGCGCCGCGCCGACCGGCCAGGTGCCCAGCGGCGGGCCGGCCCCCGCCGGGTACGTGTGGCAGGACGACCCGGACGGTTACCGCTTCCTGCTGCCGACCACCGACGGGACGTGGACCCGCGTCGAGGAGGGCGGCCAGGTGTACTACTCGCCGGACGCCCGGGTGCACTACCTGCAGTTCGCGGTGACGGTCGGTCAGCCGCTCACTCCCCTCCAGCACTTCGAGGAGATGGAGCTGTCGGTCAGCAAGAACCTGAAGGAGTACCAGTCCACCGGTCCGGTCGCGGCGCGGATCAACGACCGGGAGGGCGCGGTGTGGGAGTTCAGCTACACCGCGAAGGACGGCACCCGGCGGCACGCCAAGGAGGCGGAGTTCCGCAACACCGACGGGACCTCGTACGCGGTGTACGTGTCGGGGCCGGAGAAGGACTGGGTGCAGAGCCTGCGCCGGTTCACCACGGTGCTCAACAACTTCACGCCGAAGCGGTAGGCGCGCCCCGGCGCTTTCGCTCCGCGCTCCGAAATCCGTGTTACCGGCGGGTACACAACGGGGCGCGGAGGCTTTACGCTGCCCGCATGACGGAGACCACGGCGGAGAGCCAGGCCCGGGCCGGCGGGCGCAACCCTGCGGCGAAGGCGGCGGCGCGCAGCGTCGCCTCGGCGGTGCCGGCCGCGCTGGTCGCGCGGCTGGCGAAGGGGGTGACCGCCTCCGGAGGGGAGACGGCGGAGACCCTCGCCCCGCTGACCGGCGACGTCCTGGCGACGCTGCCGCTGTCGTCGGCCGCGGACGTCGAGGACGCGTTCGCGGCGGCCCGGCGGGCCCAGCCCGGCTGGGCGGCGCTGCCGCTGCGGCACCGCACCGGCGTGCTGCTGCGCTTCCACGACCTGCTGCTGAAGCGGCAGGACGAGGTGCTGGACCTGATCCAGGCGGAGACCGGCAAGACCCGGCTGCACGCCTTCGAGGAGGTCATGGCGGTGGCCTCGGCGGCCCGGCACTACGGGCGCCGCGCCTCGGCCTACCTGCGCGACCGCCGCCGCGGCGGCGCGGTGCCGGGGCTGACCAGTGCGGTGGAGTCCCGGCGGCCCAAGGGCGTGGTCGGGCAGATCTCGCCGTGGAACTACCCGTTCGAGCTGTCGGTGGGCGACGCGCTGCCGGCCCTGGTCGCGGGCAACGCGGTGGTCAACAAGCCGGACACCCAGACCGCGCTGACCGCGCTGTGGGCCCGCGAGCTGTTCGTCGAGGCCGGCCTGCCCGCCGAGGTGTGGCAGATCGTGCTCGGCGACGGCCCGGTGATCGGCCCCGAGGTGGTCGAGCGCGCCGACTACGTGGCCTTCACCGGCTCCACCCGCACCGGCCGCGACGTGGCGACCCGGGCGGCCGCCCGCCTGGTCGGCGCCTCGCTGGAACTCGGCGGCAAGAACGCCATGCTGGTGCTGGCCGACGCCGACCTGGACCGGGCCGCAGAAGGCGCCGTGCGGGCCTGCTTCTCCTCCGCCGGGCAGCTGTGCATCTCGATCGAGCGGCTGTACGTGCACCGCTCGGTCGCCGAGGAGTTCCTGGCCCGGTTCGCCGCCCGCACCGCGGCGCTGCGGCTCGGCGGCGGCCTGGCCTACGGCGCCGACATGGGATCGCTGGTGTCGAAGCGTCAGCTGGAGACCGTGACCCGGCACGTCGAGGACGCCGTGAAGGCCGGCGCGACGGTGGTGACGGGCGGTCAGGCCCGGCCCGACCTCGGGCCGCTGTTCTTCGAGCCGACCGTCCTGGACGGCGTCACCCCCGCGATGGCGGTGCGCGCGGAGGAGACCTTCGGCCCGGTGGTGTCGATCTACCGCTTCGACACCGAGGACGAGGCGGTCGCCGCCGCCAACGGCACCCCGTACGGCCTGAACTCCAGCGTCTGGACCAAGGACACCCGGCGCGGCCGAAGGGTCGCCGCGCGGCTGCGCACCGGCACCGTCAACGTGAACGAGGCCTATGCCGCCGCGTACGGCTCGGTGGCCTCGCCGATGGGCGGCATGGGCGACTCCGGGCTCGGCCGGCGGCACGGCGCGGAGGGCATCCTGCGCTACACCGAGGCGCAGACCGTCGCCGTGCAGCGGCTGCTGCCGATCGGCCCGTCGATGGGCATGGACGACCAGGGGTTCGCCGCGTTCTTCACCACCGGCCTGAAGCTCATGAAGGCGTTCCGCCTCAAGTAGAGGAGTGCAGCAGTGTCGTTCGACTACGACGTCGTGGTGGTCGGTTCGGGCTTCGGCGGTTCGGTCGCGGCACTGCGGCTGACCGAGAAGGGCTACCGGGTCGCGGTGCTGGAGGCCGGCCGCCGCTTCGACCGCGACGAGCTCCCCTCCACCTCCTGGGACACCCGCAACTACCTGTGGGCGCCCGGGCTCGGCCTGTACGGCATCCAGCGCATCCACCTGCTGCGCAACGTGCTGATCCTGGCCGGCGCGGGTGTCGGCGGCGGCTCGCTGAACTACGCCAACACGCTGTACGTCCCGCCGAAGCCGTTCTTCGAGGACCGGCAGTGGGCGCACATCACCGACTGGCAGTCCGAACTCGCCCCGTTCTACGACCAGGCGCAGCGGATGCTCGGCGTGCGGCTCAACCCGACGCTGACCCCCTCGGACGTGCACCTGAAGGAGGCCGCCGAGGCGATGGGCTGCGGCGACACCTTCCACATGGCGCCGGTCGGCGTGTTCTTCGGCGACGGGCAGGACGCCGACGGCGCCGCGAGGACCGTCCCCGGCGCCGAGGTCCCCGACCCGTACTTCGGCGGCGCCGGACCCAGCCGCAAGGCCTGCACCGAGTGCGGCGAGTGCATGACCGGCTGCCGGCACGGCGCGAAGAACATGCTCACCGAGAACTACCTGTACCTCGCCGAGCGCAACGGCGCCGAGATCCTGCCGCTCACCACCGTCAAGCGGCTGCGCCCGCACGGCGAGGGCTACGCGCTGGACGTGCTGCCCACCGACGCCCGCACCCGGCGCGCCCGCCGCGCGGGCGCGCGCACCGTCACCGCCGAGCGGGTGGTGGTCGCGGCCGGCACCTACGGCACCCAGACGCTGCTGCACCGGATGCGCGAGGGCGGCCAGCTGCCCGGGATCTCCGCCCGGCTCGGCCACCTCACCCGCACCAACTCCGAGGCGCTGGTGGGCGCGCAGACCTCCGACCGGCGCTACGGCGAGCGGGTGGACTTCACCCGCGGTGTGGCGATCACCTCGTCCATCCACCCCGACGAGAACACCCACATCGAGCCGGTGCGCTACGGCCGCGGCTCCAACGCGATGGGCGCGCTCAGCATCCAGCAGGTGGCCGGCGCCGGCCGCGGACCGCGCTGGCTGCGCTACCTCGCCGCGGTCGGCCGGCACCCGTGGATCTTCGCCCAGTCGATGAACCAGCACCGCTGGTCGGAGAAGACCATCATCGGCCTGGTCATGCAGTCGCTGGACAACTCGCTGACCGTGTCGCTGAAGACGTCCGGCCCCGGGAAGGGCAAGCTGACCTCCCGTCAGGGCCACGGCGCGCCCAACCCCAGCTGGATCCCCGCCGCCGAGGAAGGCGCCCGGGCGCTCGCCGCGTCCATCAACGGCTTCGCCGGGTCCACCGCCGGCGAGATCTTCGACATCCCGCTGACCGCGCACTTCCTCGGCGGCTGCCCGATCGGCGACAGCGCCGACACCGGCGTCGTCGACCCCTACCACCGCCTCTACGGCTACCCGGGGATCAGCGTGGTCGACGGCTCCGCGGTCTCCGCCAACCTGGGCGTCAACCCGTCGCTGACCATCACCGCGCAGGCCGAACGCGCCATGTCGATGTGGCCCAACCGCGGCGAGGCCGACCCGCGCCCCGAGCAGGGCGCCGCCTACCACGCGGTGGCGGCCGTCGCCCCGGTCGCCCCGGCCGTGCCCGCGGACGCCTTCGGGGCGCTGCGCCTGCCGCTGCTGGCCGTGCCGGAGGTGCCCCGCAAGGCGCACTGACGCCGATTGACACGCTCTCAGCCCCGGTGGGATAACGGGCCCTCGATCGTTCGAGTACCGGGGGAGCCGGACCATGCCCATCTGCACTGGCTGCGGAGCCGCCTCGGCCCGCGGCGCGGCGAGCTGCGCCAACTGCGGCGACTCGCTGACCGGCGGGCCGGCCATCGGCCCGGTGGTCGAGTCCGAGGCGCCGGCGGCGGCCTCGCCGTGGGGCGCGGGCCGGGTCCACCAGGCGCGCGACTGGCCGGTGCCGCACCGCGGTTGGCTGACCGCCGGGAAGCTGCTGCTGGCCCCGACCGGGCTGCTGCTGGCGGCCGCGGTGCTCGGCTCGGCGAGCAGTGACGAGGCGCTGCTCTACCTCGCCGTGAGCAGCCGCTTCCAGGTCTGGATGTCGCTCACCCTGACCGCGTTCGGCGCGCCGTGGACCAGCACCCTGGGCGAGGGCCCGGGCACGTCGGCGGAGACCCTGCAGGTGCTGCCGTACGCGATCACCCTGGGCTGGCTGGCCGCGCTCTGGCTGGGCCTGCGCCTGACCGCCCGGTCCCGGCTCGACGCCGGCGCCGACGCGAACCCGCGCGCCGCGGCGGCGCAGGCGCTGCGGGTCGGCGCGGTGTCGGCGGCCGTCGCCCTGCTGCTCGGCCTGCTGTCCACCGGCAACCCGGTCGCGGACCTCGCCCCCGACACCGTGCACGCCGAGTCCGGGGTGGCACTGCTGCCGCTCGCGCTGTCGGCGGGCCTCGCCGCGGCCGGGCTCGCCTTCGCGGTGGACGCCGCGCCGCTGCTGCGCGCGGCCGCCGCGCGGCGGCGGTGGCTCGGCGGCTGGCTGCTCGCCTGGCAGCACGCCGCGCGGGTCACCGCGGGCCTGCTGGCCGCGCTCACCGCGGTCGCGCTGGTGCTGCGACTGGTGGCCGACCACCCCTACCCGCTGGCCGACCACCAGTCGCTGACCGTGAACGGCGGGCTGTTCGTCTACGCGATCGGCAGCGGGGCCCGCACGCTGTCCCCGACCTGGATGGGCATGAAGCCGGGCAGCTCGTTCGCGCTGTACGACCTGGCCGGGCACGGCGCGGTGTGGTGGCTGGCGGCGGCGCCGGTGCTGCTGGCGGCGCTGGCGCTCGGCTGGTCCGCGCACCGCGGCCGCCTCGCGCTCGCCGACCGGGCCCGGCTGGCCGTGCTGTACACGGCCCTGCCCGCGCTGCTGGTGCTCGGCACCACGACCCGGCTGCGCTACACCCAGACCGGCGGGTACGACCTGGACGCCCGCCCCTGGCCCGACCTGGTCGGCTGGTCGGTGACCTCGGTACTGGCCGCCGGCGCCGCCTGGGCGGTGTTCGGGGCGCTGCTGGTGCCCGCCGTGCTGGACGCGCTGCGGCGCACCCCGGCGCCGGTCCGCGAGCCGGACGCGCCGGAGGGCGGGTCGTACGGGCCGGAGGGCGAGTCGTACGGGCTGGTGGAAGTGGCGGCCGAGCCGGAGCCCGCGGTGGCGCACGCCGACCTGCTGGACTCGCACGACGCCTACCGCCGTCCACTGCAAGGGAGTTGACGGACCGTCGGGCGGGAAGGGCAAAGGGCCCCGCGGGGGAACGGGGCCCTTTGTCGGTCAGCACGCGCGGCGTCAGGGCTGCGCCGGGTGCTGGGGTGACGGCGCCGGGGGAGGAGCGCCGTCGCGTCGGTTGGTAAGGGGACACGCGCCTGGGCCGGGTGGGCCTCACGGAGCGTGAGATGAGAACCGTTCTCGCCAACGGTCCTTGAACGGATCGGAGGTGGCCGGTCGGCCCCCCGCCTCACAGCATCGTCGTGGACGAGGGCCGTGCTGTGCAACCGATTCGACGCAAATTCGGCCCGGAACGATTCGGGGCGGGGCACCGGACGGCGCCGACCCGACCACTCCGAGGCGGTCACTGTCCGTAGTACTGGCATGCGGGGCGTACCGGGGCGTACGCCGGAGCGGGCGGCTGACTGAGGTGCGGCGGCCGGCACCGGTACCGGCCGCCACACCCCGGGTCCGCCCGGTCGCGGCCGGGTTCGCTGTCCCCTGCTACCCGACCGCCTCACCGGGGCGCGGTCCCACGGCGGGCCCGTGCCCGCCACGCGCACCGGTGGACCGGAGAGATCCACGCGTGGTCCGCCGTACGGTGCAGCCCGCAACTGGCGGATGCCGGCGGCTCGTACGGTCTCCCGGTGCAACGATTCGCCGCCCCGGGCGGTCACGGGGCGGTGCGGCGGCAGACGAGTGAACCGGAGGCGTTCGGACCGCCCGGTAGACTCGGGTACCGACACCCCTTGTACCGCCGCCGGAAGGCCGTCCGTGTCCTCTGCTTCTCCCGTCCAGTCCGCACCCGAGAACGACACCGTCCTGGTCGTCGACTTCGGTGCCCAGTACGCCCAGCTCATCGCCCGTCGGGTCCGTGAGGCGCGGGTCTACAGCGAGATCGTCCCGAGCACCATGCCGGTCGCCGAGATGCTCGCCAGGAACCCGAAGGCGATCATCCTCTCCGGCGGCCCGTCGTCGGTGTACGAGGACGGCGCCCCGCAGCTCGACCGCGCGATCTTCGAGGCCGGGGTGCCGGTCTTCGGCATGTGCTACGGCTTCCAGCTGATGGCGACCGCCCTCGGCGGCACCGTCGACAACAGCGGCGCCCGCGAGTACGGCCGCACCGCGCTGACCGTCTCGCGCCCCGGCTCCACGCTGTTCGAGGGCACCCCGGCGCAGCAGTCGGTGTGGATGTCGCACGGCGACGCCTGCTCGGCCGCGCCGGAGGGCTTCACCGTCACCGCCTCCACCGACGTGGTCCCGGTCGCGGCGTTCGAGAACGACGAGCGCAAGCTGTACGGCGTGCAGTACCACCCCGAGGTGATGCACTCCGAGCACGGCCAGCAGGTGCTGGAGCACTTCCTGTACCGCGGCGCCGGCATCGCCCCGAACTGGACCACCACCAACGTGGTCGAGGAGCAGGTCGCGCTGATCCGCGAGCAGGTCGGCGACAAGCGCGCCATCTGCGGCCTGTCCGGCGGCGTGGACTCCGCGGTCGCCGCCGCGCTGGTGCAGCGCGCCATCGGCGACCGGCTGACCTGCGTGTACGTCGACCACGGCCTGATGCGCAAGGGCGAGACCGAGCAGGTCGAGAAGGACTTCGTCGCGGCCACCGGCGTCAAGCTGGTCGTGGTCGACGCCGAGGAGCGCTTCCTGACCGCGCTGGCGGGCGTCTCCGACCCCGAGCAGAAGCGCAAGATCATCGGCCGCGAGTTCATCCGGGTCTTCGAGCAGGCCCAGGCCGACATCATCGCCGACGAGGGCCCGGCCGTGGAGTTCCTGGTCCAGGGCACCCTGTACCCGGACGTGGTGGAGTCCGGCGGCGGCACCGGTACCGCCAACATCAAGTCCCACCACAACGTCGGCGGCCTGCCCGAGGACCTCGAGTTCCAGCTGGTCGAGCCGCTGCGCAAGCTGTTCAAGGACGAGGTCCGGATGGTCGGCCAGGAGCTCGGCCTGCCCGCCGAGATCGTCCAGCGCCAGCCGTTCCCCGGCCCGGGCCTCGGCATCCGGATCGTCGGCGAGGTCACCAAGGACCGCCTCGACCTGCTGCGCGACGCCGACGCGATCGCCCGCGAGGAGCTGACCGCGGCCGGCCTGGACGCCGAGATCTGGCAGTGCCCGGTGGTGCTGCTGGCCGACGTCCGCAGCGTCGGCGTGCAGGGCGACGGCCGCACCTACGGCCACCCGATCGTGCTGCGCCCGGTCTCCTCCGAGGACGCGATGACCGCCGACTGGTCGCGCCTGCCCTACGAGGTGCTGGCGAAGATCTCCACCCGGATCACCAACGAGGTCCGGGACGTGAACCGGGTGGTCCTGGACGTCACCTCCAAGCCGCCGGGCACCATCGAGTGGGAGTGATCCCACCGGCAATCGCGTGACCGCGCCGCCGCTCCCCGTACAGGGGAGTGGCGGCGCGGTCATGTGCGAGCGGCACCGGGCACAATCGGACCCGATCCTGTCGGCGGACGACAGGCGGTGAGGGAGAGGGCGGAGAGCATGGCGGCGGTCACCGACCATCACGACGGGCACACCGGGCACACGGCGGGGGAGAGAATCGCGCACTGGAAGGCGCTGGGCAGCCGGTTCGCGCTGCTGCCGCTGCGGCTGTTCCTGGGGGTGACCTTCGTCTACGCGGCCTTCGACAAGCTCTCCGACGCGCACTACCTGGCCGGCGCGGGCGACGCCGCCTCGTTCTACGCGCAGACCAAGGCGGTCAAGGGCGCCAGCCCGATCGGCTGGGCGCTCGGCCCGGCCCTGGACGCGCCCACCTTCTTCGGCCTGCTGATCGCCTTCGGCGAGCTCGCGGTGGGCCTGGGCACCCTGTTCGGCCTGTGGGGCCGGGTCGCCGCGCTCGGCGGCGCCGCGCTCAGCGCCACCCTCTGGCTGACCGTCAGCTGGCAGACCACGCCGTACTACCTCGGAAACGACCTGGCCTACCTGATGGCCTGGACACCGCTGCTGCTGGCCGGCACCCCCTACCTGTCGGTGGACGGCTACCTGGCCGCCCGCGCCGCCCGCGACCGGGCCCGCGGCCTCGCCGAGGACGCGGTGCGCCGCCGCGCCCTGCTGGACGGCGGCATCGCCGCGGTCGCGCTGGGCGGCGCCGGGCTGCTCTCCGGCTCGCTGACCGCCAGCTTCGGCCGGGACGAGACCCCGCCGGCCGCCGCGGGCACGACGCCCGGCGCCACCAGCCCCGTCCCGCAGGCCAGCGGCAGCGCCGGCGGCGCGTCCGGCGGCTCCGGCGGCTCGGGCGTGAAGGTCCCGGCCGCGCAGGTGCCGGTCGGCGGCTCCGCCAGCGTCAAGGACCCGGCCAGCGGCGACGCCGTGTACATCGTGCAGCCCGCCGCCGGGCAGTACACCGGGCTGTCCTCGGTCTGCACGCACTCCGGATGCGCCGTCAACCCGCCCAAGGACGGCCAGCTGTACTGCCCGTGCCACGGCTCCAAGTTCGACGCCGCGACCGGCGCGGTGATCACCGGGCCGGCCGTGAAGCCGCTGCCCAAGTACAAGGTCACCAAGAACGGCGACCAGCTGGAGCTCGGCCCGCAGCAGAGCTGACGGGCCGTCGGACGCCGGACGTTCAGTCCTCGCGCTCGGACCGCTGCGGGTCCCGGCCGCGCCTGGAGGCCGCCACCAGGGCGCCGCCGAGGCCCGCCGCACCGAGCGCGATGCACACCACCGGCAGCACGAACCGGCCGTTCACCTCGCGGCCGTTCAGCGAGGCCACCAGGAACAGCACCGCCAGCGCGGTGAACAGCGCGCCCGCGATCAGCGCGTACAGGTCGAACGGATGCTTCCTCATCCCCGCACCACCTTGAGGTCACCGGCGCCCACCGACACCGTCAGCTCCAGCACACCCCGGGACTGCTGGCCCTCCGGGACCAGCAGCACCACGTTCTCGTTGGTCGCCGGCCCGTCGAAGGTCTCGCCGTCCGGCAGGCTCACCGTGCCCACCGCGTCGCGCAGCTTCAGCCGCAGCTCCACCTGCGACGGGACCGTCACCGTGGCGTCGCCCGCGACCAGCCGCAGCTCGGTCGAGACGGTGCCGCCGGCCGGGTCCACCGCTGCCAGGTCCAGCTTCGCGTCGCCGAAGCCGTGGGTGTAGCGGGAGTGCAGCCCGGTCGACGTCGCCGTCCAGACGACGTCGCCGGTGCTGCCCGCCACCGTCGCCGAGGTGCCGGACGACACCACCAGACCCGCCGTCAGCAGCAGCGACAGGAAGGTCAGTCCGCGGGTGCGGCCCCAGCGGGCCGAGAGCATCATCGCCAGGCCCAGCGGCACCAGCGCCACCGCCAGCACGGTCGACCACCGGTGGTGCCCGCCGTCGCTCGCCGCCACCGCCCAGGCCGCGCCGATCGACACCAGCACCGCCGAGGCGCCCAGCGCGGAACTCCCCCGCCGCGCGTGCCGCAGCCGCCGCGCGGCCCGCTGCGCCTCGCGCTGCTCGCGGTGCAACTCCCGCCGCTGCCGGTGCAGTTCGTGCCGGTCCAGGGGCCGCTTGCGCAGCGGGTCGCCCTCCGGCAGGTCGGTGCGCTGCCACCACGGCTGCGCCTCCGCCCCCGGCGGCGGCGCGCCCGTGTACGGGTTGCGCTCCGGGTGCCGCGGATCCCACAGGTAGCCGGACGGGCCGGGCGGCGGGGTGTCCGTGGGCACCTCGCCCGACACCTGCTGGTCGTGCCAGGTCCGCATCCGCTCGTGGAACTCCACGCTGCGGGCCTTCCACTCGCCGCGCAGGTCGCGGCTCATCGCCTCGCCCCAGGACTTCCAGTCCGCCCACTGCTCGGCGCCGCCGAGCCGGTCGTACGGGCCGCCCTCGGCGGACTGCTTGCCGTCGGGGCCGCGGCCCGCCTGCCGGCGGCGCTCAGGGTCGTAGCGCAGCGCCAGGAAGACCAGTGCGGCGAGCAGCAGCAGCGGGAAGAGCTGGCCGCCGTCGCCCATCGAGGAGAAGAACACCCCGGTGCCGATCACGGTCAGCAGCACCGCGCCGACCGACTGGCCGTCCACCCGCCCGGTCAGCACCCGCTGCAGTTCGTTGCGCCCGCCCTCGCCGTCCGGCTCCTCGCGCGGCACCACCAGCCAGGCCACGCCGTACAGGAACAGGCCGAGGCCGCCGGTCAGGCCGAGCACCGCGACCACCACCCGGAACACCACCGGGTCGATGTCCAGGTGCCGCCCCAGGCCGCCGCAGACCCCCGCCACCACGCGGTGCCGCGAGGAGCGGGTCAGCGCCGGGCGCGGCGCCGGTTCGGTGGGGGCGGTCCCCGTGCTCTGGTCGTCCGTCATGCCCCCATCCTCCCGGGCCCGGGCGGGCCGCCCAACCGTCGCGGGCCCGGGAGCGACCCTGAACTGTCCCTGAGAGCGGGCTCAGGGCCGTACCCTGATGCGCCGCCGACCCGGCACCTGCCACCATCGGTGCCGTGGCCGCACCAGACACCCGAACACCCGAGCCCGCGCCGACCGACGACCCGGCCGGCGCGCCGCCCTACCGCCGGCTGTACCGCAGCCCGCACGGGCGGATCCTCGGCGGCGTCTGCCAGGGCCTGGCCATCCACCTCGGGCTGCCGGTCACCTGGGTGCGGATCGCCTTCATCGTGCTGTTCTTCTCGCAGGGCATCGGGACCCTGCTGTACGCCGCGTTCTGGGTGGTCGTCCCGCTCGGCATCAACCAGGCCGCGCCCGGCGGCCCGTGGACCCCGCAGCGGCCCGAGTCGCCCGCCGGACGCCGGCTCGGACGGCTGCGCGAACTGCTCGACCGCACCTTCCACGGCGAGGACGGCGCCCCCGGCGCGGGCACCGTGCAGGGCCCCGCCGCGAGCCCCGCCCCGGCCGGCGCCACCGCGGTCGCCCCGCGCGGCGGCGGTGGCAGCCTGGGCCAGCTGTTCGCGCTGCTCGGCCTGGTGATCGGCGTGATGGCGCTGCTCTCCGTGCTCGGCATCCAGACCGCCAAGCCCTACGTGTGGCCGCTGCTCGCGGTCGGCGTCGGCGTCGCGCTGGTGTGGCGGCAGGCCGACGACTCGCGCTGGCAGCGCTGGTTCGGGCTGGAGCCGGGCAGCCGCAAGGGCGCCTACCTGCGGGTGCTGGCCGGCGTGCTGCTGGTGGTGGCCGGCATCATCGGCTTCTTCGTGATGCAGGGCGTCGCCTCGCCGGTCGCCCTGGTCATCGAGTCCTCGCTGGCCGTGGTGGCCGGCGCGCTGGTCCTCGGCGGTCCGTCCGCGCTGCGGCTGTGGCAGGACCTCGGCGCGGAGCGCACCGCCCGCATCCGCGCCCAGGAGCGCGCCGAGATCGCCGCGCACGTCCACGACTCGGTGCTGCACACCCTGACGCTCATTCAGCGCCGCGCCGAGGACCCCAAGGAGGTGCTGCGCCTGGCCCGCGCACAGGAGCGCGAACTGCGGCTGTGGCTCTACCGCCCGGAGGCCGCCGCCGAGGCCGCCCCCGACACCCTCGCCGAGCGGCTGCGCGCGGTCGTCGCCGAGGTCGAGGACCGGCACGGCGTCCACCTCGAGCTGGTCTGCGTCGGCGACTGCCCGATGGACGAGAAGATCGCCTCGCAGATGCAGGCCGCGAGGGAGGCGATGGTCAACGCCGCCAAGTACGGTGGCGGAGGACCGGTCCAGGTCTACGCGGAGGTGGAGGGGAGGACGGTGTCGGTGTTCGTCCGCGACCACGGCCCCGGCTTCGACCCCGACGACCTCCCCGAGGACCGCATGGGCGTACGCGAGTCGATCATCGGCCGGATGCGGCGCAACGGGGGCACCGCGCGGGTGCGGCCCGCGCCGGACGGCGGCACCGAGGTCGAGTTGGAGATGGAGAGGGCGGCAGATGACTGAGGCAGCGTCAGCGGAGGCGGCACCCGGCAGGCGGGCCCGGGTGGTCCTGGTGGACGACCACCGGATGTTCCGCACCGGCGTGCGCGCCGAGATCGGGCGCACCGACGAGACCGGAATCGACGTGGTCGGCGAGGCCGACGACGTCGAGTCCGCGGTCCGGGTGGTCGCCGAGACCCGGCCGGACGTGGTGCTGCTCGACGTCCACCTGCCCGGCGGCGGCGGCGTCGAGGTGCTGCGCCGCTCCGCGGCGGTCGAGGGCGTGCGCTTCCTGGCGCTGTCCGTCTCCGACGCGGCCGAGGACGTCATCGGCGTGATCCGCGGCGGCGCCCGCGGCTACGTCACCAAGACCATCACCGGCACCGACCTGGTCAACGCGATCTTCCGGATCTCCGACGGCGACGCGGTCTTCTCCCCCAGGCTGGCCGGCTTCGTCCTCGACGCCTTCGCCGCCACCGACACCCCGCCGGTCGACGAGGACCTCGACCGGCTCACCCAGCGCGAACGCGAGGTCCTGCGGCTGATCGCCCGCGGCTACGCGTACAAGGAGATCGCCAAGCAGCTGTTCATCTCCGTGAAGACCGTGGAGAGCCACGTCTCCGCGGTGCTGCGCAAGCTCCAGCTGAGCAACCGTCACGAACTCACCCGCTGGGCGACGGCGCGCCGCCTGGTCTGAAGCGGCGGTGGCGGGCGGCTGTCGGAGAGTTGACGGCCGCTCACGCCGGGGGAACGTCAGGTGACGGCGCGGCGGATGGCTTGGCCATGCGGTGGACCGGTGTGGGACGGTTGACCGGTGCGTGTGGAGACCGTGGAGAGCGCCCGGAGCGCCTGGCCCCGGCCGTCCTCCGTGCGCCCCGCCGAGCGGCCGGTGCGCGCGCTGTGGGCGGCCGCGCCGGCGCTGCTCGGCTACCTCGCGGTGCGGGCCGCCGGCGTGCTGCTGGCGGTGCACGTCGGACGGGACGAGCAGACGGGCGGGCTGCGCCGGCTGGCGACGCTGTGGGACGCCTGGTGGTACCAGTCGATCGCCGACCACGGCTACTCCGGCACCGGACCGGTGGCGGGCCCGCACGGGGCGTACCAGCCGTACGCGTTCTTCCCCGGCTACCCGGCGCTGATCCGGGCGCTGCCGGTCTCCGCCGAGTGGGCCGCGCTGGCGGTGTCCTGGGCGGCGGCGGTGGCCGCGGCGTGGGGGATCTTCGCGATCGCCGACCACGTGTACGGGCGGCGGGTCGGGGTGCTGACCGTGCTGCTGTGGGGCGTGCTGCCGGTCGCGGTGATCGAGAACGCCGCGTACTCGGAGGCGCTGTTCACCGCCTTCGCCGCCTGGGCGGTGTACGCGGCGCTGACCCGCCGGTGGGTCCTGGCCGGGCTGCTGAGCTCCGCCGCCGGACTCACCCGGCCGACCGGCATCGCGCTGGCCGCGGCGATCGGCGCGGCCGCGCTGTGGGAACTGCTGCGCGGGCGGGGCGGCTGGCGGGCGCTCGGGGCGATCGCGCTGGCCCCGCTCGGCTTCGTCGGCTACCTCGCCTGGGTCGGGCACCGGATGGGCCGCTGGGACGGCTACTTCCGGGTCCAGGACGCCTGGGAGTCGCACTTCGACCTCGGCCGGGCCACCTGGAAGTCGCTCAAGCAGCTGTTCGCCGGCGGCGGGCAGGTCTGGTTCACCGACGTGGTGGTCGCCGCCACCCTGATCACCGCGGTGCTGATGCTCGGGGTGTCGCTGGTGCAGCGCCAGCCGCTGGTGGTGCTGCTGTACAGCGCGGCGATGCTCGCCCTGGCGCTCGGCGATGCCGCGTACTTCAACTCCCGGGCGCGGTTCCTGCTGCCCGCCTTCGGGCTGCTGCTGCCGGTCGCCACCGCGCTGGCCCGCACCCGCAACCGGCTGGTGCTGCCGCTGGCCTTCGGCATGGCCGCGCTGGTCTCCGCCGCGTACGGCGGGTACCTGCTGTACGGCTACCCCGACGCGCCCTGACGCCGGGTCAGCCCGGGCGGACCGCGCCCGCGAATGGCATCACGTCGATCGACTCGTAGCGCACCGGGGCGCCCGGGTGCGGCGCGTGGATCATCCGCCCGCCGCCGGTGTACAGGCCGACGTGGCTGACCCCGGAGTAGAAGAACACCAGGTCGCCGGGGAGCAGCCGGTCCCGGGTGATCCTGGGGGCGGCGGCGATCTGCGCGTAGGTGGTGCGCGGCAGCTTCACCCCGGCGGCCCGCCAGGCGGCCTGGGTGAGGCCGGAGCAGTCGTAGGAGTCCGGTCCGGTGGCGCCCCACACGTACGGCTTGCCGAGCTGGGCGCGGGCGAAGGCGAGCGCGGCGGCGGCCCGGCCGTTCGGCGCGGGCTGCGGCGGGCCGGCCCGGCCCGGGGCGTCGGCGGGGTCGCCGAGCGCGGACAGCAGCGTCCTGGCCTCGTGCAGGCGCTGCTGCACGGCCGCCTTCTCCTCGGCCAACTGCCGTTCCTGTTCGGCGAGTTCGGTGAGGTCGGCGCGGGCCTCGGCGGCCCGGGAGGTGAGGCCGGCGCGCTGCTGCCCGTACTGCTGGAGGGCGGCCAGCTCCAGCGCGCCGACCCGGTCGAGGCTGGCGGAGTGCTCCAGGAACCGCTGCGGGTCGTCGTCCAGGGCCAGGCGCAGCGCCGCGGGCAGGCCGCCGGTGCGGTACTGCTCGGCGGCGAGCGCGCCGAGCCGGGTGCGCACCGCCTCGGCGGCGTCGGTGCGGCGGGCCAGTTCGTCCTGGAGCAGGGAGACCCGGGTGCGCAGCTCGGCGATCCGCTCGCGGGTGCCGTCGTAGCGCTGGGTGGCCTCCTCGGCCTCCCGGTACAGGGCGTCCAGCCGGGCCCGGGTCTGCTGCGGGCCGGGCGGCGGCTCGGCGGGCGCGGCGGCGGCCAGCGGGGCGGGGGCCAGCGCGGTGACCGAGGCGAGGGCGCCGATCCGGAGCCGGCGGCGGGCGGTGGCGGTGCGGGGTCTGCGGTGCGACGCCATGGCGGCGTTCTCCTTTCGGACCGGCCCGCGGGGTGGTTCGGGGGCGGACCGGCGGGCGGCCCGCGGCGCGGGCGGCCGGTGGGGAGGCGACGTTAGCGGCCGGTGCCGCACGACACGGCGACGCGTCACGGCCGTGCCCGCAAACGTTCGGAACTGGTGGGTCCGTTTTCCGCTCCGGGTGGCAGTCGGTTCGCCGACCGGCCGGATCCGACCGCTTCGCGCCCGCTGCTGCCCGTCCGACCGGCGGCCGCCGGGGACCCGGCCGCGCTGTCGGCGGCGGGTCATAGACTCGGAGTGCCATGACTAGCCTCTTTGACGACCTCCCGCTCCCCGGCTTCGAGCGTCCTGCCGTCGGGTCGAGCCGCCGCCCGCAAGCGTCGCAGCCGCCCCTCACGCAGTGGTCGGACCAGGAGGCCCCGCCCGCCGACGAGCCCTACGACGACGCCCCGTACGACGCCGGGCAGGAAGCGGCGTACGCCGCGTACGAGGAGGACATCCCGGACGGGCTGTTCGCCACCGACCACGCCGCCGAGACCGAGCGCGACGCCTGGTACCGCAACGGCGCCGCCCGGACCGTGATCGACCCCGAGCAGCTGCTGGAGGGCATGAACGACCCGCAGCGCGAGGCCGTCGTCCACCACGGCTCCCCGCTGCTGCTGGTGGCCGGCGCCGGCTCCGGCAAGACCCGGGTGCTCACCCACCGGATCGCCTACCTGCTCGGCGCCCGCGGCGTGCAGCCCGGCGAGATCCTGGCGATCACCTTCACCAACAAGGCCGCCGGCGAGATGCGCGAACGCGTCGAGGCGCTGGTCGGCCCGCGCGCCAAGGCGATGTGGGTCTCCACCTTCCACAGCGCCTGCGTGCGGATCCTGCGCCGCGAGGCGAAGCAGCTGGGCATGAGCTCCAGCTTCTCGATCTACGACTCCGCCGACTCGCAGCGGCTGATGGCCCTGGTCTGCCGCGACCTGGACCTCGACCCCAAGCAGTTCCCGCCGAAGTCCTTCACCGCCAAGATCAGCAACCTGAAGAACGAGCTGATCGACGAGGAGACCTACGCCGACCAGGCCGCCAACCCGATGGAGAAGAAGCTCGCCGAGGCGTACTTCCTCTACCAGCGGCGCCTGCGCGAGGCCAACGCCCTCGACTTCGACGACATCATCATGACCACCGTCCACCTGCTCCAGGCGTTCCCCGACGTCGCCGAGCACTACCGGCGGCGGTTCCGGCACATCCTGGTCGACGAGTACCAGGACACCAACCACGCCCAGTACACCCTGGTCCGCGAACTCAGCGGCGGCGCCGCCGCGCACGCCCCGAAGATGACCGCCGACGGCGACTTCGTGAACCCCGCCGACGCCCGGCTGGCCCAGATCGCCCCCGCCGAGCTGTGCGTGGTCGGTGACGCCGACCAGTCGATCTACGCCTTCCGCGGCGCCACGATCCGCAACATCCTCCAGTTCGAGGAGGACTACCCCAACGCGACGACCATCCTGCTGGAGCAGAACTACCGCTCGACGCAGACCATCCTGAGCGCCGCCAACGCCGTCATCGAACGCAACACCAACCGGCGCAAGAAGAACCTGTGGACCGCCGGCGACCAGGGCGACCTCGTCACCGGCTACGTCGCCGACGACGAGCACGGCGAGGCCCAGTTCATCGCCGAGGAGATCGACCGGCTCACCGACGCCGGCCACGCCCGCCCCGGCGACGTGGCGATCTTCTACCGCACCAACGCGCAGTCCCGGGTCTTCGAAGAGGTGTTCATCCGGGTCGGCCTGCCCTACAAGGTGGTCGGCGGCGTCCGCTTCTACGAGCGCAAGGAGGTCAAGGACGTCCTCGCCTACCTGCGCGTCCTCTCCAACCCCGAGGACACCGTCCCGCTGCGCCGCATCCTCAACGTCCCCAAGCGCGGCATCGGCGAGCGCGCCGAGGCGATGATCGACGCCCTGGCCTCCCGCGAGCGGATCTCCTTCGCGCAGGCGCTGCGCCGCGTCGACGAGGCGTACGGGATGGCCGCGCGCTCCGCCAACGCGGTGAAGAAGTTCAACGAGCTGCTGGCCGGGCTGCGCCAGGTGGTGGAGTCCGGGGCCGGCCCCGCCGCCGTGCTGGAGGCCGTCCTGGAGGAGACCGGCTACCTCGCCGAACTCCAGTCCTCCACCGACCCGCAGGACGAGACCCGGGTGGAGAACCTCCAGGAACTCGCCTCCGTCGCCCTGGAGTACGAGAAGGACCCCGGCGAGCGCCCCGAGGGCGAGGGCGACGACGGCCCGCCCGTCGGCTCGCTCGCCGACTTCCTGGAGCGGGTCGCGCTGGTCGCCGACTCCGACCAGATCCCGGACGACGAGGAGGGCGCGGGCGTCATCACGATGATGACCCTGCACACCGCCAAGGGCCTCGAGTTCCCGGTGGTCTTCCTCACCGGCATGGAGGACGGGATCTTCCCGCACATGCGCGCCCTCAACCAGGTCCAGGAACTGGAGGAGGAACGCCGCCTCGCCTACGTCGGCCTCACCCGGGCCCGGCAGCGGCTCTACCTCACCCGCTCGGTGCTGCGCAGCGCCTGGGGCCAGCCCTCCTACAACCCGGCCTCCCGCTTCCTGGAGGAGATCCCGGACACCCTGATCGAGTGGAAGCGCACCGGCGCGAGCGCGGTGCCCGCCTCCCGCGGCTACTCCTCGAACTCCTCGTCCTCGCGCGGTGGTTCGTCCTCCGGCTCGCTGACGTCCACGCCCAAGGCGGGCTGGGGCAAGTCCGCGCGCAGCATGGTCGACCGCGAGGTGGTCGCCCTCGCGGTCGGCGACCGGGTCAGCCACGACACCTTCGGCCTCGGCACCGTCGTCGCCACCCAGGGCATCGGCGACAAGGCCAGGGCCACCGTCGACTTCGGCTCCACCGGCCGCAAGGAGCTGCTGCTCCGGTACGCCCCCGTCGAGAAGCTCTAGCCGCGACCGGGCCCCGACCGGGCTCCACGGCGCTG
>NZ_JBFAQR010000098.1:0-19196 GCF_040678815.1 Kitasatospora sp. NPDC049285 | reverse complement strand
ATGTCCAGGCCGCGGCCGCGTCGCTCGGCCCGCCACGCCGTCAGGACCGGCTCGACCAGCTCCCACCGGGCATCGGACAGATCGCTCGGGTAGCGGCGACGTTCAGGCATGATGCTGATCTACCCGCCGACTCCGGGCGCGCGTGCCAGCGCTCGAAGCACACGGCGCACAATCTGTATCCCGGGATGAAACGGGAGGAGCGTGGACAAGACAGCGGCCTCGCCGCACCCCCAGAATCGCCAGCCCTATGAGCACCACCAGTCACACCACATCAGAAGCACATATCGCCAAAAATAGTGCCAGAAGTGACTTAAACGCCCTCTCAGAGGCGAACGTGGTGCTGAATGTCCTCTTCGAAGGTGGCCAGGGCCTGCGCGGTGAGAGTGGGCCGGGTGTCGGCGATCGCCGCGCGGAAGTTTTCCGTGCCCGCCGGGATTCCCGCACGGTGGGCGATCTCCTGTTCGAACGCCCGCTGGGCGCCCTTACGCGCGTCTTCCTGGCCAGATCGGACGCCGAGGACGCCCAAGCCGTGATCACCGCGAAGTCGGTCAACTGCTGGATCGAGGAGCTCCCGATCTCGTTCTGACCGGGATCCGCCCAGGCACCCTCGATAGCGCAAAGAAAGGTCTTCTCGACGGCCAGTCAGGAAGCCTTCATGCAGGGCCACGTGGACGCCTGTCGGATCCTGGGTGGGGCCCCGGTTGGGCACATCGGCTACGACAACCTGAAGCCGGCAGTCTCCCCGCTCTGTTTCGGCCGCTCGCGGGTGGAGTCGCACAGGTGGGCGGCGTTCCGCTCGCACTACGGTCCAGCAGCGCAGCTGGACACTATCCCCGTTGGAGACGCGGATCGCCAAGCTGCCGCCCTGTCAGTCCTGGCGGATGGAACGGGTCTGGAGCCCGGACGAGGAGAGCAGCGTGGCGCACGACGCGGCGTACGAGAACGCCGCGGTGGCGATCGACGGCGCGCGGCTGCACCCGAGCGATCTGGATCGCCTACGCCACGATCGCCTACGAGGTGGCCGCCTGCGCGAGGCGACTTCGCCGATGACGAAGCCGACACGGGTGGCGTGGACCGAGGGCCTGGTCTGCCTCAACCCGCTCCGGAGTTCCGGGCCTGGCCCCCGGGGGCTGGGCATAGCCCGGTGGGACGACTTCGGCCCGCACCCGCCCGCCTGGCGGCCGCCGTCCGACCCGCCTTGTCGGGGCCCGATGGCATGCTCGGCGGTCATGGACACTCAGCAGTTCTGGAAGTTGATCGAGGAGGCCCGCTCGCGGGTGCCGGCCCCGGACAATGGCGACGCCGTCGCCGAGCAGGCCGCCGCGTTGCTCGCGCTCCGCCCGCCTCGGGAGATCATCGCCGCCGACCGGATCCTCTCGGGTCTGATGGCCGACTCCTACCGATCCCCGCTCTGGGGCGCTGCCTACGTGATCAACGGCGGATGTTCCGACGACGGCTTCGACTACTTCCGTGGCTGGCTGATCACGCAGGGCCGTGAGACGTTCGAGCGCATCATTGCTGATCCCGACGCGCTCGCCGGCCTCCCCGCCGTACGCGCTTTCGCTGCTGACGGGCTCGACATCTGGTGCGAAGAGGCCCTGAGCATCGCCTGGACTGCCCATCAGACAGCCACCGGCGAGGAACTTCCCAACGACGGTTTCAGCATTCGCCTCCCGGACCTGGACCCGGACTGGAACTTCGACTTCGACGACCGCGAGGAGATGAGTCGGCGGCTTCCGCGGCTGACCAAGCTCTACCCGGAATAGGCCCCCGCCCGCGGACCACGGAACTCTTGGTGCCGGCACGATCGGCGCTGATCGAGCTGCACCGAGCGGTCAGTCGGCCAACGGCGCGCGGCACAGGTTCAGGGCCGCAGCTGTCATGTCCGAACGCGTGAGTGGCATCCGCGGAGTGCATCCGGGAAGCGATCGCTGACGACTTGGGAAGCGATCTTCGGCGCCCTCGGATCTCCCCAGCCAGCCCTACTGGACGTTCGCCCCGACCTCCCTGCTCGACCACCCCGAACCCATCGACATCACCGGCCCGCTCACCCTCACCGCCGCCGCCATCCAAATCCTGGTGCACGACCTGCGGCTCAACTCATTCGGAAAACGGTCAGTAAGGCCGATCACCCGGATCCGCGTTCAACCAGGCGCCGATCCTCGGCAGAGCCTCGGGACCGCTGTCGCCCTCCACCGATGCGGCGAGGTCGGCGATCGTGACGGCTGCCAGGGACGCGCGCCACGCCGCGTCGGCCGCTCCCATTGCTCTGGCGATGGGGCATTGCTTCGTGCACTGCTCCGGCGGCGTCCCCAGCGGGCCGCGCTGACGTATCTCGGTGCAGACGAACGCGGGACTCGCCCCGTCGACGGCCTGTACGACGTCCAGCAGGCTGACCTCCTCGGGCTTCCTGGTGAGGACGTAGCCGCCGGTCTTGCCCTGGACCGAGTGCACCAGGCCCGCGCGGGACAGCGCCTGCATCTGCTTGGCCAGATAGCTCGGCGACACGTCGTGCAGCGCGGCCAGCCGGGCCGCCGGCACCGGATCGCCGACCGCGGTCAGCACCACGCAACAGTGCAGTGCCCACTCCACGCCACCGGACAGTTTCATGCCACCTCCACTTGACTCGGACACAGGATATCCGAGTACTATCTCGGATATAAGCTGTCCGAGTTTCCGGGGGAGCTCGACCCCACCAGGGAAGGCGCACCATGAAGATCACCGTCATCGGCACCGGGCTCATCGGCTCGCAGCTCGCCACCGAGCTCACCGCACGAGGCCACCAGGTGACCACCGCATCGCTGTCGTCCGGCGTCGATCTGCTCACCGGAGCCGGCCTCGACGCGGCGCTCGCCGGCGCGGAGGCAGTGGTGAACGTGACCAACTCCCCCACGTTCGACGAGCAGTCGATCGAGTTCTTCCGGACCACGGTGGGCAACCTCCTCGCCGCTGGCGAGCGGGCCGGTGTGCGCCACCAGGTGGTGCTGTCCATCGTCGGCGTGGACCAGGTCCCCGAACTGGACTACTACCGCGCCAAGACGCTCCAGGAGGAGCTGCTGCGGGGCGGTCCGACGCCCTACTCCATCGTGCGCGCCACGCAGTTCTTCGAGTTCATGGAGCCCACCATGTCGTGGACCTCGGACGAGACCGCCGTGCGACTGCCGGCGACGTTGCTCCAGCCGATCGCCAGCCACGACATCGTCGACGTCCTCGCAGACGTGGCCACCGGCACGCCGCTCGGCGGCGTCCTCGAGATCGCGGGCCCCGACACGTTCACGCTCGACGAGATCGGCCGCATCACGCTGGCCGCGCGGGGCGACCGGCGCCCCGTCGTCGTCGACGACCAGGCGGGCCTGTTCGCCGCCGTCCACGGAGACGTCCTCACCCCGGGCCCCGACGCCCGCCTCGCACCGACCCGCTACCAGGACTGGCTCAACGGCTGAGCCCACCCAGCTGGGTACCTCTCACGCCTCTGTGCTGAGGGAAAACGCCGAACTGCCGACCTCCCACGGGTATCAACCGTAGGAGGTCGGCATTGGCATACCCGCCGCGCCGTGCAGTGCCCAGCACCGCTTCTGCCGCGGCGACCAGCGGCCCTGCTCCGCCCTACTCGGCCCTGCTCGCTCGGCTCTACTCGGACCTACTCGGTCCGCAGCGCGGTGGCGGTCCGCGACCGGGCCGCCCAGCTGGCTGGCAGCAGTGCGCCGAGCAGGGCGATCACGATCCCGCCGGCCAGCAGGGGGATGAGCAGCCCGGTGGTGTAGGTGTGGGACACGCTCGGCGGCAGGTGCCGGCCGATCGCGTTCCCCATCGGGGTCAGCGTCGCCTTCTCCACCGCGACCCCGAGCGGGACCCCGACCAGCCCGGCGATCAGGCCGGTGAGGGACACCGAGGTCAGGACCATCGCGGTGGTCTGCTTGGGCGTCATCCCGAGGGCCTTGAGGATCCCCAGGTCATGGACCCGCTCCCGGGTGTCCTGCACGACCGTGCTCAGCACCCCGAGCGCGGCGACCGCGATCATCATCAGCGTGAGCGTGGCCACCAGGGCGCCCATGGTGATCACAATGATGTTCTT
Organism: Kitasatospora sp. NPDC049285; assembly: GCF_040678815.1. Classification (NCBI taxonomy): domain Bacteria; kingdom Bacillati; phylum Actinomycetota; class Actinomycetes; order Kitasatosporales; family Streptomycetaceae; genus Kitasatospora; species Kitasatospora sp. NPDC049285. The sequence continues at coordinate 15,121 of NZ_JBFAQR010000098.1, read as the reverse complement.
GCCCCCGCCCGAGTTCGGCTGGACCGAGGCGTCCAGCGGGGTCAGCGCGGCGGCCGCCGAGGTGGACCAGTCCGATCCGTTGACGTTGTCGGCCAGCTCGACGTTGAACTGGTCGATGTGCGGGGTCAGACCGGCGGCGGTGAAGGTGGCCGCATCCGTCATGACCGTGTAGTCGCCCTGGTTGGTGTCGAAGTTGATGCCGACGACCTTCAGCGACAGTTGCTTGTTCTGCTGCGCCACGGTGACGTCGTCACCGACGTGGATCCCCACCGTCGTGGCCAGCTTGTCGCCGACCACGGCCTCGCCGGGCGCCGCGTACCAGCGGCCGGACAGCAGCTCCAGGTGCGTCCAGGAGAAGTCACCGGTGGTCGTGAACACCTTCGCCGGTTCGCCGCCGGGCGGGGTGCCGACCATGGTCGCACCGCTGTCGCCCCAGCCGAACGCGGCCTTCGTGCCGGGGATCCCGGCGAGCGCGGCGGCGACCTTGGCGGCGTCCAGGTGCGGGGTGCGCGGGTCGTTGGGGCCGTAGAGACCCCAGGGCACGCCCACGTCGGCTGTGGGTTCCACGAACTCCGACGCGACGTTGAAGCCTGAGGTGCTGGCGTCCAGGTACCTGTTGAACCCGGTCTCCAGCCCCACCGCGAACGTGACGCTCACTACGCCGAACAGCACCGCCGCACCGACCAGTACGGCCCGGGCCGGCCGGGCGAACGGCTGGGCCAGCCCCAACGACACGGCCCGGGGCAGCGGCAGCCGCGAGGCCAGACGCTGCGCCGTCCGACCGCCCCCGGCCTTGGGGGCGCGGCCCACGACCAGAGCCCGCACCGTCGGCATCCGGCCGGCTCGCAGGGCCGGGATCAAAGCCGTGACGCCGACGATCAGCAGGGTGCCCAGCGGCACCACGGCGCTGACCCACAACGGGATCGTGGCACCGGCCGAACTGGCCGCGCCGAGCTGCTTGGTCGCCCCGTCCAGGATCGGCACGGCCAGGAGGTTGCCGAAGACCGTGCCGAGCACCAGGCCGAGGGCCGCCGGGATCACGGCCTGCGCGGTGTAGGCGCGGGCCACCTGCGAAGGGGTGAAGCCCAACGACTTCAGAATCCCGATGCGCCGGATTCCCGAGGCCACAGCCCCGCTGACCACGATCGAGATGATCAGCACCGACATGAACAGCCCGAGGATCCCGAAGGCGATCAGGAACGGCACGTAGGCCTTGGCGTTGCCGGTCACCAGCTGCTCCGCGGTCAGGTACGACTGTCCGGCCTCGACCGAGCCGGCCGGCGCGGCGGCGGCCACCGCCTGCTTGTCGGTGGCGATGTCGGCGTCGGTCCCGGCCTTGGCGAACCGGTAGAGCATCTGCTCGTCGGACTTGGCACCGGCGGCGGTGAGCCGCGCGAAACCGTCGGCGGTGGCGAAGGCGGTCGCGCTGTCGGTCACCGAGTTGGCGAAGCCGACGACCTTGAACGACGGCTTGCCCGGCAGGGAGGAGAACACCACCGAATCGCCGAAGCAGTCGGCGGCATAATGCTGCCACGGCAGGGCGATCTCGCCCGGGCTGGTCGGCCAGCGGCCCCGGGTCAGCGCCAGCTGGTCCATCCCGGAGGTGCTGCCCAGGTCGGGCCGGGTGGTGACGGTGATCGGACCGTTGTCGTGACCGGCGAAAGCCTCGTGCGGGCAGTCAGTGCCGACCGTCGTGTCCAGGGCGGCGGCGACCTGGTACGGCCCGGCCGCCTCGGTGACGCCGGCGGCGTGCGCGGTGGCGGCGGCCTGCGCGGCCGTGACCTTCGAGCCGTCGAACTGGACCGCCAGGTGCGCCCCGTTCCGCGCACGGAAGGCGTGCTCGAACGGGGCCTGCACGACGGCCAGCAGACCGAGGGAAAGCACTGAGGACGTCACCGCGGCGAACGTCGTCAGAGCCATGACGAGGGACTGGACCCGACGGCGACCCACACCGGAACGTACGACCTTGCCCAGGGCGCTCACCGGCTCACCGCCGGCAGCGGGCGGGCCACGGCCCGGAACCCGACATCGAGGACGTGCCAGGGCATCGGCGGCTGGCGCAGGGTCATCGGACCACTCCAGCCGGGCCGTTCAGCGCGGCGCCCGCGACCACGTTGACCGTGTTGGCCACGTCCCGTGCCACCGCGCCGTCCACCAACTCGATCGTGCGGCGCGCGGTGCTCGCGGCCAGCTGCACGTCGTGGGTGACCAGCAGGATGGTCTGGCCCTCGCTGTTCAGGTCCAGCAGCAGCTCGCGCACGTCCTCGGCCGAGCTCGAGTCCAGCGCGCCGGTCGGCTCGTCGGCCAGCAGCAGCGCCGGCTTGTTCATCAGGGCCCTGGCCACCGCCACCCGCTGCCGTTCCCCGCCGGACAGCCGCTGGGGATAGGCCTTGAGATGCCGGTCGATGCCCAGCGAGTCGAGCAGCTCGACGGCCCGCCGCTTCGCTTCGCCCTTGTCCATCCCGGCCAGCTGCGCCGGAACCATGACGTTGTCCAACACGGTCAGGTCGTCCAGCAGGTTGAAGAACTGGAAGATCATGCCGATGGAGGCCCGGCGGTACTTCGCCGAACCGGCCTCGCCGAGCTGGTCGACGCGGGTGCCGTCGACGGTCACGGTGCCGCTGGAAGGCTTGTCCAGACCCGCGATCAGGTTCAGCAGCGTGGACTTGCCACTGCCGGAATGGCCGAGGATCGCCACGCACTCACCAGCCGCCACGGACAGGCTGACGCCGGCCAGTGCGGGCGGACCGTCGTCGTACTTCTTTGTCGTGTCGCGAAGATCGATCATCGGTGCATTCGTCATGACCATGAACCTAGGAACGGACCACGATCCACCGCGTCGGCCGGCGGATGTCACCTCTTCCCAGGCCATCGGCCCGGGGGCGTATCCGGCGTACATCCCCGGGGCGACGCGTAGGGCTGACGCCACTGCATACGATCTCCGCATGGAACAGCTTCTCCAGCGCCTGTCGACATCGAAACGCGTGACCTGGCTGATGTCACAGGCCGTGGTGCTGGCCACCGCCTGCCTGTACGCGCTGATCCTCGCCTTGACGATGCTGCCCACCGATTGGGCGCACTACGACGGCCTGTTCCGGTTCCCCGGCATCTCGCCCTTCGAGATGCTCGGTCTCTGTGTCGTGCTCGCCCTGCCGGTTCTGCTGGTGCGCCGTCTGCCGGCGGTGGTCTTCGCGGCGGTCCTGGGCGAAGCAGTCCTCGGCGACGCCTTCGGCGCGCGGCCCGTGATCGTGTTCGTCCTGCTCGTCGGCTTGGGCTGGTACCTCGCGGTCCGGCGGCCGAAGGTTGCCGCCGTCGGCTCCGTCGCGGCCGTCGCGGCCGCGTTCCTCAACTGCCTTCACGTCCCCGAGCAGACTGTCGGCGACGCGTCCCAGTGGGCCGGGCAGTTCGCGTTGTGGTTCGCGGTCGCGTGGGTCTTCGGCGGGGTGTACCGCAAGCGCAGTGAATACCTCGAAGCCCTGCAGGAGCAGACCGCGGCCCGCGTCGTCATGGCCGAGCGGCTGCGGATCGCCCGCGAGCTGCACGACAGCGTCGCGCACAGCATCGGGATCATCACGGTGCTGTCGGGAGCGGCGGCGCGGGTCGTGGAGACCAAGCCCGAGCAGACGCGGCAGGCGCTGACCGGCATCGAGACCACCAGCCGGGAGACGCTGCTGGAGCTGCAGCGCATGCTCGGGGCGCTCCGCCGCGCCGAGCCGGACGACGCCATGCCGCAGGCCGCTCCGCTGGCGCCGGCCGGCAGCCTGGCCGACGTCCCGCAGCTCGCCGAACGCACGGCCGGCGCCGGGGTGCGGGTTCAGGTGACCTGGCGGGGCGAGCGGCGTCCACTGCCGCCGGAGATCGAACTGTCGGCGTTCCGGATCGTCCAGGAGTCGGTGACGAACGTGGTGCGGCATTCCAGGGCGCGGACGTGCCGGGTCGCGGTCGGTTACGAGCCGGAAGGGGTGACGATCGAGGTGGTGGACGACGGGGACGACGGCCTTGGCGGGCCGGGCCGTCCGAGGCTCTCCACGGCCGGCGGGGGCGGCTTCGGCCTGCTCGGCATGCGCGAGCGGGTGACGTTGCTGTCCGGCCAGTTCAGCGCCGGGCAGCGTCCGGAGGGCGGATTCCGGGTGACGGCGAGGCTCCCGGCGTGAGCGAGCGAAGCGGGCTCACCGTCAACAGGTGCGCGTGCGCGAAGCGCTCGCCGAGCGTCAGCGAGGCGGGCGCATGAGCGTGCGGGTGCTGCTGGTCGACGACCAGCCCCTGATGCTGGTCGGGCTCGGGATCCTGATCGGCGACACCGACGACCTGGAGGTGGTGGGCGAGGCCGGCGACGGCCGCGAGGCGGTGCGCCTGGTGCGTGAACTGCGGCCGGACGTCGTGGTGATGGACATCCGGATGCCGGGCGTGGACGGGATCGAGGCGACCCGGCAGGCGACCGCCGAACCGGACCCGCCCAAGGTCCTGGTGCTCACGACCTTCGACCACGACGAGTACGTCTACGGCGCACTGCGCGCCGGGGCCAGCGGATTCCTGCTCAAGAGCATGGCCCTGGACGCGATCCTGGAAGCGATCCGCGTGGTGGCCGCGGGCGACGCGTTGATCGCGCCGAGCGTGACCCGACGACTGATCGCGGACTTCGCCGGAACGTCCGGCCCCGCGGCCCCCGAACCCGACGCCGGGCCCGTCGCGGACTCGAGCCCCATCGCGGGGATCACCGACCGGGAGCGCGAGGTGCTGGCACTGGTCGGACAGGGACTGTCGAACACCGAGATCGCCGAGCGGCTGGTGATCAGCACGGCGACCGCGAAGACCCACGTCGCGCGTCTGTTCGCCAAGCTCGAGGCTCGGGACCGCGTCCACCTGGCGATCATCGCCTTCGACACCGGACTCGTGCCGCGTAGACGGTAGGGGCAGACGGTGGGGGCAGGATCAGTGTCAGCGGCCATGGAGAATTCCCCAGGTGCGGCCACCTCTGCCGTCACTCCCCGTCGATGTCCTGGGTCCGGGTCGCACGGTGCGAGCGAGGCCGCAGGTGGGTCCTGGGCGCGGACGGCATCGCCGTTGTCGTGCTCGTGGGAATACGGATCCGCGCTTGATCTTTGAATGCTGCGGCACGGCGGCGTCAGCCCTCTGGCGCGGCCGGCCGAGTCTTGTCCGGACGAGAAAGCGCGGTGATCAGGCAATGCAGGCGGTGCGGTTTCACGAGTACGGCGGGATCGAGGTGCTGCGGGTGGAGGAGGTGGAGCGGCCGGTGCCCGGTCCGGCGCAGGTGTTGGTCGAGGTCCGCGCGGCCGGGATCCAGCCCGGCGAGGCGCATATCCGCGTGGGCGCGCTGCACGAACGCTGGCCGGCGACGTTTCCCTCCGGGCAGGGCAGCGACCTCGCCGGAGTCGTGGTGGAGCTCGGCCCGCATGTCCGGGGCTTCGCGGTGGGCGATGAGGTGCTGGGCTTCACCCACCGGCGGGCCAGCCATGCCCAGTTCGTCGTGGTGGACGACGTGAATCTGGTCTCCCGTCCGGCGGGGTTGCCGTGGGAGGTGGCCGGGGCACTGTACGTGGCCGGCACGACCGCCTACGCCACCGTGTTCGCGGTGGACCCGGGCCCGGACGACACGGTCGTCGTCTCCGGTGCGGCGGGCGGTGTCGGGTCGCTTGCGGTGCAGCTCGCGCGACTGCGCGGCGCCACGGTGATCGGGCTGGCCGGCGAGCGGAACCACGCGTGGTTGAAGGACCACGGTGTCCTCCCGGTCGAGTACGGGCCCGGCGTGGCCGAGCGGATCCGTCAGGCGTCCGGCGGCAGGGTCGACGCGTTCATCGACACCTTCGGCGACGGTTACGTGGCACTGGCGGTGGAGCTGGGCGTGCGGCCCGAACGAATCAACACCATCCGCGACTGGCAGGCCGCGGCCGAGGTCGGCGCGCGGACCTACGGAGAGGGTGCGGCGGCGTCCGCGGTCGTCCTCGGCGAGCTGGCCCGGCTCGCCGCGCGCGGCGAGTTGGAGGTGCCGATCGCCCGTACCTACCTGTTGGAAGAGGTGCGAGACGCCTTCCGCGAGCTGGAACAGCAGCACACCCACGGCAAGATCGTGCTCCGCCCCTAGCCGTTCCTGGCCCGAGGCGAGCCTCAGGCAGACATCTCCGAGCATCCACGCAGCGTGACCGCCGGCGGCCAGTTGACTCCCCATCAGGTGGCCGCCGGCGGGGAATCGCAACTGGCCGCTGACAGATCAGAACGACGATCGCGACCATGAGTCCGCCGCGTTCCGGATGCGCCGGCACACCGCTGTTCGCCGCAGGATCGGGCTTCGGGGAGTACCTGTCGCTCGCGGCGGCGCCCCCGGAGGCCCGGGTGGGCGGCCGGTCGGTGCTGCCGATCCCGGCCCCCGTGCCGCTGGCCTCGGTCCGGACGCGCTGCCGACGGACTACCAACGGCTGCTGACGATCGTCCGCGACCCGGCCGGGCGGGCACAACGGGCGGACGGGGCGCGGCAGCACCGGTCTGGCTGTGGTCGGCGTCCAAGAAGGTTCCACAGGCTGGTGCCGCTCACCTGTGACAACGGCCTGCAGCTCCGCGCGGGATTCAGGAGGGCAGTTCCCAGACGGTCACGTCCAGCTTCTGCCGGCCGCCGCTTCCTCCGGAAGGTTTGAAGTAGCCGACCCGACCCGCCTCCGTTCCGAAGCAGGCCATCGCGCCCTCCGGGACGTCTTCCGTCCGCTGTCCCGGGTTGCTGTTGAGCAGGCTCACGCAGTCCAGGCGGTTCGGTGCCGCCGGGCCGTTCCAGCGGACGATCGTGTTGCCGGCGTAGGTACCGGCTGTACAGGTGAGCTGGCAGGCGAGGGAGATGTCTCCCATCGGCGCCCGCTGCGGTGGGTCCGGGTCCAGGAACCAGCCGGTGGTGGGAATACCGCCGCTGCTGCCGTCGTCCAGGGTGAGCGTGCCGTACCACCTCACGCGCACGGCCCCGGCAGGCGGCCCGGCCGATGACGGCGGCGGCACGGGGCTCAGGGACGGCGAGGGCGAGGGAGACGGTCCGGCGGTAGGAGACGGCGGCAGCGACCGTGACTGGTCCGTGGAAGGACCGGGCGAGAACGGTGTCGTGGACACCTCCGGGCCCGGGCGCACCGGCCGTCCCCCACGCTGGAACAGCACTGCCCCCCAGACGGTCGCCGCGACCGCGACGAGGACCGCGGCCAGACCCGCCACGCGCACCGAGACCGACAGGTAGTGGTGGTGCACGTTCCGGTTGGTGACCGACACCGGCCCGTCGATCCGGGTAGCCGCGACCGAACCGTGGTCCCCGGAGACGGACGCGTCCCCGGAAACGTGCACACCCGGCCCGTCCGCTTCGGCTGAACCCGCCGAGCCGCGCCCTCTCAGAGAACCACCGGGCTCACGGCCGGCCCGCGGCTCCCCGGCACCGGCCGCGCCCCGCGCTCCCGAGTCCCCACCGTTCACCCGCCCCCTCCCCCAACACACACCTGATGGACCATCAACCGCCCGCCCACACGGCAGCGTACTGCCGACGGGTCACGGACAGTGGGCGAAGTCGCGGGACGGGAGTTCAAGCATCCAGCCGTGGCGAGGGTGCTGTCGCGGCCGGATCCGGCAGGGGAATCGGGGTGCAGTGCTCGCAGGTCACAGGTCGCGACTTGCCCGCTGACGCGGCCTTCGGCCAGGGGCTGCGACAACCAGGCGGAGCAATTCGACGGGGTCGGGTGTCACCCGAGTCGGAGGCCCGGTTCGAGGCCGGCCTGTCGTGGGCGCGGGTCTGGGCGACCGAGCAGGGCCGATCGATCACGGCGCTGGCGCGGCGTCGATCGGCGGCTACCGGCTCGGGAACTGGCTCACCTCCTTGCAGGCGCAGGCCGAGGTGCCGACGGACGAGCCGGGTGCGTTCACCCCGGAGCGGCGGCGCGCGTTGGAAGAGCTCGACCCGCGGTGGTGCCCGGCCTGGCCAGTCACCTGGCAGCGCGCGTACGCCGCCGCTCGGGCCCTGGTAGTTGGAGTCCGACGGCCGGGTCGACTGGGCGGCAATGCCGGAGGCAAAGGTGTTCGAACGCGAGCAGCTCGGCCGGTGGGTGCTGGCGCAGCGAGCCGGCTGGTCGGCCCCGCAGCGTGCGAGCGGTGTGCCGCTCTCGGCGGGCAACTGGCAGGCGAAGGCCTTGACCTGAGCAGCCTGCAGCGGCGTGAAGGAGGCGGGACGGCCGGACCGCTTGAGGTCGCCGAGGGCGGGCCGCCGGGATGCGGCGAAGCGGCCGCGCCACGTACGGACGGTGTCCAGGTGCAGCCCGGTCTCACGGGCGATGCGGGCGTTGGACCGGCCCCGGGCCGCGTGCAGCACCACGTGGGCGCGCTGCCGGATCCGGTGCTCGGTCCTGTGGCCGTAGGCCATTTTCTTCAACCGCTCCCACTCGGAGGCGGTCAGGGTTATCGGGCAGGCCGAGGGAACGGGCAAGGCAGGCAGGCCGATCGCGAGAAGTGGATGACGGTAGGTCGACGACACGCGCCCTTCCTGCGCGGTGCCGCCCTGTACCGCGTCTTTGGTCAGTTGGTGGCCGTCAGTGCCTCGCGTGCGGTGGTGAGGATCTTCTCGGAGAGTGGGGAGCCCTTGGTGGCGCGGGACAGGATGAGTGCGCCGAGCATGGTGCAGAGCCGGGTGATGCCGTCCTGGTCCTCGGTGGCGAGCCAGTCGGCGAAGTCGCCGACTCCCTGGGTGTAGACGCGGCGGGCCTCGCCGTCTGCGCCGTCGCGGGCCATGTCGCCGGCGAGTGCGGCGGCGGGGCAGCCGTCCGCGGCGCTGTCGCGGTGCTCGGTGGAGAGGTAGGCGTCGATCAGCGCCCGCTGGGCGGCGTCGCGCTGTCCGGCGTACTGGTCGAGCCCGTCCTTGTGGTGGCGGGCGAGTTCGGCGAAGGCGTGGGCGGTGGCTTCGTCGACGAGTGCCTCCTTGGAGGCGAACTGCTTGTAGAAGCCGCCGTGGGTCAGGCCGGAGGCCTTCATGAGGTCGGCGACGCTGACGTGGGTGCCCTGTTCCCGAAAGAGCCGGGAGGCGGTCTCCACGACCCGTCGGCGGTTGTCCCGTGCCTGTGCCTGCGATACGCGGCCCATTGGTCACCCTCCCAGTTGGATGTCGAGTCGAATCTATTCTAGACTCCAGTTTAGATGTTGGATGAAATCTATTGTGGCGGTCAGCTGCCGCCCACTACGTCGGGAGTGCTCATGGAACTGAAGGACGCGGTCGCGGTGGTCACTGGCGCCAACCGGGGGCTCGGGCGGCATCTTGCCGCCCAGCTCGTGGAGCGCGGGGCCAAGGTGTACGCGGCGGCCCGCCGCCCCGAGACGGTGGACCTTCCGGGCGTCGTCCCGCTGCGGCTGGACGTGACCGACGCGGAGTCGATCCGGGCGGCGGCCCGCATCGCCGCCGACGCGACGCTGCTGGTCAACAACGCGGGCATCTCCACCGGAACGCCGCTGATCGCGGGCAGCCCGGACGCGGTGCGCTTGGAAATGGAGGTGAACTACTTCGGCCCTCTCGCCGTGACGCGGGCTTTCGCCCCGGTCATCGAGTCCAACGGCGGCGGCGGCGTGCTCAACGTGCTGTCGGTCCTGTCCTGGATACACCCGGCCGGCCTCGGCGCATACGCTGCGGCGAAGGCGGCGGCATGGGCGCTGACCGGCGCGGTCCGAGAGGAACTGGCGCCCCGCGGCATCACGGTGACGGCGCTGCACGTCGGGTACATGGACACCGACATGGCCGCCGGCGTTCCCGCCGACCAGAAGGCAAACCCCGCCGAGGTCGCCACCCAGGCCCTGTCCGCCGTGGAGACGGGCCTGCCCGAGGTCCTCGCCGACGAGACCACCCGGTACGTCAAGCAGAGCCTGGCCACGTCGCCGAACGCGGCGTGAGAAGCACTCCGCCGCATCGGCGTGGGGCGCCGTGAACCAGCAGTGACTAGCAGAAAGTGGCTCGTACCGGGGCAGGCCCGGAAGCGAGCGGAGATCGCGTTCGGGTACGGACGGGACACGGAGACGGAGAGATGAAGACCTACCTGATCGAGAAGTACGGCGACCAGTCGGCGGTGCACGCCGCCGAGCTGCCCGATCCGCAGCCGGGTCCCGAGGATGTCCTGGTCGAGATCCACGCGGCGAGCGTCAACCCGCTGGACTTCAAGATCCGCGACGGCGCCTTCAAGAGGATCCTGCCGTACCGCCTTCCGCTCGTCCTGGGCAACGACCTCGCCGGAGTGGTGGTCCGGGTCGGCTCGTCGGTCACCCGCTTCGCGGTGGGCGACGAGGTCTACGCCCGGCCCGACAAGGACCGCATCGGCACCTTCGCCGAACTCATCGCCGTCCACCAGGACGACCTGGCCCCCAAACCCGCCGTCCTCACCATGGCGCAGGCCGCCTCCCTCCCGCTGGTCGCCCTCACCTCCTGGCAGGCGCTGGTAGAGAAGGCGCAGGTCCGGCCGGGCCAGAAAGTCCTGATCCACGCGGGCTCCGGCGGAGTGGGCACCATCGCCCTCCAGCTGGCCAGGCACCTGGGCGCACATGTGGCCACCACCGCGAGCGCGGCCAACGCCGACCTGGTCAAGGAACTCGGCGCGGACGTGGTCATCGACTACCGCGCCCAGGACTTCGAGCAGCTCCTGGACGGCTACGACGTCGTCCTGGACACCCTCGGCGGCGAGACCCTGGAGAAGTCGCTGCGGGTCCTTAAGCCTGGCGGGAAGGTCATCAGCATCGCCGGGCCGCCCGACGCGGACTTCGCCCGCGAGCTCGGCGCAAACCCGGTCCTGCGGCAGGCGATGAACGCGCTGAGCTTCAGGACCCGGCGCCGTGCCAAGCGCCACGGCGTCACCTACTCGTTCCTGTTCATGAAGGCCGACGGCGGCCAGCTGCGCGAACTCACCCGGCTCGTCGACGCCGGGCAGATCCACCCCGTCGTCGACCGGGTCTTCCCCTTCGACCGGACCCGCGACGCCATGGAGTACGCCGAGAAGGGCCGCGCGAAGGCCGGCAAAGTCGTCATCGCGATGGAGTGAGGTCTGCCGGCCGGTCCCCGCCTCCACCTGACCGGCCGGCCTCGGCAGACGAGTGGATCCCCCTCCCCGCCACCACAGGAATCGACCAGAGGTGCACCGCGCGCCCCTCCCACTCATCCGGCCGCCGGCCCCGCGCCCGCAGTCGGAAGACCGGGAAGCCGTCCTGCGCACACCCGCGAGGACGAAGCGGCCGGAGCGAGGCCGCGGTAGATCCGAGACCGAAGGGCACACCCATGAACGACACACATGAAGGTAGCGGCGGCACGGTGATGTCCTACCGGGACGCACCGACCCGCACCGTCACCGCCGACCAAGTGACCTTCGCCTACCGCGACCTCGGCCCCCGGTCCGGCATCCCGGTGATCTTCCTCACCCATCTTGCCGCGGTACTCGACAACTGGGATCCCCGTGTCGTCGACGGCATCGCCGCCAGGCACCGGGTGATCACGTTCGACAACAGGGGCGTCGGCGCGTCCACCGGTTCGACACCCAAGACCATCGAGAAAATGGCCGACGACGCCGTCACCTTCATCCGGGCACTCGAGCTCGACCAGGTGGACATCCTCGGCTTCTCGATGGGCGGGATGGTCGCCCAGGTGATCGCACAGAACGAACCGCAACTCGTTCGCAGGCTGATCCTCGCGGGCACAGGACCCGCCGGTGGCAAGGGTATTAAGAACGTGACCCGGATCTCCCACCTCGACACCCTCCGAGCACTGCTCACCCTCCAAGATCCGAAGCAGTACCTCTTCTTCACCCGTACCGCGAACGGACGCCGGGCCGGCAAGGAGTTCCTGGCCCGGCTGAAGGAGCGAACGCAACACCGGGACAAGGCGATCTCCCCCATCTCCTATCTCTCCCAGCTCAAGGCCATCCACCGATGGGGCCTGCAGGCGCCGGCCGACATGTCCCGCATCCACCAGCCGGTCCTGGTGGCCAACGGCGAGAGCGACCGGATGGTGCCGAGCGAGAACACCCTCGACCTCGCCGCACGACTGCCCCGGGGCGAACTCGTCCCCCTCTACCCGGACGCCGGACACGGCGGGATCTTCCAGTTCCACGACGCGTTCGTGGTGAGCGCCCTCGCATTCCTCGAGGCACGCCCCGATTCCTAATAGAGATGTCAAGCAGCCAGAGTGACGGACGGTATGGGTTCGCAGCACCGTCCGTCACGCAGAAGTGCCCATAGAACGTTGACCCTTCGACGCGCGAGTGCCATGACGGCTTGGCTGTGTCGTTTGCCTTCAGCGCGCTTGCGGTCGTAGAAGCGACGGGATTCGTCGCAGCATCGGATGCTGATCAACGCGGAGGTGTAGAAGACGCGTTGGAGGCGCCGGCTGTAGCGGGTGGGGCGATGGAGGTTGCCGCTCACCTTTCCGGAGTCGCGAGGCACCGGGGAGACGCCAGCGAAGGAGGCTGGCCGGCCCGCGCTGGCGAAGGCGCTCATGTCGCCACCGGTAGCGGCCAGGAACTCGGCGCCCAGGAGGACACCGATGCCAGGCATGCTGCTGATCACGTCTGCGTTGCGGTGGCGGCGAAACCGGCCCTCGATGAGTTTGTCGGTCTCCGCGATCTTCTCGTTGAGGGCCATCACCTCCCTGGCCAGGGAATGAACCACATGCGCGGTCATGTCCTCACCGGGGACACTGGTGTGCTGCCCTTCGGCGGCCTGGACGGCCTTGGCGGCGAGTTCGTCCGCGCTGCGGACCTTGCGGTTGCGCAGCCGGGTGGCCAGGCGCCGTCGGCCGGTGCGGCGGAGGGCGGCCGGTGTCTGATAGCCGGTCAGCAGCACCAGGGGGCCGATGTTGCCCAGGTCGAGCTCGCGTTCCAGGCCCGGGAAGATCTCGGTGAGGTGGCCGCGGAGCCGATTGATGGTTCCGGGTGCGGTCGTCGCTGAGGTCGCGGCGGTGTCGGGTGAGGACGTTCAGCTCGGACACCAGCTCGTCCCCGGGACGCAGGGGCGTGAGGTCGCGCCGGATGCGGGCCTGGTCGGCGATGACCGCCGCGTCCTTGGCGTCGGTCTTGCCGTCGCCCCGATAGCCCTCGGAGGCCCGATTGACCGCCCGGCCGGGGATGTAGAGGAGCGGCTGGCCGTGGTTGAGCAGGACCGCGATGACCAGAGCGGCCCCGCCGTCCGCCAGGTCGATGCCCCACGTCGCTTCGTCGCCCAGGTCGAGAACGTCTCCGAGCAGCTTGAACAGTTCACTCTCGTCGTTGGCGACGCGCCGGGACAGCAGTCGTTTGCCGGTGTCGTCGATCACTACGCAGTGGTGATGAGTCTTCCCGGCGTCGAGACCGGCCCAGATCGCTGTCACGCGCTTCTCCGCAGATCGCTGTTTCGTACGGGGTACCACGGACGACCTCGCTGTCGAGTCCGTACTGAGCGATCAGCGCCGCAATTCCTAATGAGCAGTCGAGTCGTCGTGGGGCGCCGGGCGGCGAATCGGAGGAAGCCACAACGCACCCGCGACGAGGCGAGCCAGCCTCCGATCAGACACCCTCCCGCCCACCTGCAGTGCCACCACCCCCGAGAACTCCCTCGATACCACATGTCGGCCACCCACCACGAGAACGCTGATGCCCAGTCTCGAAGTCAACCCCCGAAGGACTTACGACGCAGACCACTTAGTTACGACGGGAAGGACCACACCAGACGTCGACGACGTCGATCGCCGCGGCACAGACCCGAGGCGACGGCGTGCGCAGCGGGTCGCCGGCGGCGCCGACGCGAGCACCGATCGGCACCTGGCTCGCCTCCCTGCACACGGCGGCAGACGTGCCGGGGGCGAGCACAGGCGCTCGATGCGGAGCGGCGGCGGGCTCACGGCAACGGCACGGACCACCCCGTTGCAGGACGTGCCCCGCGGGTGGCTACTTGGATTCGATCCGTCCGACCGGGTCGGGGCTGGTCGCCAGCGCCTCGCGTGCGGTCTGCCAGGCGTTGTCACCGGGGTTGAGCCGGCTGCGGAGGTAGGCCGCGGTGAGCCGGCCGACGGCGGCGACTCGCTCGGGGCTCTCGTCCGTGGTCTCGGCGACGTCGTATCCGGGGATCCCGCCGAGCGCGTGCCCCGCGCCGAACAGGGTGAGCAGGGACTTGGGGCTGGGGCCGAGGGTGTAGGGGTCGGCGTGCCAGTCCGGCCCCATGTCCGTGAAGTGCCGGGAGTCGTCCTCGTCGCCGGCGACGACCAGCGCGGGTGTGGTCATCGTGGAGAAGTCGATGGTCCCGAGGACCGGCAGCGCGTCGGCCATGGGCCCGTTGAGGACGTCGCCCCTGCCGGGCGCGGCCAGCAGCACGCCCGCCTTGATCCGGGGCTCGCCGAGGCTCACTTCCTCCCCGGTGTCGGGGTCGGTGACCCGGGCGCCGAGCAGGAGACTGGAGGTGAAGCCGCCGAAGGAGTGTCCGGCGACGGCGACCTTGGTGTGGTCGATCCGCCCGGCGAGCAGGGGCACGGCCTTCTCGATCACGTCGAGCCGGTCGAGGATGTGGCTCATGTCCTCGGCGCGCGAGCGCCAGAAGAAGGGGGCGCCGGGAACGTCGGCGACCAGGTGGCTCAACGTCCTGGAGGTGAGGTGGGTGGGCTGGATGACGACGAATCCGTGTGCCGCCCAGAAGTTGACGAGCGGCGCGTAGCCGTTCATCGAGGAGAGGTTGTTCGAGGGGCCCTGGCCGTGGAAGAGCAGGATGACGGGTAGGCCGGTTCCGCTCTCGGGCGCGGTGACACGGATCTGGAGGTCCACGGGACGTCCGGGTACGGGCAGGACCACCGGGCTGTAGGACAGGACCGGGAGGGACGAGCCCAAGGTATCGGCGGTGGAGGTGAATGTGCTCATGACGCGTTCGCTGTCCTTCTGCGGATCCTGCCGCCGGTCTCGGTCGACCGGCGACTGACAAAGGCGGTCAGGGGCCCCGCTTCGGCTAACCTGAAGCGGAGCACCGCTCCAATTAGTATCCGGAGCGCTGCTCCGTTTCGTCAAGCGGCGTTGGAAGGAATCTCAATGATCGTGTCAAGCCGTCTGCGTGACCGACGGGGCGGAGGTGAACAGCCTCTTGTCACGCAGCATCGCCCACAGCACATCGA
>NZ_JBFAQR010000097.1:0-20566 GCF_040678815.1 Kitasatospora sp. NPDC049285 | reverse complement strand
CCTCGCGATGATCAACCTCATGACCCGCCGACTCACCAACGAAACCACCCCGACATGGCGCGGCACATGAACCATGACCAAGCCATTCATCTCCGGACAAAACAACGGGACGAAACGCCCTCTGAGCGATGCCGCCACACGTTCCGGTGGGCCCGGACCAGCCAGTGGACGGAGGTGGTGATGGGTGGTGGGGGCGGACACGACTCCGCCCGGTCGGGGGACCGGGCGGAGGGGGGTGGAGATGTGGGGCTGTGGGTGGTGCGGGTCAGGAGCCGACCTTGCGCTTGTTGTAGACGTCGAAGCCGACGGCGGCGAGCAGGACCAGGCCCTTGATCACCTGCTGGTAGTCGGTGCCGATGCCGACCAGCGACATGCCGTTGTTGAGGACGCCGAGGACCAGGCCGCCGATGATCGCGCCGAGGACGGTGCCGACGCCGCCGCTGGCGGAGGCGCCGCCGATGAACGCGGCGGCGATCGCCTCCAGTTCGAAGTTGATGCCGGCCTGGGGGGTGCCGGCGTTGAGGCGGGCGGCGAAGACCAGGCCGGCCAGCGCGGCGAGCACGCCCATGTTGACGAAGGCGAGGAAGACGACGCGCTTGCTGCGCACGCCCGAGAGCTTGGCGGCCGCCTCGTTGCCGCCGATGGCGTAGGTGTGCCGGCCGATGATGGAGTTGCGCATCAGGTAGCCGAAGGCGAACAGCAGCACGCCGAGGATCAGCAGCACGATCGGGAAGCCGTGGTAGCTGGCGAGCAGCATCGTGAAGACCGCCACCGCGGCGGTGATGACCGCGAGCTTGGCCAGGAAGAAGCCGAGCGGCAGCAGTTCGAGGTCGTAGGAGGCGGCCTGCCGGCGGCCCCGGACCTCCTGGAGGATGGTCACCGCGAGCACGGCGGCGCCGAGCAGGAGGGTCAGGTTGTGGTAGTTGGTGTGCGGGCCGACCTCGGGCAGGAAGCCGCTGCCGATCTTCTGGAAGCCCTTGGGGAACGGCGCGATCGACTGGCCCTGCAGCATGATCTGGGTGCCGCCGCGGAACAGCAGCATGCCGGCCAGCGTGACGATGAACGAGGGGATGCCGACGTAGGCGATCCAGAAGCCCTGCCAGGCCCCGGCGGCGGCGCCGATCAGCAGGGCGAGGACCAGCGTCAGCGGCCAGGGCACGGAGTGACGGACCATCATGACCGCCGCGGCCGCGCCGATGAACGCGGCCAGCGAGCCGACCGACAGGTCGATGTGCCCGGCGATGATGACGATCATCATGCCGATGGCCAGGATCAGGATGTAACTGTTCTGCTGGACCAGGTTGGTGACGTTGAGCGGCTGCAGCAGGATGCCGCCGGTCCAGAACTGGAACAGCAGCACGATCAGCGCCAGCGCGACCAGCATGCCGTACTGGCGGACGTTGCCGCGCAGCGCCTGGACGAGGACGGCCGCGACGGGCGGGCGGGTGCCCGCGGCGGGTGCGGCGGCCTTGGCCGCGGTGGTGGTCTCGGTCTGGGCCATGCGTTATACCTGCTCGTTCTGGAGTTCCGCGCTCACGGTCATGAGGCGCATGAGGGATTCCTGGGTGGCGTCCGCCCGTTCGACCTCGCCGGTGAGCCGCCCCTCGGCCATGGTGTAGATGCGGTCGCACAGGCCCAGCAGCTCGGGGAGCTCGGAGGAGATGACGAGGACCGCCTTGCCCTGGGCGGCGAGGTCGGCGATGACGGTGTAGATCTCCGACTTGGCGCCGACGTCGATCCCGCGGGTGGGCTCGTCGAGGATCAGCACCTCGGGCTCCGCGAAGATCCACTTGCTGAGGACGACCTTCTGCTGGTTGCCGCCGCTGAGCTTGCCGGTCTCCGCGAACACCGAGGGGGCCTTGATGTTCATGGAGGTGCGGAAGCCCTCGGCGACCCGGGTCTCCTCGTGCTCGTTCACCACGCCGTGCCGCGCGACCTTGCCGAGCGCGCTCAGCGAGATGTTGCGGCTGATGTCGTCCATCAGGTTGAGGCCGAGCTGCTTGCGGTCCTCGGTCACGTACGCGATGCCGTGGCCGATCGCCTCGGGCACGGTGCGGGTGCGGATCTCCTGGCCGTTCATGAGGACCCGGCCGCCCGTCCACCGCCCGTAGGAGCGGCCGAAGACGCTCATCGCGAGCTCGGTGCGGCCCGCGCCCATCAGGCCGGCGATGCCGACGATCTCGCCGCGCCGGACGTTGACCGACACGCCGTCGACCACGTTGCGCTGGTGGTCGATGGGGTGCTGGACGGTCCAGTCCTCGATGGCCAGGGCGACGTCGCCGAGCTGCGGGGTGCGCTCCGGGTAGCGGTGCTCCAGGTCGCGGCCGACCATGCCGCGGATGATCCGGTCCTCGGAGATGCCCTCGGCGCCGATCGCGAGGGTCTCGATGGTCTGGCCGTCGCGCAGGATGGTGATGGCGTCGGCCACCCGGGCGATCTCGTTCAGCTTGTGCGAGATGATGATGCAGGAGATGCCCTGGGCCTTGAGCTCCAGGATCAGGTCGAGCAGCTTGCGGCTGTCCTCGTCGTTGAGCGCGGCGGTCGGCTCGTCGAGGATGAGGAGCTTGACCTCCTTGGCCAGCGCCTTGGCGATCTCGACCAACTGCTGCTTGCCCACGCCGATGTCGGCGATGCGGGTCTGCGGGCTCTCGTGCAGGCCGACCCGGCGCAGCAGCTCCCGGGCGTGGGTGAGCGTCCGGTTCCAGCTGATGATCCCGCGGCTGGCGTGCTCGTTGCCGAGGAAGATGTTCTCCGCGATGGACAGGTACGGCACCAGGGCGAGTTCCTGGTGGATGATCACGATCCCGCGCTGCTCGCTGGCGCGGATGTCCCTGAACCGGCAGGGCTCGCCCTGGAAGAGGATCTCGCCCTCGTAGGAGCCGTGCGGGTAGACCCCGCTGAGCACCTTCATCAGGGTGGACTTGCCCGCGCCGTTCTCGCCGCAGATGGCGTGGACCTCGCCGGCGGCGACGGTGAGGTTGACGTCGGAGAGCGCTCTGACACCGGGGAACGTCTTGGTGATCGAACGCATCTCGAGGACGGGTCCGGCCATGTGGTGCATCCGTTTCGGCTGGGGACGGGTGGAGTGGGGGCGGGCGGAAGCGGACGCTTCTGGTCGTCCGCCCCCGCCCGGGCTGCTGCGGGCCGCGGAGGCTGCGAAGGCTACTTCAGCTGGTCCGCGGTGTACTGGCCGCCGTCGACGAGCACCTTCTGGTAGTTGTCCTTGTCCACGCTCACGGGCTGGAGCAGGTAGGCCGGGACGACCTTGACGCCGTTGTTGTACTGGGTGGTGTCGTTGGTCTCGGGCTTGCCGCCGGTGAGCAGCGCGTCGCCCATCTGGACCGCGACCTTGGCGAGCTGGCGGGTGTCCTTGTAGACGGTCTGGGTCTGCTCACCCGCGATGATCGACTTCACCGACGCCAGTTCGGCGTCCTGACCGGTGACGATCGGCAGGGCCTTGCCGCTGCCGCCGTAGCCGACGCCCTTGAGCGAGGAGATGATGCCGATGGAGATGCCGTCGTACGGGGAGAGGACGGCGTCGACGCGGGTGGAGGTGTAGGACTTGCTGAGCAGGTTGTCCATCCGCGACTGGGCGAGCGCGCCGTCCCAGCGGAGCGTGGCCACCTGGTTGAGCGCGGTCTGCCCGCTCTGGACGACCAGCTTCTTGTCGTCGACGTAGGGCTTGAGGACGCTCATCGCGCCGTTGAAGAAGAAGTTGGCGTTGTTGTCGTCCGGGGAGCCGGCGAACAGCTCGATGTTGAACGGGCCCTTGCCGTCCTTGAGGCCCAACTTCTCGGCGATGTAGATGCCCTGGAGCACGCCGACCTTGAAGTTGTCGAACGTCGCGTAGTAGTCGACGTTGGCGGTGCCGCGGATCAGCCGGTCGTAGGAGATGACCGGGATGTGGGCGTCAGCGGCCTTCTGCAGCACGTCGGTGAGCGAGGAGCCGTCGATCGCCGCGACCACCAGCAGCTTGGCGCCCTTGGTGATCATGTTCTCGATCTGCGAGACCTGGTTCTCGACGACGTTGTCGCCGTACTGGAGGTCGGTCTTGTAGCCCTTGGACTGGAACTCCTTGACCATGTTGTTGCCGTCGTTGATCCAGCGCTCCGACGACTTGGTCGGCATCGCGATGCCGACCAGCCCGCCCTTGGCGTCGCCGCTCTTGGGCGCGCCGTCACCGACACCGTTCGAGCTCTGACCGCACGCGGCCAGGGAGAGCGCCAGGCCCGCAGCGGCGAGGGCCATCGAAAGCTTCCGCACAGTTCCTCCAGGAAGACGCCGAGGCCGGCCGGACCTGGGGTGGCGGCCGACCATCGGACGAGCAGGGGGTCGAGCACGAGCGGGGCCGGTCCGGCAGTCGGTGAGACCGGGAGCGCTCGGTATCGAGTTGGGTGAGACCGGGACGCTGTGGGTGTCCTGGCCTGCTGTTACCTGAGTGTTAACGCTCACAGAACGGTCGTCAAGAGTGCTCGCATTACCGTTGGGTCTCGCGCAGGGCTCGGGTCGGCCGCTTTCGCCCAGGGCTTGACGACACGTGGTGTGAGCGTTAACAATCCCGCAGCGCGGGCGGCGCTCAGCAGCGGGTCAGCCGCACCGCCAGGCCGTCGTGCGCGTACAGCGGCGTCGCCCGGTACCCGGCCGCGTCGACCGTGACGGTGCCGAACCCGCCCTGCAGGCTGCGTCCGCCGATCACCGGCAGCACCACGTCGTCGCCCAGCGCGCGGGCGTCCGGCAGCCGCAGGACGAGCTGCGCGCCGCGGCCCAGCGTCACCCGGCCCGCGACCGTCAGGGCGGGCCCGCGGTGGTGAGACAGCGTCACCTCCAGGCGCGTCCCGGCGGCCGACTGCAGGTAGTCGCCGTGCACCCGGACGGCGCCCGGCTCGGCGTCGAGGCGCAGGGTGCCGCCGCGGACCTGGACGTCGCCGCGCCCGAGGGCGTCGCGGGAGGCGGCGGTGAGGACCCCGGCCGCCACCACGGTGGTGCCCGTGTAGCGGTTGGTGCCGGTCAGGGCCAGCGTCCCGGTGCCGCGCTTGGTGAGGCCGCCGGGGCCGTCGATGTCGTTGCGCCAGGCGTCGGCCGCGCCGAACCCGCCCGCGGCGGCGTCGAGTTCCACGGTCACGTCCCGCGCGAACGAGCCGTAGCCGTCGGCCGCGGCGAACAGGTTGAGCCGTCCCCACATCTCCGGGCCGTCCAGCAGGACGTAGCCGGAGGGCAGGGCGGTGCTGCGCAGCACCTCGCGGCGCTGGGCGGCGTCGAGGTAAGGAAGGCGGGTCTCCAGCAGCACCTCGGCCCCCTTGGGCACGGTCATCGGGACGTCCCGGCCGCCGGGGCGCAGGACGTACGTCAGCCGGGGGGTGACCTGCTCGGCGTTGGTAGCGCGGTCGGCGTACGGGTCCTCGGCCCTGGTGGCCCGGTGGGCGAAGGCGTACAGGGTGTCGGCCGTGGTGCCGGTCCGCGACCGGAAGTACTCGGCGGCCTGGCTCCGGGCGGCGGCCTTGAGTGCGGCGTTGCGCGGGTCGGCGAGGGTGGCGGCGGCGAGCGCGGTGGCGAGGGTGCGGCCGCCGATGACGTCGAGCGGGGAGTGCATGCCCGCGGTGATCCGGGTGTGGCTGAGCTCGAACGCCCGGGCGATCAGCTCCTGGAAGCGCTCGGGCACCGCGTACGCGAGGGCCAGCGCGGCCAGGTGGAAGGCGTTCGTGTGCCCGCTCACGAAGCCGCCGTCGTCGGCCGGGGAGGTGTTGCGCTGGCGCAGCAGCTGCGGGGCGACGACGACGTCCGAGGCGTAGACCGGGAAGCCGAGCGCGTCGGTGGCGCCGGTGTCGACGACCGCGCTGTCCTCGGTCAGGCGCCAGGGACGCGGGTACCGGTAGGCGTACTTGGAGGGGTTGCCGGAGGCGTACGGTCCGCGGAGCGTGTTGACCAGGGCGACCACCTGCCCCAGCTCCGAGTCGGCGGCGCCGGGGCCCAGCGCGGAGCCGGCGGGCGCGTCGGCGGGGACGGCGTCGTCGATCTTCGCGGGCGGGGTGGAGTCGGGCGCGGTGGTGATCGAGGTGACCGCCCGCGCGCCGGTGCGGTACAGGTCGGCGAGCGGGCCGAGGCCGGCGATGACGGCGTAACTCTGGTGCTGGCGGTCGTAGACGAAGGCTTCCCTGGCCTGTGCCGCGGTGCGCTGGGTGGTGACCCGCACGCAGTAGCGCACGTTGGCGCGCAGGATGTCGGCCAGCAGCGGCGAGCCGTCGTTCCAGGAGGCGCCGGTGTGCCAGATCCGGTTCATCCCGGTGAGGATGCGTACGGCCGCGTTCCCCTCCGGGGTGAGGTCGGCCATCGTGTTGGTCGTGTAGGAGTCCACGAAGGCGGCGCCCTGGGCGGGGCCCGCGGGCGCCGCGGCGGCCCGCTGCGGGGCGACCAGCAGGCTCAGGGCGGTGGGCGCGGCGAGCAGGCCGAGGGAGGTGCCTGCGGAGCTGCGCAGGAAACGGCGGCGGTCCAGGGGTTGCTGCTGATCGTTCATCGCTGGTCTTCCTGCGGTGGGTGGCCCGGTGGGGCGGAGCGGTCGTCCGGAAGGGCGGGAGGTTCCCCGGCCCGGGTGGCGGCCCGGACCGGGGGGTGCGCGGTGGTCGGGAGGTTTCCCGGCCCGGGTGGCGGCCCGGGCCGGGGGGTGCGCGGTGGTCGGGAGGTGAGGGACGGTCAGCGGCGGGTGAGGAGGAAGCCGAGCTTGTCGACCTCGTCGCCGGCGCGCCCCTGGAACCCGGCGAGCTGCCAGCCGGCGGGCGCGGTGCGGGTCACGCAGTCCGCGGTCGTGGTGCCGCCGGCCAGCGACCGGCCCAGGTTGGTGGTGAACGAGGCGTAGAAGATGCGGGTGTGCCCGCTGTACGAGCCCTGGCAGAGGGTGGCCGCGGTCAGGTACTCGCCGCTGCCCAGGGTGAGCGAGGAGGCGGTGCCGCCGGAGCCCCCGTGGGTGAGGACGGTGCCGTTGCCGAGGGTGAGGCCGACCTGGTCGACGCGGGCGCCGGCCCGCAGGCTGACCACGGCGGCCTGCGCCCCGGCCGGAACGCGGTCGACGTCGTCGTAGAAGTCGCCGTGCGGGCCGCCGAACTGCTCGCTCGCCAGGTAGGCCGGGTTCCGGCTCCAGGTGAAGCCGACGGCGACCGGGTCGTGGTCGGAGAGCATCCGGCCGGAGCCGTCCAGGAAGTCGGCGTGCCGGTTGGCGTACGAGGTCGCGCCCAGCGAGACCAGCGCGCTGCTGCGGTACAGGACCTTGTCGACGATCTCGCAGGTGTCGGTGGGCGCGTTCTGGTCGCACAGCAGCGGGTCGGCGCCCCGGGTCGGCGCGACGCCGCCGCGCTCCAGCTGCACCCACGCGTCGGTCAGCCGGTTGTCGGCGGCGAAGGCGGCGATGGTGTCGTCGGCGCGCGTGTAGCGGGTGTTGGTGTCGCCCATCACGACGACGGCGTTCCCGGCCGAATGGGTCCTGATGTAGCCGGTGAGCTGCGCCAGGTTGGCGGCGCGGGCGGCCTCGTCACCGGTCGCCGTGCCCGCGTTCGCGTGGAGGTTGTAGAAGTCCACGTACACGCCCTCGGCCAGCCGGGTCCGCGTGAAGGTGAACCCCTTGGGGGTGAGGCAGTCGCCGGAGTCGAGCTGGCAGTCCCGCCACTTGACCCGCTCGAAGTCGTCGGTGTCGTAGGCGAGGCCGGACAGGGTGTTGAGGCCGCTGCCGATGCCCGCCCCGCCGCTGGTCGCCGTCCGGTACGGGTGGGAGTCGGCGGCGTACAGCGCGGCGTGGTAGTTGAAGTCCTCCTGGACGTTCACGACGTCGTACGGCGCCAGCCGGCTCCCGATGGCGGTGGTGCTGGACTGCCGGTCGGTCGAGGCGCTGGACAGCACCTGCGGCAGGCCGGCGACGTTGTACGTCAGCACGGAGAACGACCCGCCCTCGCCGGTGGCCTGCGCGGCCGGGGCGCTGACCGGGCTGCCCAGGGCGGCAGCCGCGGGGAGCGCGCCCACCAGGACGGAGCGGACGAGGGGGCGGCGCAGGAGGGGTTTGGACATCGGTGCTCCGATCGGAGAACGGCCACGGGATCATCCGGCGCCCCGGAGCGTATGAGCCAGCCATGAGGGCGTCAAACCTGTCGGCGAGCCTCCAAACCTCCTGTGAGCAGCGGCTTTATGACGCCATGCCAAATCATCGGGGGAGCTTCTGTTAGCGTTAACGGAGTATTCTTGTGGGACTCCGGGAACTCGTCCCGACCGGTGGCGGCGAGGCGGTAGCGGCGAGCTGGGCGACGGGAATAGTGTTAGCGCTAACAGTTTTTGAGGAGCTGCCCATGCCGCCCAACGCACTCGTGTCGCACGGACCGCTGACGGTCACCCAGGACAACGCCGCCGCCCTGGCCGACGGGCGGTGGATCACCCGCTGGACCTTCGGCGCCCCCGGCGGGGTGACGGCGGAGGTGCTCAGCCTCGGTGCCCGCCTGCAGGCCCTGCAGGCGCCGGACCGGGACGGGCGGACCGTGAACGTCGTCCTCGGCAGCGACCGGGTCGCGGACCTGCTCGGCGAGGGCGCCTACTTCGGCGCCACCGTCGGCCGCTACGCCAACCGGATCGCCGGCGGCGTGCTGCCGCTGGAGGGCGCGGTGCACCTGCTGGCCGGCCACGGCGGCGCCGGGCACACCCTGCACGGCGGCCCGGACGGCTTCGCCACCCGGCTCTGGGAGGGCGTGCCGGTCCGGGACGGGGCGCGGGTCGGGGTGCGGCTGCGGCTGCACAGCCCGGACGGCGACCAGGGCTTCCCCGGCGCGCTGAGCGCCGAGGTGACGTACCTGCTCGACGCCGAGGGCGAGTTGAGCATCGAGTACCGGGCCGTCACGGACGCGCCGACGGTCGTCAACCTCACCAACCACGCCTACTTCAACCTGGCGGGCGAGGGCGCGGGGACGGTGCTGGACCACATGCTGCGGGTCGAGGCCGACGGTTACCTGCCGGTGGACGCCGAGCTGATCCCGCTCGGCCCGGTCGAGCCGGTGGACGGCACGCCCTTCGACCTGCGCACGGCCCGGGTGGTCGGCGAGCGCATCGCGGCGGAGCACCCGCAGCTCGCCGGAGCCGGCGGCGGCTGGGACCACAACTGGGTGCTGACCGGGACGGGGCTGCGCACGGCCGCGGTGCTGAGCCATCCGGCCAGCGGCCGGCGGGTCGAGTGCCGCACGACCGAGCCGGGCCTGCAGGTCTACACCGGCAACGCCTTCGACGGCTCGCTGGTCGGACGCTCCGGGCGGCGCTACGGGGCCCACGCGGGGATCGCGCTGGAGACCCAGCACTTCCCCGACTCCCCGAACCGGCCGGAGTACCCGTCCACCGAGCTGCAGCCGGGCGACGAGTACCGCTCGACCACGGTGTACCGCTTCTCGGTGGACCGCTGAGGGGCGTACCCGCGGACCGCTGACGGACCAACGCGAGTGGGGCCGGCCCGACGGGCCGGCCCCACTCGCGTCGACGGGGCGTCAGGAGGCGACGAGGACCCGCACGCCCCAGGCGCCGAGCGGCACCGGGGCGCCGGCCGGGACCGGGGTGCGGGTCAGCACGTCGGTCAGGTCGGCGGGGGCGGTCGCCTCGGCGGGCTGCCAGCTCCAGTTGTGCAGGACGTGGACCCGGCGGCCGTCGGGGGAGGTGCCGGTGGTGGCGGTGACCGTCTCGGGGAGGCCCGACCAGCCGCCGACCGGGGCGGGCGCCAGCCAGGCGGCGAGGGAGCGGGCCGACGCGCGGCCGGGCACGGTGCCCACGCAGGTGACCCGGCCGGCGCCGTGACGGCGGGTGGTGACGGCGGGCCAGCGGCCGAAGTGCGGGTGGTCGTACTCGGCGAGCACCGTGGCGTCCGCGACCAGCAGACCGTCCAGCCAGCGGGTCGCGGTGGCGTCGGCGGGGAGTTCCAGCGGGCTGTCCGCGGCGGCGCGCAGCGGGAGGTCCGCGGACAGGTTGCTGAACTCGTCGTAGGACACCCCCGCGGCCGCCACCAGCCGGGCGGGGGCGGGCTCGTGGCGGGCCCGGGCCTCCTGGTCGGCGTAGCCGGTGCGCGGGCCGAGCACCAGGTGGCCGCCGGCCTCGGCGTACGCGGCGAACCAGTCGAGCAGCGAGTCCTCGGCCAGGTACAGGCCGGGCACCACCAGCACCGGGTGCTGCCGGGCGGCGGTCCGCGGGTCGACGCCCTCCTTCTCGCCGCGGGCGTCGTGGAGTTGGCGGGCGTGCAGGATCCGCACCTGGCGGCCGGCCTCGAAGGCGCCGCGGTAGAACGGGTCGAAGATGCGGTGGTACGAGGCGGAGTCCTCGGCGCCGGCGGCGGTGGCCAGCGGCGGGTACTTCTGCATCAGCCACTTGCTGGGCAGCGAGTAGACCATGGTCAGGTCGGCGTCCGGTTCGAGCCCGGCCACCAGCTCGCCCGCCGTCTCGAACTCCGCGCCCAGGCGGGCGAGTTCGGCGTAGACCCGGCCGGGCCGGCCGCTGTGCGGGAGGATGCCGCCCCAGTAGGTCTCGGTGCCGAAGTGCAGGGTGTGCCAGTGCCAGTACTCGATCATCCGCGCGCCCCGGGAGACCAGCGCCCAGGCGGCCTGCCGCCACTGCCCGTCGAAGGCCGGACGGTTGTCCGAAGTGCCGCTGACGGCCTGGGCGTTGGTCTCGGTGACCAGGAGCGGCTCCTGCCGGGAGGAGTAGATCCGGTCGGCGCTCTGGAACAGCGCCCACACGCCGGTGGTCTTCCACCACTGCTCGTGGTCCTCGGGCGTGGGGTCGGGCAGCGTGAGGGCGTCCTGCATGTCGTAGTACGGGTTGCCGGCCGTCACGTCCAGGGCGTCGGTCACCTCGTCGTCGTCCACCGCCGGGTGGCCGTAGGCCAGGCAGGTGGTGACGAACTGGTCGGGGCGGGCGTACTCGCGCGCGATGGCGGCCTGCCAGGCGACGAACTCGGTGGTCTGCCGGGCCTGGAACGCCCGCCAGGCGACGTCGTACTGCGGCTGCTGGTTGCCGTGGGGCTCCCACAGGTCGGCCCAGGTGGACAGCCGGTGCGACCAGTAGACCAGGCCCCACTCGCGGTTGAGGGTCTCCACGTCGCCGTACTGCCGGCGCAGGTGGTCGGTGAAGCGCTGGAAGACGCCGTGGTTGTGCGGCAGGTGCAGGCCGGGCTCGTTGTCGACCTGGAAGCCGATCACCGCGGGGTGGCCGGCGTGCCGGGCGAGGATGGCGCGGGTGACGCGCTCGGCGTGGAAGCGGAAGGCGGGGTGGCTGAAGTCGGCCTCCTGGCGGGAGCCCCAGCCCATGGGCCGGCCGCCGGACTGCACGGTGGCGATCTCCGGGTACTGGCGGGCCAGCCACGGCGGCACCGCGTAGGTGGGCGTGCCGAGCACCACCGAGATGCCGCGGGCGTGCGCGGCGTCCAACACCGGGGTGAGCCACTCGAGTTCGAAGCGGCCGCTGTCCGGCTCCCAGGTCGACCAGACCGACTCGCCGACCCGGATGACGGTGAACTTCGCCTCGGCCATCAGGTCGAGGTCCTCCTTCAGCCGGTCGTACGGCTGGTACTCGGGGTAGTAGGCGGCGCCGAACAGGACGCGCGGAGGCAGGGGGAACATCGCTGACACCTCGTCAGGGAGGAGCCCCGGCTGCCGGAGCGGCGGCCGGGGCGGGTTGCGGACTTGTCGTCAGGAAGCGGAACCGGTGACGGTGCTGCCCGAGCGGGTCAGCTTGTACGTCCCGGTGGCGCCGCTCCGGTAGTGGAGGGTGAGGACCGCGGTCCGGCCGTCCGTGAGCGAGCTCAGGAACTCCTTGGTGAAGGTGGTCGCGTTGCCGGCGTAGTCGGGTGCGAAGCTGGAGCCCCAGCCCTGGAAGGCGGTCCAGGAGGCCGGGCCGGCGTTGGTGCCGTCGGTGTACTTGGACTCGATGGTGGCGAGCTGGTCGCCGCGGTACTGGGTCGGGACGCTCAGCCCGTCGGTGGTGCCGGTGGCGTCGGACAGCACCGGCAGGTCGGAGCTGATGATGTGGAGCTTCCAGTCCACGCCCTCGGAGAACCACAGCTCGACGGTCGAGTTGACGCCGTAGGAGCGGTCGCCGGCCAGTCGGGTGAGGGCGGACGCGAAGAGGGTGAGCTTGCCGTCCTTGACCTTGTAGTCCGGGCCGTCGCGCAGCTGCGCGTTGCCGTTCCACACCGTCAGGAACCGGGTGCCGTTCAGGTTGAGGTCGATGGTCTGGTCGGTGATCGGCCCGGACTTCGGCAGGAACAGGTTGTCGCTGGCGGCCGTCCCGGAGCGGCTGGTCCAGGACTGCTTGATCATGGCCATCAGGTCCGGCTCGCGCCACTGCAGGGAGCTGCGGTTGAGGAAGTTGGCGTCGTCCCACAGCGCGCTGGTGACGTGGCTGGTCCGGGCCTGGTAGCCCAGCTCCTCGTAGTACTTCAGCATCTCGCCGTTCTCGACGGTGCCCGAGTTCGGCTCGCTGAGCAGGCCGTACTCGCCCAGGTAGACCGGGACGCCCTTGCTGGTGAAGATGGTGCGCATCCGCGCGAAGGCGTCGTTCAGGTCCTTCTGGGTGGTGGCGTCGTAGGTGGTGGTGCCGGCGATGTTCACGCTGAACGGCCAGTAGCTGTAGTAGTGGACGGTGGCCACCAGGTTCGGGTCGTGCAGCGAGTTGATGGTGGCCGACAGGTCGTTCATCAGCTCGTCGGACGGGGTGCAGCCCTGGGTGGGCAGGACGAGCAGGCGGTTCTTGTTGTTGCCGCCGGACTTGCGGACGATGGTGAAGAACGAGGTGTTCAGCTCGTTCATGTACTGCTTCTTCTGCGCGTCGGTGGTGCCGTTGGCGAACGACGGCTCGTTGACGCTCTCCATGAGCAGGCTGCGCGGCTCGTCCTTGAGGGCGGTGGCGATCTGCTGCCAGGTGGAGTTGAACCGCGCCATCACGTTGTCGTGGTCGGTGGCGATGTTCGATATCCACTGCCACGAGTCGTGGTGCACGTTCATCTCGGCGTACAGGCCGGCCGCCTGCGCCAGGTCGACCACCTGCTTGACGCGCTTCAGGTAGGTCGCGTCGATGGTGTACGGGGCGGTGGCGGACTCGTGCGGGTACCAGGTGACCGGGATGCGGACGCTGCGGAAGCCCTCCGAGCGGATCTTGTCGAACAGCGCCTTGGTGGCCAGCGGGTTGCCCCAGGACGTCTCGTCGGGGATGGCGTCGAGGGTGTTGCCGAGGTTCCAGCTGGGCTGCATCGCGGCGAGCGCGGCCATCCGGTCCTTGGGGACGTGGACGCCCGCGGTCTGCTGCGCCGCGTCCGGGGCGGCCGGGGAGGCGAACGCGGGACCGGCGGTGAGGCCGCCGGTGGTGACCAGGGCCACCAGCAGGGTCGCGGACCGGCGCAGCCGGCGGCTGCGCGGGCGGGCGGTCTGGGCGTCGATCATTGCCGTGCCTTTCGTCGAGCGGGTGGGTGGAGGGAGGCCTGACGGCTCGTCAGGAGCTGTGGTGGGGGCGGTAGTCGAACCAGTCGGCGTGCACCGTGCCGGCCGCGGCGTACAGGCCGATCACCCGGCCGGTGAAGCCGCCCGCCACCTCGGTGGACAGGTAGCGGCCCTCCAGCGAGCCGAGCACGGTGAAGGCGCCGTCGGGCTGCTCGATCCCGAAGGAGAGCAGGTCCGGGCTGGTCCGGGCGCCCTCCGGCGGGTGCGGGGCGATCTCCAGGCCGAGCACCACCGGGCCCTCGGGCACCGTCGCGGAGCCCACCTCGGTGCGCAGCGGCCCGATCCGGGCGAACACCGTGACCCGGCCGGCGGTCGCCTCGATCTCGTAGTGGTGCCGCTCGTCGAGCCGGATGGCGAGGCCGCCGCGACCCGCGGAGGCGTCGACCAGGGCGCGCACCCCGCAGGTCAGGTGCTGCTGGCGGCGGCCGACGAACACCGCGTCCGGCTCGTCGAGCGAGGCCCCGGCGGCGTGCAGGGTGAGCCAGCCGGCGCGCTCCTTGGTGGTGACCAGCTGCGCCGGGCGCTCGCGCACCGAGATCCAACTCGGCTGCAGGTCGGGCTGGTCGAAGTCGTCGCGGACCGGTGCGGCGGGCACCGGGTGCAGCGGCCAGGCGGGCGCGGGCGACTCGAGTTCGAGTGCGCCGACCACCGGCCAGCCGTCCACCCAGTCGACCGGGGTGAGGAAGGTCTCCCGGCCGAGCACGTGCCAGCCAGGGGTGCCGCCGCGCGGACGCACGGCGAGCAGCACCATCCACCAGGAGCCGTCGGGCGCCTGGACCAGGTCGGCGTGGCCGGTGTTCTGGATCGGGTGGTGGGTGCCGCGGTGGGTCAGGACCGGGTTGTGCGGGCACGGCTCGAACGGGCCCTGGGGCGAGCGTCCGCGGGCGATGGCGACGCTGTGGCCGCGCTCGGTGCCGCCCTCGGCGATCAGCAGGTACCACCACGCGCCGATCCGGTACAGGTGCGGCGCCTCGGGGGCCTGCGCGCCGGCGGAGCCGGACCACAGCGGCTGCGACTCGCTCAGCGACCTGCCGGTCGCGAGGTCCAGGCGCTGCTGGGAGACCCCGGCGACGGTGACCCAGCAGGTGCCGTCCTCGTCCCAGGCGAGGTCCGGGTCGATGCCCGGGACGTCGGGCAGCGGCAGCGGGTCGGACCACGGCCCGGCCGGGTCGGTGGCGGTGAAGAGCACGTTGCCGGAGGAGCCCACGTTGGTGACGATCAGCCAGAACCGGCCGTCGTGGTGGCGCAGGGTCGGCGCGTAGATCCCGGCGGAGGAGGGCATCTCGGGCGGCAGCGTCAGCTGGCTCGGCCGGTCCAGGGCGTTGCCGATCTGGGTCCAGTTCACCAGGTCCCGGCTGTGGAAGACCGGGATGCCGGGGAAGTACTCGAAGCTGGAGCAGACGAGGTAGTAGTCCTCGCCCACGCGGCAGATGCTCGGGTCGGGGTGGAAGCCCGGGATCACCGGGTTGGTGACGGTGCTCGCCGCCGACTGCTGGCCTGACACGGGATCGGTTCCTCTCGATGGTGCGGTTCGGGCGGCGCCCCGGGCCGGGTCGGGCACCCGGGGCGCCGCTGGTGCGGCCGGCTAGCCGATGGCGCAGGAGGCGCCGTTCAGCCAGAAGGCCGGGGGATTGGCATCACTGCCGGACCAGGTGGCCCGGAAGCCCCACCGGACGCTCCCGCCCTGCGGGATGGCGGCGTCGTAGGTGCGGCAGGTGCAGGGTGGTGGTGGCGTCCGCTCCCGGGCGGCGCCAGACCGTCAGCAGGGTGTCGCCGCCCGCGGTGCGCAGCGCGAGCGCGACCCACGGGTCGTCCCAGCGCGGCAGGCCCAGCGGCCAGCACGGCACGGCGTGCGGCAGCTCGGCGCGCAGCGACTTGTGGACGGCCACCGCCTCGCGCACCGACGCAGCCTCGTCCGGGCCGAGTTCGGTGAGCTTCCCGGAGAGGTGGATCCGGCCCAGCAGCGCGCTCGCCATGGTGAAGGCCACCTCGTCCGGCGAGTCCTCGGGCTGCGGGTAGCTCCACACGGCGCCCTGCTCCGGGGTGACGGCCGTGGGGGCGGCCGCCGCGATCGGCGGGTAGCGCAGCAGGTCCTGCTGGTCGCTGGTGGACTGCAGCTGCATCCGGGACAGCAGGGCGTGGTCGGTCCGCATGGCGCCGGACGCGCAGTTCTCCAGCACCAGGTCCGGGTGCCGGTCCAACAGGCCGTCCAGCCAGTCGAGTTGGGCCCGGTTGTGGCCGAGCAGGCCGGCCGCCGGGGCCTCCCCGGGGTGGGCGCTGGTGCCGGAGCCGGGGTCGGTGTTGTGGTCCAGTTTCAGGTAGCCGACGCCCCAGTCGGCGACCAGGCGGTCCACCACCGCGTCCAGGTGCGCCCGGGCGGCCGGGTGGCGCAGGTCGAGGTGGTGGCGGCCGCCTCCCTCCTCGATCCGCTGCCCGTCGCGCCGGAAGAACGCCTCCTCGGGCAGTGACTTCGCCAGCGGGCTGGACACCCCGACCGCCTCCGGCTCCAGCCACAGGCCGGGCACCATGCCGCGCTCGCGGATGCGGTCCAGCACCTGGTGGATCCCGCCCGGCCCGGGGAAGCGGGAGACCGAGGGTTGCCAAGGCGGTGCGCAGCGGTTCGCGCTGCCAACGGCCCTCGGCCATCCAGTCGTTCTCCGCCCAGAGCAGCTCGGCGGCGTCCAGCTCGGCCGGGTCGCCGGTGGTGAGGGCGCCCACCACCAGGGAGGACGCCGACTCCAGGTGCAGCGGCTCGCGGCCCTCGTTACGCAGCACCACCTCGGCGCGCAGCACGGGGATGCCGTCCGGGGAGCGGTAGTTCACCTCGGCGGCCAGGCCGGTGACGGGGTCGTGCAGGTCGACGGTGAGCAGGTGCCAGTCGCCGTCCCGGCCGACGGTGTGGCCGCGGTGGCGCAGCCGGGCGCCGATGGTGGTGTCGATCAGGTGGCGGCCCGACCAGTACCGCCCGTGGCCGGCGGCGGTGGCTTCGACCAGCGGGAGCGCGGCAGCGGCGGGCGCCGGGGTGTCGCCGGGCCGGCCGAGGTGGCGCAGGCGGGCGGTGCCGTCCTCGGCGAGGTCGATGGTGAGGGCCAGGGCGTGGTGGCCCCAGCGGACGGTGATGGGTGCGTCGGTCATGGCGAGGTCCTCGCATGGGGGCGAGTCGGCTGCGGTGGTGGGCCGTCAGGTGGCGGGAAGGAGCGGAAGAGTGACGGATCGTCAGCCCGTGAGTGGAGGGCGGCCCGTCCGCCGCGGTCGGGGAAGGGGGGCGGACGGGCCGGGATCAGTGCGCGCGCAGGACGGCGCAGCCGCCGGGCGGGAGTTCGGCGAGCGGGCCGTCGGTCAGCAGGTCGTGGGCGGGCTCGGGGAGCGGCGCGGCGTCCGGGCCGTGGTTGATCAGCAGGTGCCAGCGGCGGCCGTCCGGGGCGTGCCGGGTGACCGACTCGACGGTCGGCGGCAGGCCCGGGAGGTCCGGGGCCAGGCCCGCGTCCGCGGTGAGCCGGGCGACCAGCGCGCCGTAGGACGCGTCGTCGAGCCGGGTGGAGAGGTACCAGGCGTGGCCGGCGCCGAAGGCGTGGCGGGTCAGGGCGGGGGAGCCGGCCAGCATGCCGTCCGGGTAGGCGGCGACGGTCTCGGCGCCCTCGGTGCGCAGCGACTCGCTCCAGGCCGTGGCCCGCGAGCCGTCCGTGAGGAGCAGCTCCGAGGTGCGCGGCAGCGGCCGGTACTCCTCGACCCGGATGCCGAGCGCCTCGCGCAGCGGCGCGGCCGGGTAGCCGCCGAGCCGGGCGTGCATGCGCTCGTCGACGGCGCCGCTGAACGGCTGCACCAGCAGGGTGCCGCCGCCCTCGACATAGGCGCGCAGGTTGGCCGCGCCCGCGTCGGAGAGCAGGAACAGGGCGGGGGCGAGGACCAGCCGGTAGCGGCTCAACTCCCGTTCGGGGTGGGCGAAGTCGGTGGTGACGCCGGCGTCCCACAGCGCGCGGTGGGCGCGGCGCAGCTCGCCGTGGTAGTCGAGTTCGCCGGACGGCAGGCCGTCCACGTTCATCGCCCACCAGGCGTCGGAGTCGTGCAGGACGGCGGCCTCGGCGCGCACGGTGGAGCCGGCGAGTTCGGCGAGCCGGCCGACGGCCGCGCCGGTGGCCGCCGTCTCGCGGAAGGTGCGGCTGTCGGCCCCGGCGTGCGGGACCATCGCGGAGTGGAAGAACTCGGCGCCGGCCTTGGACTGGCGCCACTGGAAGAACAGCGCGCCCTCCGAGCCGCGGGCGATGTGGCCGAGCGAGTGGCGCAGGATGTCGCCGGGCTCCTTGGCCAGGACTCGGTCCCCGGCGTAGACGGTGTTGGTGCCCTGCTCCATGAGCAGCCAGGGCGCGCCGCCGGCGAAGGAACGGGCCCGGTCGGCGCCGAACGCGGTGTCGGCGGCGGCGCCCCGGCCGGACGCGGTGGGGTAGTGGTCGACGGACACCACGTCCACCTCGCGGCCGAACGCCCACAGGTCCAGGTTCTGGTAGCCCGGCAGCATGAAGTTGGTGGTGACCGGGAGGTCGCTGTGCGCGCGGATCGCGTCGCGCTGCTCCCGGTAGGCGGCGATGGTCAGGTCGGAGAAGAAGCGGCTGAAGTCCACGGACCGGCCGGGGTTGCCGTGCCACTGGGTGGCGCGCGGCGGCTGGACCTGTTCCCAGCTGCTGTAGCGCTGGCTCCAGAACGCCGTCCCCCAGGCCTCGTTGAGGGCGTCCAGGGAACCGTGGCGCTCGCGCAGCCAGACCCGGAAGGCGGCCGCGGTGTGCTCGCACCAGCACAGCGTCACGTACTCGTTGTGCACGTGCCACAGGGCCAGCGCCGGGTGGTCGGCGTAGCGTTCGGCCAGCGCGCCGGCGATCCGGCGGGCGGCCTGGCGGTAGGCGGGGGCGGCCAGGCAGTAGGTGTCGCGGCTGCCGTGGGTGAGGCGGACGCCCTCGGGGGTGACCGGCAGGGCGTCCGGATGGGCCAGGGTGAACCAGGGCGGCGGGGAGGCGGTCGGGGTGGCCAGGTCGACGGCGACGCCGGCGGCGTGCAGCCGGTCGAGGTGGGCGTCGAGCCAGCCGAAGTCGTAGCGGCCCTCCGCCGGCTCCAGCAGGGCCCAGGAGAACACGCCGACGGTGGCCAGGTTGACCCCGGCCCGGCGCATCAGCTCGTCGTCCTCCTTCCACACCTCGGCGTCCCACTGCTCGGGGTTGTAGTCCCCGCCGAACGCGAGGCCGCCGAGCCGGTCGGTGAGTCGGCGAATCGTCATGGGAAATCTCAGCTTCCGTGGCGTCAGGGACGGGATGTGGTGCGGTGCGGGGCGGGGGCGGTGCTCTCCCGGACCATCAGGTCCGGTGCCACCAGCAGCAGTTCGTCCTTCGGTTCGAAGCCGTCGGCCACCGCCGTGATCCGGGCCATCACCTGGTCGACGGCCAGCTGCCCGAGCTCCTTCTTCGGACTGGTCACGGCGGTGAGCCGGGGGGAGTGCTGCTCGGCGAGCGCGTCCGGGCAGATGGCGATCACCGAGGCGTCCTCGGGGACGGTCCGCCCGCCGGCCCGCAGCAGGTTGAGCAGCGGGCCGATCGCGCCCTCGTTCTGCACGACGAACCCGGTGGTGTCGGGCCGGTCGGCGAGGATCCGGGCCAGGGTGCCGGCGGTGGACTCGTAGGTGCCCTCGCAGGGGCGGTGCAGGAAGCGCACGCCGCGCTGTTCGGCGCGGTCCCGGAAGCCCTGGACGGTGCGCTCCGCGTAGCCGGCGTGCCGGCGGTAGACGGCGCTGCCGTAGCCGATGAACGCGACGTCGCGGTGGCCGAGGTCGGCCAGGTGGTCGGCGCACAGGGCGCCCGCGGTGGTGAAGTCGTGGTCGACGCAGGACAGTCCGGCCGGGTCGGCGGGCAGGCCGATCAGCGCGGCGGGCACGCCCCGGGCGTGCAGGACGGGGACGCGCTCGTCGTCGAGGCGGACGTCCATCAGGATGACGCCGTCGGCCAGGCCGCTGGCGGCGACCCGCTGGACGCCGTCGGGGCCCTCGTCGTTGGTGAGCAGCAGCACGTCGTAGCCGTGCTCGCGGGCCGCGACGGTGACCGCGATGGCGATCTCCATCATGGTCGGCACGTGCACCTCGGTGTGCAGCGGCACCATCAGCGCGATGATGTGCGAGCGCTTTCCGGCCAGTGCCCGGGCTCCCGCGTTGGGGTGGTAGTCGAGCGCCGTGATGGCCTGCTCGATGCGGGTGCGGGTCTTCCGCGAGATCGATCGCTTCCCGCTCAGCGCGTAGCTGACGGTGCTGGCGGACACGCCCGCGTGCCTGGCCACGTCGGCGAGGGTCACCATCGGTCCACTTCCTTAAGGGTCGGTCGGGCTCAGCCCTTGATCGCGCCGGTGAGCACGCCCGTGCGCAGGTGCTTCTGGACGAACGGGTAGGCGAGCAGCATCGGGACCAGGGTGAGCACCACCACGGCCATCTGCAGCGACAGCGGCGCGGTCTGCTGGTGGACGCTGCCGAAGCCGGAGTTCACCGAGCCCGGCAGGCCGTTGCCGCGGTTGACGTACGTCAGCAGCACGTCCTGCAGGGGCCACTTCTGACTGTCCGTCGGCATGTAGAGCAGGACGTTGAAGAAGGAGTTCCAGTAGCCGACCGCGTAGAACAGGGCGATCACCGCGGTGACGGCCCGTGAGGTGGGCAGGACGACCGACCACAGGATGCGCCAGTCGCCGGCGCCGTCGATCCGGGCGGCGTCGATCAGCTCCGAGCTGGTGCCCTGGTAGAAGGAGCGCAGCACCAGGATGTTGACCGAGACAGCGGAGTTCAGGAAAGTTCTGCGGTTCATCCCAGTTCTCATGGGGGCGGCCCTTCTCCAGCAAACTGTCGAAACGCTTGGATGTTTCGGTGACACTAACGATGGGTTACCGGTTCGACAAGGGCCTGAACAAATCTAAATTCGGCTTCCTGTAAGGCTGTTGACACGTGCGAGCGCGCCGTGTCAGCGTCGATGGGCTTCGACGAACGAGCCTCGACCATCTGCCCGAGGGGTCTACCCACGTGAGTGCCACGCCCACGCCCGCCACCGGCCTGT
>NZ_JBFAQR010000096.1:0-20645 GCF_040678815.1 Kitasatospora sp. NPDC049285 | reverse complement strand
ACCGGTGTTTCCTCGAACTCGCCTTCGTTCGCCCCTCTCGGCGCGACTCCGGAACTGTACGGGTACCGGCGGCCGCGAAGCAAATCCGCCCCCGCACGCGAACGGTGCGGGGGCGGAAGGGGACGCGGGACGTCCGGAAGGTCAGCGGACCTCGGTGATCTCGGGGCCCCGGGAGAACGGGTCGATCGAGCCGCCGGCGTAGGGGGACTCGGGCTCCGCGGGGGCGGCCGCGCCGTCGGCGACCATCTGGGCGTCCTCGGGGAGCTTGAGGACGATCGGGTCGCGGGGCGCCATCGGCGACTCGCCGCGGACCACGACGGTCTGGCGGAAGACCTCTTCGAGGATGCCGGCCATCTCGGGCTGGACGGCGGCCTGACCGGAGATCACGCCGCGCAGGAACCAGCGCGGGCCGTCGCAGCCGACGAAGCGGACCAGCTGGAAGCCGCGGTTGCCGTCGGGGAGCTGGACGGGGACCTGGGCGCGCAGGTGCCAGCCGAGGTTGCCCTCCTCCTCCTCGATGACGCCGCCCTGGCCGGTGATGCCGGTGGCGATCTCCTCGCGGACCTCGGGCCAGATGCCCTCGGACTTGGGGGCGGCGAACGCCTGGAGCTGGATGGCGCTGTTGCCGAGCACCAGGGTGGCGGCGACGATCGAGTCGCCCGCGACCTCGACGCGCAGTTCCATGCCCTCGACGCCGGGGATCAGCAGGCCCCCGAGGTCGACGCGGCCCTCTTCGGGCTTCTCCAGCTCGGAGACGTCCCACGGCCCGTCCGGGCGCGGGGCCGGCGGAAGGCCGACCCGCTCGGCCGGGTCCGGTTCGGTGTCGTTCTCGCTCTCGGCGGAACCCTCGACGTCATCGGCCGTCTCGTCGGCGCTGATGGCGTCCTCGGCGAGCTGCTCGACAGCGTCCTCGCTCTTGCGACGACGGAACACGGTCACTGTCCTTCCCGGTCCAAGACCGAATCCAAGACCGAACGCGAAATACCTGCTACCTGCTACCCATCAGACCGGCCGAAAACCGCGGCGAACCGCACCGCTTCCACCCGCTCGTCGTGCCAGCCCGGCCGGAGCCGAGACCGCGGGAATGCTAGACCGCGGCGTGACCGCCGGTCGAGCCGAACCCGCCATCGGACCGGACCGAACCCGGGAGCTCGCCCACCTCGTGGAAGCGGGCCTTCTCGACCTGCTGGATGACCAGCTGGGCGATCCGGTCGCCTCGCTTGAAGGAGACCGGCTCGCGCGGGTCCAGGTTGACCACGATCACCTTGATCTCACCACGGTACCCGGCATCGACCGTCCCCGGGGCGTTCACCAGTGCAACTCCGCAACGCGCGGCCAGTCCGGACCGGGGGTGGACGAACGCCGCGTAACCGTCCGGTAGCGCGATGGCGATACCGGTGGGGATCACCGCCCGCTCGCCCGGCTTCAGTTCGGCGTCGACCGTGGTGCGCAGGTCCGCTCCGGCGTCACCGGGGTGCTCGTACGCGGGGAGCGGGAGCTCCGGGTCGAGGCGGCGGATCAGGATGTCGACCGGGGGGCGGACGGGGTCGGTCACGGGTTCACCTCGAAGGCTCGGGCTCGCTTGATCAGGTCCGGGTCGTCCAGGACCTTCTGCACGTCCTCGGGACGACCGTGCGTGGTGAAGTGTTCCAGCTTCACCTGGATGAAGAGAGCCTGGGCGCGGATCGCGACCGGTCCGTCGGGGCCGCCGATGCGGCCCTCGGCGGCGCTGTAGACCTTGCGGCCGTGGACCCCGGTCACCCGCGCGTGGATGTGCAGCACGGAGTCGACGGGGACCGGACGGACGAAGTCGGTCTCCAGCCGGCCGGTGACGGCGGGGGCGCCGAGCAGCCAGTTGAGGGTTCCGAGGGTCTCGTCCATGGCGCTGACCAGGACGCCGCCGTGGGCGAGTCCGGGGCCGCCCTGGTGGCCCGGCTTGACGGTGAACTCGGCGGTGACGTCGAGCCGGTCGCCGGCGGTGGCGGTGAGCTGGAGGCCGTGGGGGTGGTGCGGGCCGCAGCCGAAGCAGTCCTCGTAGTGGGTGCCGATGACGGTGCCGGGTGCGGGGGCCTGCGGGGAGCGGGGCGGGAGGACGGCCTCTGCGGGCGGCGTGGTGGGGGTGGCGATGGGTCCGTTCACAGCGGCGACCTTACCGGCCGGTAGCTTTCCGGCGCAGCATCGTCCGGGGTGCGTCGCGGGGCCCCGGGGGCCGGGCCGGGCGTGTGGTGCGCCCACAATGGACGGCATGTACGACGAACGTCTCACCGTCCCGCGCTCCTGGTGGCTGCTGGCCCTCGCGCTCGGGCTCTCGCTCGCGCTGATCCTGCTCAGGTTCAGCGAGGTGGCCGCGCTGGTCGGCCTGGTGGTCGGGGTGGCCGCGGGCGCCGCGGCGCTCAGCGGCTACGGCTCGGCCCGGATCCGGGTGGTGCAGGGCTCGCTGGTGGCCGGGCAGGCCAGGATCCCGGTGAGCGCGCTCGGGGCGGCCGAGGTGCTGAACCCGAAGGAGGCGGTGGCCTGGCGGTCGGTGAAGGCCGATCCGCGGGCCTTCATGCTGCTGCGCAGCTACGTGCCGACCGCGCTGAAGGTCGAGGTGACCGATCCGGCCGACCCGACGCCGTACCTGTACCTGTCGACCCGCTCGCCGCAGCGGCTGGCGGACGCGCTCAGCGAGGCGGCCGTCGGCCGCGCCCGCTGAGTCCGGGGCCGGGGTACGGCCGGAGCGGCCGAAGGGCCGGAGAAAACCGGAAGGGACGGTTCCCGCGTGGTGGCGGGACCGTCCCTTTCGGCGTTTCTCGGCGAGCACTGCGTGGCAGGCGCGCAGCTCGCGGCCTACCGGGTGCGACCGCTCGGGACGGTCGCTGATGCTGCCTCCGGCCTTGCTGCTCAAGGCCGGACGGGGCGGCGTACCGGGCCGGCGGAGGGGTCTCGCCCGCCCGGGCCTGTGCCGCGCCGTTTTCAGGCGCCGCAGTCCCGGCAGATCGGCTGGCCGTTCTTCTCGCTGTAGAGCTGGCTCCGGTGGTGCACCAGGAAGCAGCTCATGCAGGTGAACTCGTCGGCCTGCCGGGGCAGCACGCGAACCGACAACTCCTCGTTGGAGAGGTCGGCACCGGGAAGCTCCAGGCCTTCGTTCGCGTCGTACTCGTCGACGTCGACCGAGCTGGAAGCCTTCTCGTTCCGGCGGGCCTTCAGTTCCTCGATGCTGTCCTCGTTGAGGTCGTCATCGGTCTTGCGTGGGGTGTCGTAGTCCGTTGCCATGTTTCGCTCTCCCCCTTTGGGTGTGTGCGGGTATCTCCAGCGCACGTAACGCCTGGGGGGCCGGTCTTGTGCCCGACCCGAGGCCGAGATTGTGCCTTACTTCAAGCCCTGTTACTCAATCGACACCCAGTCGGGGGCCCGTCAGGGTGATCGAACAGGGTCCGAACACGATCCCTCGGATGGGTGAACCAGGGCGGGCCGTGGCATCCGGTCGACTACCTACGGTAGCCGCCCGGAACCGACCGGGTCGGCAACTGCACGCTGCGGGACGGAATTTGACGACAGGTCGACTTGTCCGTGAATGCCCGGCGACATGACGCAGCGCAACCGAGTGGCCCGAACGGGTGATCACCCTCAAGGGGGACGCAAACGGATCGTACGCCGCGGTGTGAGCTTCGTCACATTGGCGCCGATGACGGGCGTTTGACGCGAAAACGGGCCTTTCGACCCGGGCTCACTCCGGTCGGATCGTCCGCTTACCGACCGTTGTGCCCGGGTCGGTTCCGGACCGGTCCCGGCACCCGCCGTCAGGCGCGGGCGGCGGCCGCGGCGGCGCGGCGGGCGAGCAGCGCGGCCTGGCGCTCGTCGAACTTGGTGGCCTGGGCGTCCAGGCCGTCCAGGAAGGCGCCGAGCTCCTGCTGGGCCTGGCTGCCGACCGGGCCGAGGCCGCCGATCTCCATCACCTTGAGGTGGCGCAGCACGGGCTGCAGCACGTCGTCGTGGTGGATGCGGAGGTTGTAGATGCCGCCGATGGCGATCTGGGCGGCGGAGCGCTCGAAGCCGGGCATGCCGTGGCCGGGCATCCGGAAGTCGATCACCACGTCGGCGACGGCGCGCATGGCCTCGTCGGGGGCGAGCTCCAGGGCGGCCTTCAGCAGGTTCCGGTAGAAGACCATGTGCAGGTTCTCGTCGTTGGCGATCTTCGCCAGCAGCTGGTCGCAGAGCGGGTCGCCGGAGTGGTGGCCGGTGTTGCGGTGGGCGATCCGGGTGGCCAGCTCCTGGAAGGCCACGTAGGCCACCGAGTGCAGCATGCTGTGCGAGTTGTCGGACTGGAAGCCCTCGGCCATGTGCGTCATCCGGGCCCGCTCCAGCTCGACCGGGTCGACCGCCCGGGTGGCCAACAGGTAGTCCCGGATCGCTATGCCGTGGCGGCCCTCCTCGGCGGTCCAGCGGTGCACCCAGGTGCCCCAGGCGCCCTCGCGGCCGAACATGCTGGCGATCTCGTGGTGGTAGCTCGGGAGGTTGTCCTCGGTGAGCAGGTTGACCACCAGCGACACCCGGCCCAGCGGGGTCACCTTGGACTGCTCCAGCGACCACGCCTCACCGCCGAGCACGCCGTCGAAGTCCCGCCCCTGGCTCCACGGCACGTACTCGTGCGGCATCCATTCCTTGGCGACCTTGAGGTGGCGGTTCAGCTCGGTCTCCACGACCTCTTCGAGCGCGAGGATCAGCCGGGCGTCGGTCCATGCGGTCGTTGCGGGGCGCTGCGGGGTGATGGTCACGGCGGTAGCTCCTGCGGGTGGGACGGGCTCACCTACGGCTGCGTAGGTTACGTAACCGTAAGTTGATCCGACACCAAATGACAAGCCGCCCCTGTCCAGCGCTTATGTCGTTCCGACACAGGCTGGACGGGGGCGGCTGAGGCCTTCGGATTGCTCCGAACGGCGTACACGGGCCACTGGCGGCCCGGGAGCGGGTCGACGACTACGGGATACGGACCTGCACCCGCAGGCCGCCTCCGGGGCGGGCAGTGGCCTCGATGGTGCCTCCGTGTGCCCGGACCACCGAGCGGACGATCGACAGGCCGAGGCCGACGCCCTTGTCACTGCGGGTCCGGTCGGCGCCCTTGACCCGGCGGAAGGGCTCGAAGATGTGCTCCAGCTCGTAGCCGGGGACCACCGGGCCGGTGTTGCTGACCACCAGCTCGCCGCCCCCGCCCGGGACCGCCCGGGTGGTGATCTCCACCCAGCCGTCCGGGCTGTTGTAGCGCACGCCGTTCTGCAGCAGGTTGAGCGCGATCCGCTCCAGCAGCACGCCGTTGCCGTGCGCCGGGGCGGGCGCCAGCTCGGAGCGCAGCTCCACCTCGCGGGTGCCGGCCTCCGGGCGGATCTGCTCCACGGCGCGCAGCGCGACCTCGGAGAGGTCGACCGCGCGGCGGTCGGTGATCTCGTTCTCGCTGCGGGCCAGCAGCAGCAGGCCCTCGACGAGCTGCTCGCTGCGTTCGTTGGTGGCCAGCAGGGTCTTGCCGAGCTGCTGCAGGTCGGGCGAGGCCTCCGGGTCGGCGAGCTGCACCTCCAGCAGGGTGCGGTTGATCGCCAGCGGGGTGCGCAGCTCGTGCGAGGCGTTGGCGACGAACCGGCGCTGCGAGTCGAAGGCGCGGTCCAGCCGCTCCAGCATCTCGTCGAAGGTGTCGGCGAGTTCCTTGAACTCGTCGTCCGGGCCGTCCAGCTCGATCCGGCGGTGCAGGTCGCTGCCGGCCACCTCGCGGGCGGTGCGGGTGATCCGGCCGAGCGGGTGCAGCACCCGGCCGGCCATCGCGTAGCCGACCGCGAACGCGATCACGGCCAGGCAGACCAGCGCGGTGAGCGCCTTGCGCAGCAGCGTGGACAGTGCGGCGCTGCTGCGGGTCGCCTGGTAGTTGTCCATCCACTTGTCGAGGGTGGCCTGGTCGGTGATCCGGGTGCCGTCGGGCAGCCGGAAGGTGACGTCCTGGCCCAGGGTGAGGTGCGGCAGCTGGTTGTCCTGGAACGCGGTCCGGACGAAGTAGTACATCAGCAGCAGCAGGACCACCCCGGCCATCAGGAACATCCCGCCGTAGAGCAGGGTGAGCCGGATCCGAATGGTGGGGCGCAGCGACAGCCAGGCGAACAGGCCGTCGCCGGGGTGGTAGGTGTCGTCCCGCCGGCGGGCGCCGCCCGGCTCGGAGGGGCGTGGGGGGTGCGGCGGGCGCGGGGGCACCTGGCCGGGGCCCTGGGCGGGCGCGCCGGGGGCCCCGCCGGGTGGTGGCGGGGTGGTCATGTCGGACGGGTCCTCTCAGCCGGGGCGGTGGTCGGCGGGGGTCACACCCGGTAGCCGGAGCCGGGCACGGTGACGATCACCGGCGGGTCGCCGAGCTTGCGGCGCAGGGTCATCACGGTCACCCGGACGACGTTGGTGAAGGGGTCGGTGTGCTCGTCCCAGGCCTTCTCGAGCAGCTGCTCGGCGGAGACCACGGCGCCGCCGGCCCGCATCAGCACCTCCAGGACGGCGAACTCCTTGGGGGCGAGCTGGACCGGCTTGCCGTCGCGGATCACCTCGCGGCGGCCGGGGTCCAGGCTGATCCCGGCGCGTTCCAGCACCGGGGGCAGCGGAACGGTGGCGCGGCGGCCCAGCGCCCGTACCCGGGCGACGAGTTCGCTGAAAGCGAACGGCTTGGGGAGGTAGTCGTCGGCGCCGATCTCCAGGCCCTCGACCCGGTCGCTGATGTCGCCGGAGGCGGTCAGCATGATCACCCGGGTGGCCAGGCCCTGTTCGACGATCTTCCGGCAGACGTCGTCGCCGTGCACCAGCGGCAGGTCGCGGTCGAGCACCACCACGTCGTAGTCGTTCACGGCGATCCGCTGCAGCGCGGCCTCCCCGTCGTAGACGACGTCGACGGCCATCGCCTCGCGGCGCAGGCCGGTGGCGACGGCCTCGGCGAGCAGCTGCTCGTCCTCGACGACGAGTACCCGCACGGCGGTTGTCCCTTCTCTGGAGCGGCCCAGACCGTGACGCCCGTGCGGGCCGTGGTGCACCGGGCGGCGGATCCGGACACGCGGATCCGACGGTGCCTCCATCCTGCCTGGTCGCGCGGTAAACAAGGGGTAAGTCCGGTGTGCCGGTGGCGAAAACGGAGTCGCCGGCTGCCGGTTGGACTGTGACCCGGGCAACTTTCCGGCCCGTCGAGGTTTCCCCCGCGCGGGGGCGGGGAGGACAGGTGCACACCGCGATACCGCCCTGCACGGATCGCGGCCACCACCCGCCGAGTGCCCCATCCGCACCGGTCTGGGCTCGAAAGCCTTCGGAACTCGGCCGCCGCGCCGTCTCCGCGCTCCCCGCCCGGGAGTGCCGGTTCCGGTTTTCGGTCCGTGCCGGGGGGTTGCCCGGACCGAGCCCGTCCGACACAGCAAAGGGGGCCCGTATGGACGCCTTCACCACCGGAATCCTTCAGCGGATCAAGAACGCCGAGCAGGATCTGCACCGCGCGATCGAGTCCGGGGACGAGTTCCTGGC
Organism: Kitasatospora sp. NPDC049285; assembly: GCF_040678815.1. Classification (NCBI taxonomy): domain Bacteria; kingdom Bacillati; phylum Actinomycetota; class Actinomycetes; order Kitasatosporales; family Streptomycetaceae; genus Kitasatospora; species Kitasatospora sp. NPDC049285. Next base: position 13,139 of record NZ_JBFAQR010000096.1, on the reverse strand, counting down.
CGAGGTCGAGCAGTCCGAGCTGGAGGACCTCCAGCGTCTCGCCGCCGAGCACGGCGTGGACACGGTGCACGGTACGCACCGCTCCGCCGCCTGACCTGACCTGATCTGATCCCCACCCGCACCAGCGAGCCCTGGCACCGTACCCGTGCCAGGGCCCTTCGCTTTCTCGGGGCGTGCCGAGTCCGCCGCCGGGCTCAGTCGTGCCAGGCGCCGAGTTCCTCCAGGCGGGCCTGCAGCGGCTCGAAGACGCCGGGCGGGGCGGCCACCGTGAGCTCGCCGTCGGCGGGCAGGCCGGGGCGGGAGCCGGTGAGCGCGCCGGCCTCGCGGGCGATCAGCAGTCCGGCCGCCCGGTCCCAGGGGGCCAGGCCGCGCTCGAAGTAGCCGTCGAAGCGGCCGGCCGCCAGGTCGCACAGGTCGACCGCGGCGGCGCCGGCCCGGCGGATGTCGCGCACCTCGGCCATCAGCGCCTGCACCACTTCGGCCTGGCGCACCCGGCGCTCGCGCAGGTACCCGAAGCCGGTGGCGACCAGCGCCGTCCCCCAGGCCGCGGCCGGACGGACCGTCAGCTGACGTCCGTTCAGGAACGCCCCGCCGCCGCGGACCGCCTGGAACAGCTCGCCGCGGGCCGGCACGTAAACCACCCCGACCACCGCCTCGCCGTCCAGCTCGGCGGCCACGCTTACCGCCCAGGAGGGCAGCCCGTACAGGTAGTTGACGGTGCCGTCGAGCGGGTCGACCACCCAGCGCACGCCGGAGGTGCCGGGGCGGTCGGCGCCCTCCTCGCCGAGGTAGCCGTCGGCGGGGCGGCGTCCCGAGATCAGCTCCAGGACCAGCTTCTCGGAGGCCAGGTCCATCTCGGTCACCACGTCCACCGGGCTGCTCTTGGTGGCGGCCACCCCGAGCTCCTCGGGCCGGCCGTCGCGCAGCAGCTCGCCCGCCTTGGTGGCCGCCTCGACGGCGGTGGCGAGCAGTTCGTCCAGCAGGGGGTCGGTCACGGCGGGAGTCCTCCGGGTCATCGGGCTTGGGCGGCGGCCGGGCGCGGCGCGCGCGGGTTGGGGCAGCAGGCGAGGGCGCACACGTCGTGGCTGGCCCCGCACGCGCCGAGCGCGCGGCGGGCGACCGGAACGCCGCGCTCCACCGCGGCGCGCTCCAGCACCAGCTCGCGCACGGCGGCGGTGAAACGGGGGTCGGCGCCCACGGTGGCGGCCCGGGCGACCGGCAGGCCGAGCTCGGCGGCGCGGGCCACCGCCTCGGTGTCGAGGTCGTACTTGACCTCCATGTGGTCGGAGACGAACCCGATCGGCACCATCACCACCGCCGGGGCGCCGTCCGCCCGCTGCGCGGTCAGGTGGTCGCAGATGTCCGGCTCCAGCCACGGGATGTGCGGCGCGCCGCTGCGGCTCTGGTACACCAGCTCCCACGGCCGGTCGGCGACGCCGGTGGCCTCGGCCACCGCCTCGGCGATCAGCCCCGCCACCTCCAGGTGCTGGGCCACGTACGCCCCGCCGGGGGTGCCGCGGGCCGGGTCGTCGGGGGCGCCGGAGCTCTCCGCCATCGCGGTCGGGATCGAGTGCGTGGTGAACGCCAGCCGGGCGCCGGATCGGACCGCCTCGGGCAGTTCGGCGAGCGCGGCCAGGGTCGCGTCGATCATCGGCTCGACGAAGCCGGGGTGGTTGTAGAAGTGCCGCAGCTTGTCGACGGTCAGCTCCGGCGCGCCCTCCTCGGCCAGCACGGCCAGCGCGTCGGCCAGGTTCTCCCGGTACTGCCGGCAGCCCGAGTACCCCGCGTACGCGCTGGTGGCCAGCACCAGCACTCGCCGGTGCCCGTCCGCGGCGATCTCCCGCAGGGTGTCCACCAGGTACGGGGCCCAGTTCCGGTTGCCCCAGTACACCGGCAGGTCCAGGCCGTGCTCGGCGAAGTCCTTGCGCAGCGCGGCCAGCAGCTCGCGGTTCTGCGCGTTGATCGGGCTGACCCCGCCGAACAGGAAGTAGTGCTTGCCGACCTCGGTCAGCCGCTCCTTCGGGATGCCCCGCCCCCGGGTCACGTTCTCCAGGAAGGGCACCACGTCCTCGGGGCCCTCCGGCCCGCCGAAGGAGAGCAGCAGCAGCGCGTCGTACGGCGCGTGGTCGGTGAGGATGCGCGTGTCGGACATGGCTCCGATCCTGCCACCCGCCACCCGCCGCCCGGTGCCCGACCGGCAGGCCGGTCCCTGACGGACCGTCGGGCCGGACGCGGGCGGCTTATCCGGGTGCGGGCGCTCCGTCACGGTTCGTAAGCTGTGATGACGAGAGTCGTGCCTTACGCCGAGCCTTGCCCCGAGCTTGACCCCGAGCCTGACCCACCCGACGGAGCCACCCGTGCTGTCCAGTTACCGCCAGATCTTCGCCGCCCCCGGCAGTCTGGCCTTCTCCTCCTCCGGCCTGATCGCCCGGTTGCCGATCTCGATGACCGGGATCGGCATCGTGACGATGCTGTCCGAGATCAGAGGCTCCTTCCGGATCGGCGGCGCGCTCTCCGCGGTCCTGGCGGTCTCCGCCGCGATCCTCGGCCCCCGGATCTCCCAGCTGGTCGACCGCCACGGCCAGCGGCGGGTCGCCCTCCCGGCCACCGCGGTCACCGCCCTGGCCGCCGCCGGCCTGCTGCTCTGCGCCCGGCTCGGCGCGCCCGACTGGACCCTCTTCGTCTTCGCCGCCGGCATGGGCGTGATGCCCAGCACCGGCTCGATGGTCCGCGCCCGGTGGGCCCACCTCTACCGCGACGAGCCGCCCAAGCTGCACACCGCGTACTCCTTCGAGGCCGTCGCCGACGAGATCTGCTTCATCGTCGGACCGATCCTCTCGATCGGCCTGGCCACCACGCTCTTCCCCGAGTCCGGCGTGCTGCTCGCCGGGGTCTTCCTGATCGTCGGCATCCTGCTCTTCACCGCCCAGCGCGGCACCGAGCCGCCGGTCCATCCCGCCGCCCACCGCACCGGCGGCTCGGCGATCCGCTCCAAGGGGCTCCAGGTCCTGGTGGTCACCTTCATCGCCACCGGCGGCATCTTCGGCTCCGTCGAGGTGGTCACCGTCGCCTACGCCAAGGCCCAGGGCCACATCGGCGCCTCCACCGTGGTGCTCGCCGTCTACGCGCTCGGCTCCTGCCTGGCCGGCGCGGTCTTCGGCGTCCTCAAGCTGACCGGCTCGATGGCCTGGCGCTTCCTCATCGGCGTCACCGTGATGGCCGCCGGCATGGTCCCGCTGATCCTCTCCGGCCTCTTCCTGCACGGCACCGCCGGACTCACCGCCGTAGGCGCCTCGCTCTTCCTGGCCGGCCTCGCCATCTCCCCCACCCTGATCACCGCGATGGCCCTGGTCGAACGGCTGGTCCCGGCCTCCCAGCTCACCGAAGGCATGACCTGGACCACCACCGGTCTCGCGATGGGCGTGGCCGTCGGCTCCTCCCTCGCCGGCTGGGTGGTCGACGCCGCGGGCGCCCCCGCGGGCTACTGGGTCCCCACCGCCGCGGCCGCGTTCGGCGCCCTGGTCGCCTACCTCGGCCTCCCCCGCCTCCGCCACGGCGTCGCCACCGCGGCAGCGGCGAACGAAGTGAACCTGGTGAAGAGCACCCAGGGCTGACGGCCCGGAGAACCCTTCGGGCGAACAGACCGTCAGCCCACCGGCGTGGTGCTCGGACCCGGGCTGACCAGCCCGTCCTGCGCGCCGGGCGTGACCGCCGCCCCGGCCGACGCCGCACCTGACGGTGCGTCGGCCGAGGGCGAGGGCGACCCGGAGGGGGTGGCCGAACCGGACGGGCTGGGCGAGGAGTTCGGCGAGGGCGAGCCGGACGGGGTGGCCGCGGGCGAACCGGACGGCGTGGTGGACGGGGCGGTGCTCGGCGATTTCCCGGGCGCCTCCGGCTGCGGGGCGGAGGGCTTGGACGGGTTGAACGAGGTGCCGCCGCCGGACTGCCCGGTGGTGATGGCGTTCAACGGTTTGCCGGCCGCGAGTTCCACCGCCGTGATCGGGACCATCGCCACCACGAAGACCAGCGCCGATACCGCGGTGTACGACTTCCAGGTCCAGCGCCGTTTCGCGCGCAGCACCCGGGGTTTGTTCCAGTCCTGGCTGATTCCGTTCGCCGGCGCCGGGCCCGGAAGGATCGGCTCGGCCCTTTCCGGATCGCGCTCCACCGCGTTGCGCAGTTGTTCCCCGGTGTGTTTGAAGAGGTGCTGGAAGACCGCGCTTCCGACGGTGGCCCCCACCGAGACCACGGCAGCGCCGAGTATCGTTCCGTACACTCCGAGTTCCGAGGCCAGCACCGCGCCGACCACCGCCGCCAGGGCACTCGCCGCCACCTGAGCAACCGTCAGATCAAGCCGTCTGCGCTCCCGCCGCTCCGCCCCTCCGGCCGGTCCGTGCGCGAACTGCTCCCTCTGCTGCGGCATCCCTGTCCCCGGGTCGGCGTGTCGAAATCTCGAACAAGTCTCTCCATCTTGCCCAAAGAAGGACACAAGGGTCGAAAATCTGGTTCCTGCCGGTCGATATATGTGAAGATGATCACCGTCCACTGATCGCACGCGCGTCTTCGGGGTGCCCACCCGTGAGATTCCGATGATTCGCGGGAGACTTGAGCGGCGAGCCGCCCCTGTGGATGCCACGAATGGAGTACTGTTCGTGGAGCCTGAGCCTTCGGTCCCGTTGTCGACTGCCCGTCAGACGGCGGCCCGGAAGCCCGGGATCGATGTCGACCGGCGACGTGGCAAACAGGCAACCGTGCCACAGCGGCGCGCCCGGGCGAAAGCCCGACACGCCGGGTAACTCTGCAAGGTTGTGGCCAGTCGCCAGCGGGCAGGCCACACTCAGTACGGGAGCAGCGACGCAGGTGACGTCGGCAGGCACCACCCGGGAGGTAACCGTGCCCGAACTGCGCGTCGTGGCCGTCAGCAACGACGGCACACGGCTGGTGCTCAAGGCTGCCGACAGCACGGAGTACACGCTTCCGATCGACGAGCGCCTGCGCGCCGCCATCCGGGGCGACCGGCCCCGGCTCGGCCAGATCGAGATCGAGGTGGAGAGCCACCTCCGCCCCCGTGACATCCAGGCGCGGATACGAGCCGGTGCCTCCGCGGAGGAGGTCGCCCAGGCCGCCGGCATCTCGGTGGAGCGGGTCCGCCGCTTCGAGGGTCCGGTGCTGGCCGAGCGCGCGTTCATGGCCGAGCGGGCCCGCAAGACGGCGATCCGTCGGCACGGCGAGTCCACCGGCCCGCAGCTCGGCGAGGCCGTCGCCGAACGCCTCACGCTGCGCGGCGCGGAGAAGGACAGCGAGCACTGGGACTCCTGGCGCCGCGACGACGGCACCTGGGAGGTCCGTCTCGCCTACCGCGCCGACGGCGAGCCCCGCAGCGCCAGTTGGTCCTACGACCCGCCGCGGCGGCTGGTACAGCCGAACGACGACGAGGCCCGCGCCCTGATCGGCGAGAACGTGGAACGCGAGGAGGACTCGGTCTTCCCGTTCATCCCGCGGATCGCCCGGCTCCCCCAGGACCGCCCGTCCCGCCCGATGATCGAGCGTCCCTCCGCGGACCGGATCATGCAGCCGCGCGAGGTCCGGGAGGTGCGGGAGGCCCGCGAAGCCCGCGAGGCGGTCGCCGAACGGGACTCCCTGACCAGCCTGTTGGACGTGGTCCCCGCCTACCGCGGCGACCTCACCCCGATCGGCCCCGCCGTCGAGACCACGGTCGCCGAGGAGGTGGAGGAGGTCGAGGAGACCGCCGCCACGGCCGCCCCCGCGGCCAGCGTCGGCGCGGGCTCCGCGTACGCGGACATCCTCATGCCCCGGTCCGTCGCCCCCCACCGCGAGCGCCTGGTCGGCACCACCGACCGCCAGGCCGAGGCGGACGGCGTCCGCCCGGGCCGGCGGGCGACGGTGCCCAGCTGGGACGAGATCGTGTTCGGGTCGCGCCGCAAGAAGCCTGAATAGCAGGGGCCCCTCCGGGGCCCTCTAGGGGCCCTGGGGGTACCTCCCGGCCCCCCTTGGGGCTGGGGGCGGAACGGCGGGAGTGCGTGGCGGTCAGGGTGCCGGGGCGCTGCGAGGTCTGGGCGCATAGAGGTCTCCCAAGACCTACAGCCGAGGTGAGACCGTCAGGCACTCGCCTCGCAGTTCCCCGAGCCCCTAGACGTTTGCCACTTCAGGCAGTTGCTACCGGGTTCTCCGGGTTCGCGGACCACTCGCTCCACGAGCCCGGGTAGAGCGCGATGCCCTCGAAGCCCGCGACTTCCAGCGCGAGGAGCTGGTGCGCGGCGGTGACGCCGGAGCCGCAGTAGACGGCGGTGGGGGTGGTGGGGGTGAGGCCGAGGGCGGTGAAGCGGGTGGTGAGGGTGGCGGCGGGGAGGAAGTGGCCGTCGGCGGTGAGGTTCTCGGCGGTGGGGGCGGAGATCGCGCCGGGGATGTGCCCGGCCCGCGGGTCGATGGGCTCGGTCTCGCCACGGTAGCGCTCCCCGGCGCGGGCGTCGAGCAGCAGGCCGCTGGTGGCGAGGTCGGCGGCCCCGGCGGCGTCGACGGTGGGGAGGTGGCCGGGGTCGACCTTGAAGTCGCCGTCGGCGGGGGCCGGGGTGTCGGTGGTGAGCGGGTGACCGGCGGCCTGCCAGGCGGCGAGGCCTCCGTCGAGGACGCGGACGTCGGTGTGGCCGGCCCAGCGCAGCAGCCACCAGGCGCGGGCGGCGGAGAGCGAGGGGCCCGCGTCGTAGGCGACCACGGGGCGGTCGCCTCGGACCCCGGCCCGGCGCAGCGCGGTGGCCAGGCGTTCCGGGTCGGGCAGCGGGTGGCGGCCGGCCGGGCCGGGCGGGTCGGCGAGCTCGTGGTCCAGGTCGAGGTAGTGGGCGCCGGGCAGGTGGCCCTTGGCGTACTCCTCGGCGCCGGGCGGGCCGCCGAGCTGCCAGCGGATGTCGAGCAGCACGGGCGGCTGCGCGGAGTCGAGCGCGGCGGCGAGGTCGGCGGCGGTGATCAGGGGCGAGGTCATGTCGCCCATTGTGGCGCGCGCCGGGCGGCGCCGGGGCGAGGTCGCCGGTCAGGACACGTGGCGCAACACTCGACGGACCGTCAGGAACCCTCGAAGGGGAGGACGTCCGGGGAGAGCACGGCGGCGCGGGCGGTGGCGGCGGTGAGCCGGCGGCGGTGGTGGCGGCGGCAGAGCACCTCGTAGCCGATCTCGTCCTCGTTGACGGCGACGTCGCCGACCACGACCTGTGCTCCCTCGACGACCATGACGCCGCCGACGGTGCGGGCGTTGTGGGTGGCCCGGGCGCCGCACCAGCAGAGTGCCTCGACCTGGAGGACCTCGACCCGGTCGGCGAGTTCGATCAGGCGCTGGGAGCCGGGGAAGAGCCTGGTGCGGAAGTCGGTGGTGATTCCGAAGGTGAACACGTCGATGCCCAACTCGTCGACGATGCGGGCGAGTTGGTCGATCTGCCCGGAGTCGAAGAACTGTGCCTCGTCGCAGATCAGGTAGTCGACCTTGCCGCCGGCGGAGAGCAGGTGGACCACGTAGGACTGGAAGTCGAAGTTGTCGCCGACCTCGACCGCGTCGGCCCGCAGGCCGAGCCGGCTGGAGATGATGGCGGTGCCGGCCCGGTCGTGGCGGGTGAAGATGATGCCCTGGCGGCCGCGGGCGGAGTGGTTGTGGTCCATCTGGAGGGCCAGCGTCGACTTGCCGCAGTCCATCGTGCCCGAGAAGAACACCAGTTCAGCCATGGGTGGAGCGTCAGCCTTTCGGGTGGGGGTTCGGGCGCGGGCGGTCAGCCGCGGACTTCGAGCAGCGGGACCAGCTGCTCGACCGGAGTCATCGAGCCGTGCAGGCCGACCATCTGGGACTCGCCGGGCTCCTGCCGGGAAGCGATCACCGCGATGTCGTCGCGGGCGGCGGCGACCACGTCGCCGATCCGGTGGTAGACCCGGCTGTCCACCGCGGGGCCGAACCAGCCCGCGTCGATGGCCTGGTCGCGGGTGGCGACCCACATCCGGTCGCCCAGCACCTCGCTCCACACGGCGTGCACGTCGTTGGCCGCGCCGGAGACCGCGTAGACGTGCCGGGCCCGGCCCTCGCCGCCGAGCAGGGCGACGCCGGCCGACAGCTCCCAGTCCTCGTCGAAGTCGATCCGGTCCTCCTCGGCGATGTCGATCATGCCGTGGTCGGCGGTGACGTACAGCGCGGAGCGCGGCGGGAGCTGCTCGGCGAGCCGACGGGCCAGCCGGTCGACGGTGTGCAGGGTGAGCCGCCACTCGTCGGAGTCGACGCCGAAGCGGTGCCCGGCCGCGTCGAGTTCGCTGACGTAGGTGTACACCAGCGCGCGGTCGTGCTCGGCGAGCCAGCGGGCCGCCTGGTCCATCCGCTCCTCGCCGGTGGTACGGCCGAGGAAGGTGCCGCCGGAGAGGGCGACCTGGGTGAGCGGGGTGGCGGCGAACAGCGGCGAGGAGACCTGGGCGGTGGCCACCCCGGCGTCGTGCGCCTGCTGGAAGACGGTCGGGTAGGGCTGCCAGGCGTGCGGGTCGAGCGGCGGCTGCCAGCGCAGCTGGTTCATCAGCTGGCCGGTGCCGGGGATGGCGACCGTGTAGCCGGCCAGGCCGTGCCGGCCGGGCGGCAGGCCGGTGCCCACCGAGGCCAGCGAGGTGGCGGTGGTGGACGGGAAGCCGGCGGTGAGCGGGCTGCCCGCCGCGACCAGGGAGGTGAGGAACGGCGCCCAGTCGGGGTGACGGCGGATCAGTTCCCAGCCGAGGCCGTCGACCAGGAAGACGCAGACCCGGTCGGCGGGCTCCAGCGGCAGGGCGCGGGCGTAGCCGTCCACGCCGAGGCCGGCGGCCACCGTGGGCAGCAGGTCGCTGAGGGCGGCGGTGCCGTAGCGGGGGGCCGGGGCGTCGGCGGGGTCGAGGATCTCGAAGGAGTCGTGGCCGAGGTGCATGCGCGAGCTCAGACCCCGGTCACGGTGGCCTCGGACAGCGCCCGGGCGAAGACCAGCGCCTGGGTGACCGTCTCCGGACCGTCGCCGGCCTCGCTGACCCGCAGCGACAGGTCGTCGGCCGTCGCCGAGCCGGTGTAGCCGTGGTCCGCCTCGCAGTTGGGGTCGGAGCAGCCCGCGGGCTCCAGGTCGAGCCGCTGCACGGCGCCCCACCCGATGGTGAGGACGACCTCGCGCGGCAGGGTGCCGGGGGTGTAGGTCTCGGGGTTGGCGACCATGCGGCTGACCACCACGGAGTTGATCCGGTCCAGGCGGACCGTCTCGGTGGAGGTGGTGGCGTACGGGACGGGGGTGGCCGCGTCGCCGTTCTGCTCGTCGGTGTGGCTGACCACGAAGCGGGACGGGGTGAGCACCAGCACGGTGACGTGCCGGCGGACCTCGTTGGCGTCGAAGGTGGTCTCCTGGTGCACCAGGTACGAGGTGATCGGCTCAGCGCCCACCGCGGACTCCACCGCCTCGGAGACCAGCGCCGGGTAGTAACCGCTGCGCTCGATCGCGGACCGCAGGTCCTGCGTGGTGGTACCGGTCTTCGCCATAACTCCATCCTGGCATGTCCCGCCGCTCCGGCGGGTGGCACTGCGCCGGGTCTGCCGGGCTTCCCCGGAGGTCCGCCCTCGCGCCGCCCGGTCTGCGGGCAGGCAACCACGCAAGGTTACAGGGTGCTCATGGCGCGCGGCCCCAGATCGGTGCGGACCGGCAGCGGTGCGATCCGCACCGTGGCGCCCAGCACGGCGAGGCCCTGCGGGGCGACCACGACCGGTTCGAGGTCGACCGAGGCGACCTCCGGAAGGTCGTCGACCAGCCGGGAGACCCGCAGCAGCATCTCCTCCAGCGCGTCGGTGTCGACCGCCTCCGCGCCGCGCCAGCCGAACAGCAGCGGGGCGGCGCGCACCTCGCGGATCAGCTCGGCGACGTCCCGGTCGGTGGCCGGGACCAGGCGGTGCGCGACGTCGCCGAGCAGTTCGGCGGGGGCGCCGGCCAGGCCGAAGGAGAGGATGGTGCCGACCGCGGAGTCGACCGAGGCGCCGATCACGGTGTCCACGCCGCGCGGGGCGAGCCGCTGCACCACCAGCCTGGCCTGCGCGGCGCCGCCGAGCAGCGCGTCCAGCTCCCGGTGGGCGCGGCGCAGTTCGGCCTCGCTGGTGAGGTCGAGCCGGACGCTGCCCAGGTCGGGCCGGTGCCGCAGGTGCTCGGCGGTGGCCTTCAGCGCGACCGGGTAGCCGAGCGTGGCGGCCGCCTTGACGGCGCTCGCCTCGTCGGGCGCGGACAGCGTCGGGCTGACCGGGATGCCGTAGGAGCGGAGCAGTTCGAGGGCCTCCGCGTCGGGCAGGGTGACCCTGGCGCCGCCGGCCTGCAGCCGGGCGGCGACCGCCTCGCGGCTGGTGAGGGCCCGCTCGACCAGCGCGGCCGCGGCGGCCTCGTCCACCCCGTCGAGTTCCGGCACCCGGGCGGTCTCCTCGGCCTCGGCGCTGCGTCGGCGCCACTTGGCGTAGCGGACGGCATCCGCGAGGGCGTGCACGGCGCGTTCCGGCGTGGGGTAGGCGGGCACCCGCCCCGCGCGCAGCCGTTCGACCAGGCCGGGCAGGGCGAGGTGGGCGAGCAGCAGCGGCTTGCCTAGTTCGCGGCCGCGGACGGCGGCGTCCAGCAGCGCCTGGGCGATCTCCGGGTCGTCCTCCAGCAGTTCGGGCGCCGGGTCGGGGCCGTGCACGCCGATCGGCGGGATGGCGACGGCGATCACCGCGTCGACGCTCGGGTCGCTGAGTGCGGTGTCCAGCGCGATCCGGAAGTTCTCGCCGGTGGCGCCGGTGGTCAGGTCGACGGGGGTGCGCGGGCGCAGCCCCGCGCTGAGGCAGGCGTCGTAGGTGAGCAGTCCGAGCGAGTCGGAGTTGCCGACCACGGCGACCCTGCCACCGGCCGGCAGCGGCTGGCCGGAGAGCAGTTCGCCGGTGTCGAACAGTTCGGTGATGGTGTCGACCCGGATCACCCCGGCCTGCTGGAACAGCGCGTCGACGGTGGCGTCGCGCAGCCGGGTGGCGGCGGGCTGCACCGCGTGGCCGGGCGGCAGGCTGCCGGTGTGCCGGGCGCCCTTGAGCACCACGACCGGCTTGGCGGCGGCCAGCCGGCGGGCGATCCTGGTGAACTTCCGCGGGTTGCCGAAGGACTCGAGGTAGAGCAGCACCACCTCGGTGGCGTCGTCCTCCTCCCAGTACTGCAGCAGGTCGTTGCCGGAGACGTCGGCGCGGTTGCCGACCGAGGCGAACGAGGAGATCCCGAGCCCGCGCCGGTGGGCGGCCTCCAGCAGCGCGACGCCGATCGCACCGGACTGGCAGAACACTCCGAACGGTCCGCGGTCCGGCATCACCGGCGCCAGCGAGGCGTTCAGCCGGTGCGTCGGATCGGTGTTGACCAGCCCGAAGGCGTTCGGTCCGATCACCCGCATCCCCGCCGCCCGGGCCTGCCGCACCAGTGCCCGCTGCCGGTCGCGCCCGTCCGGCCCGGTCTCCGCGTACCCGGCGGTGACCACCACCAGGCCCCGGACGCCGTGCGCCCCGCACTCGGCGACCGCCTCCGGCACCGCGGGCTCCGGCACCACGATCACCGCGAGGTCGACCGGCCCGGGGATCTCCAGCACCGACCGGTGGGTGGCCACCCCGTCCAGCAGCGTCCCGCGCTCGGCGCTGCGGTTCACCGCGTACACCGGCCCGTCGAACCCCGCCCCGATGTCCCGCAGCACCGCCCGGCCGACCGACTGCGGGTTGCGCGACACCCCGATCACCGCGACCGAACGGGGCGTCAGCAGCCGCTGCACGGACCGGGCTTCGGCGCGGTGCTCACGCGCCCGCATCACCGCCAGCGACGCGGCGGTCGGCTCCAGGTCGAACTCGAGGTGCACCACGCCCTCGGCGAAGCTGCGCCGCTGGGTGTACCCGGCGTCGGTGAACACCTTCACCATCTTCCGGTTCTCCGGCAGCACCTCCGCGGTGAACCGGCGGATCCCGCGCTCCTGCGCCACCGCCGCGATGTGCTCCAGCAGCGCCGAGGCGATGCCCCGGCCCTGGTGCGCGTCCTGCACCAGGAACGCCACCTCGGCGTCCGTCCCGGTGGTCGACGGCATCCCGTCCCGGTCGATCCGGTCGTACCGGACGGTGGCGATGAACCGGTCCCGCACCACCAGCGCCAGGCCGACCCGGTTCACGTAGTCGTGGTGGGTGAAGCGGCGCACGTCCTTGTCGGACAGGTGCGGGTACGGGGCGAAGAAGCGGAAGTACTTCGACTGGTCCGAGACCTGCTCGTAGAACTCGACCAGGCGGTCCGCGTCGCCCGGGGTGATCGGCCTGATCCGGGCCGTGCCGCCGTCGCGCAGCAGGACGTCGGCCTCCCAGTGCTGCGGGTAGCCGTGCTCCGCTTCCACCTCGTGGTCCACGGTCGCCAGCGTAGCCGTCGGCGAGCCTGATGGCGCCTAGCGTGCGCCGCACGGCAGGCTGGGCGGCGCGGTGTCGGGGCGCTGTTCCCGGACCGGCGTGTCACACTGGTCTAGACAACCTGCACCACCCTGCACCACCGGAAAGGCACCTCTCATGGCTGAGCGCCGCGTCACCATCGGTTGGGCCGAGGGCCTGCACGCCCGTCCCGCCTCCATCTTCGTCAAGGCCGTGACCTCCACCGGCGTCCCGATGACGATCGCCAAGGAAGGCGGCGCCCCCGTCAACGCCGGCTCCATGCTCGGCCTGCTGGCGCTCGGCGCGGAGGGCGGCGACACGGTGGTCCTCACCGCCGACGCGGAAGGCGCGGACGCCGCGCTCGACCGCGTCGCGAAGATGGTCCACGAGGGCTTGGACGAACTGCCGGCAGCGTAAGCGCCACCAGGGGCTCTGGGGGTACCTCCCGGCCCCCTCGGGGCTGGGGGCGGAACTGCGAGGCGAGTGGCGGTTAGGTCTCAGGACGGCTGGTGCTCTTGGATACGTCCATGCGCCCAGACCTCACAGCGCCCCGTGACCCCGACCGCCCCATACCCCCGCCGTTCCCCGGGCCCCTGACGGGGCCCATGGCATCAGCTGCGAAGGACACCCTCGGCGTCGGGCTCGGCCTGTTCCCGCTGGGTGTGGCTTTCGGGGTGTTGATGGTGCAGAGCGGGTTCGCCTGGTGGTG
>NZ_JBFAQR010000095.1:0-21011 GCF_040678815.1 Kitasatospora sp. NPDC049285 | reverse complement strand
GCTGCCGGAATCGCGCCTGGCGCGCAGGATCTCCAGGACGGGATGCGAGGGGTCCCAGTACCCCTGTGTGGTCATGAACCTGTCGCTCACATTCACGTACTGTGCCACAGGGGAAGGCGCTCTGACGGTGTTTTTCCTCGCGCGACAAGGCGAATATGCGGAGCGTCGGCGACCGCTTCGCAAAGCGAACGGCGGGAATTCCGTTTGTGGGGGAGGGGGCATGCGGAAACCCCGGCACACGGCTTTCCGCCGCACGCACGGACGGGCCGCCGAGGCGGTCGCGGTCGGTCAGGGGAAGGCCGGGTCGCTGCCAGGGTCGCCGCCTGGGCCGCCGGTGAAGAGCGGGCCGTCGGGGGAGGCGAGCTGCCAGGGATGGACGGGGTGGGTGCCGGGGGCCGGGTCGGGGGCGACGGTGAGGGTGTGGCCGGAGTCGAAGGCGAGCTGGAGACCGCCGGCGGGGGTGATCCGGGCGGTGGTGACGAGGGCGGCGGTCAGGCGGGCGAGGGCGCCCGCGGGGGAGAGGCCGAGGGCGGGGTAGAAGTGCTCGACCTCGCCGTCGTGACCCAGCCGGAAATCGTTCTCCACCGTCAACTCCAGCCCGCCGTCCAGGCGCACCAGCAGGCGGTCGCCGCCCGCCAACGACGCCACCCGGCGACCGGACAACACCGCCGCGATCGACTCCTCCACGCTGGACCTCCCTCGCCCGCAACCCGAGCTTCGCCCGCTGCCTGACCTTCGCTACCCGAGCTTCGCTACCCGTCCCGACCTGCGGATTCCTACCCGTTCGGGTGGGCGGCCGAACCGTCGGGGCCGACCGGCCGCCCGTTCAGCAGCTCCGCCGGACCGGCCCCGGCCTCCCCGTCGCGTGCCGCCAGACACGCCGTCAGCCGCGCCGCCGCGGACGGCGACAGCACCTCCGCCGCCTCCTTCGGCGTGAACAGCCGCCACTCGGCGATCTCCTCCTCCTGCACCCGGACGGTCGCCGCTTCCCCCGGCACCAGCACCCCGCCGTCGTAGACGTACACCAGGCGCGGGAGGTCGTCCGAGCGGCCGGGCATCCAATCCAGCGCGAGCAGCCGGCCGGGCTCGCGGTGCAGGCCCAGCTCCTCCAGGATCTCCCGGCGCGCGGCCTCGCGGGGCAGCTCCCGGTCCGCCTCGATCGACCCGCCCGGCAGCACCCACGGCGACTCGTCCCCCCACGGGGTGAGCCGCACCAGCAGCACCCGCCCGTCCGGGTCGGAGATCAGCATCCGGGCCTTGGCGCGGATCCGCGGCCGCGTCGCCAGGTACGTCTCCCGGTCCATCGGCGGCGGCGGCGCCACCCGGTCCCCGCCCGTCAACGGCAGCCCCGCCGCGCCCGTGTACGGCGCGACGGGCGGCGGCCCGGGAAGGTGCAGCGCCGCGTGGCCCAACGGCACGCCGTCCGCGAGCTCCAGCGGCGCGGCCGCCCGCGGGGCGCGCAGACAGGCGCCGACCCGCAGCGAGAGCAGCGGCGGCAGCCCGGACAGCGCCTGATCCGGCGTCAGGTAGGCGTACCCGCCCAGCTCCTCCGGCTCCAGCCGGATCGCCGCCCGCTGCTCCGCGGTCAGCGGCTCCGCCCAGTACAGGTACGCAGCGATCGGCGGGCGGTGGACGTCCCGCGACCAGTCCAGGCAGGCGAGTTCGCGCAGCACCGGGGTGATGCCGAGCTCCTCCTCGATCTCCCGCACCGCGGTGTCCCGCGGCGAGGCGTCGGTCTCCTCCCAGCCCCCGCCCGGCACCTCGATCGGGTGCTTCGCCTGGTACGAGACCCGCACCAGCATGATCCGCCCGTCCCCGTCCGGGAACAGCACCCCCGCCGCCGCCAACAACTCCCGTCCCGCCACCGCGTTCCCCCTCCGCTCGAACGATCAGCCACCACCAGCATGCCCGACGGGCCCTGCGTCACCCGCGCGTCGCCGCGGACGGCCGGGCAGCGCCGAGCCCGTGACGGCCGCTCAGGGCTGTCACGGGCTCGGGTTCAGCGAACCGTCAGGCGTTCGCCGCGGTCTCCTGGAGCTGCGCGTACGGCGCGAGCTTCCGGATCGACTCGATGGACTTCAGGCACTGCTCGCGGCTCTCCTCGGGGTCGCCGGTCACCACGACGGCCCCGTTGCTCGCCTTCAGGCGGAAGCGGTGGTTGCCCGACTCGTCCACGTACAGCTCGAACTTTCCGGCCATGGAAATGCGCACCTCTCGCTCGGGTAGCCCCCTCGAAGGCAACGTAGAGTCAACTTCCGTGCGGTGCCTCCCGGGCGTGCCATTCGAGTAGCCGGCCCTGGTCGGCCGCCGTGGACCGCCCCTGACACATCCTCGGACGATCACGTGCTGGTGGGCGAGGCCGGATTCGAACCGGCACAGCGATGCGGGCGCTTGTTGCGGAGAGTGCGCGGATCGAACGCGCGCGGGCTTTCACCCGACTACGGCTTAGCAAGCCGCTGCCTTACCACTCGGCCAACTCTCCAGGTGCTGCGCTGCACTGCGGGAGGGCGGCAAGAGAAAGGCCGCCCACGGGGGACTCCCCCGTGGGCGGCCGGGCGCTGTCGGACCCGTCTACCGCGAGGAGGGGAGTCCCTGGCTCTGCAGGGAACTCGAGGAACTACTCATGTCTCGTTCCTCTCCACTGGGGGTGTCGGGTTGCTGCCCCTACTCTGCGGCAGTGGCGCGGTCATGGGCAACGGGTTTTCCACCACGGAGGGAACGGACGTCACCAGTCCGAGTCGGTCGCGCCCAGACTCATCAGGACCTGGTCGAATCCGTTGCCGTCGTTGTCGTCGGTGTACGACATCGCGAGGGTGCCGAACGGGGAGGCAGCCACGGCGAGTTGCTCCTGCCGGCCGGTCGTGGTCTGGCTGACGGACTGGGCGGGCAGGCGGCCGGTGAAGGTGCCGTCGGGGTTGAGGCCCCGGGCCCAGACCGCTGGGTCGGTGCCGGCGATGCTCCAGCCGACCACGGCGTTGCGCTGGTCGTCGATGCCGACGGTGGGGTTGCCGGCGCCGGTTCCGCTGGAGATCTCGACCTCGGCGGAGCCGGGGGTGCCGGTCGCAGTGAACGATCGGGCCCAGACGCCGCGGGTGCCGGTGTGGTCGGACTCCCAGGCCACGGCGAAGTCGCCGTTGAAGTCGGCCGCCACGGACGGGCGTTGCTGCTGCCCGCCGCCGAAGCTGTTGGCGCTGCGGCGGGTGAGGGTGACGGCGCCGTTGGCCTTGGCCAGCTTCACCAGGCCGATCTGGTAGTAGCCGTTGCCGTCGGTGTCCTCGTCCCAGACGACGACGGCGTCGCCCGAGGCGGAGGTCGCCACGTCGGGGTTGTGGTGCGCGCCGCCGGGTGCGTTGACCGTCACCTCGTAGGCCTTGGTCGTGGTCCCGGTGTACCCGGCCGCCTTCACCGTCGCCGCCGCGGTGCCCTGGATGTCCTCCCACACCACGGAGAACGCGACCGCGGTGGTGCTGCCCGGCGCGCCGTCCGGGTCGACCGCGACGCGCGGGTGGATCTGCTGGCCGTCGGCGGTCGCGTTGACCCGGCCGGAGCCGAGGACCGCACCGGCGGGAGAGAGCACCCGGTAGACGATGTTGTAGAGCCCGTTGCCGTCCGGGTCCTCCGCCCAGACGACGACGGCGTCGCCCCGGTCGTCGAGTCCCACGTCGGGCTGGAGGTGCCGCCAGGCCGTGCCCGACGTCCCACCGGACGAGAGCTTCGTCTCGTAGGCCGAGACGCCGTTGCGGTACATCCGCACCCACACGTCGCTGTGCGCGTTGTCGGCCGGGTTGGCGGTGTCGCGGTCGTCCTCCCAGACCACCGCGACGTCGCCGAGGCGGTCGGTCGCGATCGAGGAGGAGTCCTGGTCGCCGGTGGCGTCGCTGTTCGC
Organism: Kitasatospora sp. NPDC049285; assembly: GCF_040678815.1. Lineage (NCBI taxonomy): Bacteria > Bacillati > Actinomycetota > Actinomycetes > Kitasatosporales > Streptomycetaceae > Kitasatospora > Kitasatospora sp. NPDC049285. The sequence goes on along the minus strand of NZ_JBFAQR010000095.1, from coordinate 17,125 downwards.
GGTGGTCCAGGACGTGGGCCCCGCCGCGGAGGCCGGGGCGACCAGGGCGAGGACGGCGGCGAGGGCGGCGGCTGTCGCGCCGAGTACGGAGAGCTTACGCATCGGCCAACCCCGGCTGTCCGTCGTGGATGACGAAGGTGCGGGCGGTGGTCGCCGCCGCGCCGTGTTCGGTCACCGTCGCCACCGACCGGAAGTCGGCGGTGAGTTGCGACGGCGTGATGAGCGTGCGGACGTAGCCGCGCCGGTCGGAGTAGAAGCGCAGGTGCGGGTTGAGCGATCCGTTGGGGATCGCGGTGGTGGCGCTTCCGTTGCCGCCGCTGGTGATCGAGGTGCAGACGAGTTCGGAGCCGATCGTCGCCGAGGACGGGTTCGCGTAGTCCGCCTTGAGGTCGTTGCCCCAGGAGGCGTGCACGTCGCCGGTGAGGACGACCGGGTTGCGGACGGCCCGGTCGATGATGCCCTGTTGGATCCGTGCCCGGCTGGCCCGGTAGCCGTCCCAGGCGTCCATGTTCATCGCGCCGGCCGCGTTCACGTTGCGGGCGAAGAAGACCTGCTGGCCGATCAGGTCCCAGGTGCTCAGTCGCTGGCCGAGTCCGTCGAGCAGCCAGGCCTCCTGGGCCGCGCCGGTGATCGAACGGCTCGTCAGGTCGGCGTCGGCGCAGACCTTCGTCCCGTCGCCGCAGGCCTGGTCGTCGCGGAACTGGCGGGTGTCGAGCATGTGGAACGTGGCGAGGGTGCCCCAGCGGACCCGGCGGTAGAGCTGGATGCTGTTGCCGGAGGGCGTCGCGGCGGCCCGCAGCGGCATGTTCTCGAAGTACGCCTGGTACGCGGCGGTGCGTCGTGCGGTCCACTGGGCCGTCGTCAGCACCGGGCTGTTGTCGGCGCGGACCATGCCCGCGTAGTTGTTCTCCACCTCGTGGTCGTCCGGGACCACCAGCCACGGCGCGATCGCGTGCGCGGCCTGCAGGTCCGGGTCGGTGCGGTAGAGGGCGTAGCGGCGGCGGTAGTCGGCCAGCGACACGATCTCGCTGCCGAGGTGCTGGCGCACGCCGCTGGTGGTGGCGCCGCCCTCGTAGATGTAGTCGCCCAGGTGCAGGATCAGGTCGGGGCGGTCGTCGGCCATCCGGCGGTAGGCGGTGTAGTAGCCGCTCTCGTAGTGGGCGCAGGAGGCGAAGGCCATCGTGAAGTCGCGCCCGACCGTGGTCGGCGACGGCGCGGTGCGGGTCCGGCCGACCGGGGAGATGAACCCCTGGGCCCGGAACCGGTAGTAGTACTCCGCGTCCGGGGCGAGTCCGCCGGCCAGCACGTGCACCGCGTGGGCCTGGGCATAGCGGGCGGTGACCGTACCGGAGCCGACGAGGGTGGTGAAGTTCTGACTGGTCGACACCTGCCAGTCGACGGTGACGTCGGCGTTGGGCATGCCGCCCTGGCCGTCCGCGTTGGTCGGGGTGGGCGCCAGGCGCGTCCACAGCACCACGCTGCTGTCGTCCGGTTCCCCGGAGGCGACGCCGAGCGTGAAGGGGAAGGGAGTGGCGGCGGCGGCCGACGGCTGGGCCGTCGCCCCGAGTTGGAGCGCGGCGGCGCCCGCGGTGGTGAGCCCGCCAAGGATGAAGATGCGGCGACTGAGGTTGCTCATGGCCGCCCATGCTCGCGGACGCCGGTGAACTCCCGCCCCTGCGCCGGAGGCGGTCAAGTGACGTGGCAGCGGCGCGAGTTGGTGAGCGACCGGACGGCGGCCGCCCGTCCCGGGCAGCTGCTCGGCGGTGCACTCGGGATGGGCAGATGCATGGCAGACCTAACGCTCGGTAACTTGTTAGGTAAGGCTTAACTACTCTAGAGTCCGGCGCGGTGCTCACCGTCACGGGCCGTCAGCCGGTGGCCCGTCCCCGAGACCCTCACCCGTCGCCACCTGGAGAAACCCCGTGCGCTCCCCCCGTGCCCTGCCCGTCCTCGCGGCCGCGCTGCTCGCCCTCCCGCTCGTCGCCGCCTGCGGCGGCAACGGCAAGACCGCGTCCTCCTCCGCGGATGCCGGCAAGGTCGCGATCAACGCGACCGACACCGCCTGCGAGATAGCCGGGACCGACTTCCAGGCCGGCGACGTCACCTTCGCCATCCACAACAAGGGCGGCCGCGCCACCGAGGTCTACGTCTACGGCGAGCAGAAGGACACCTTCACCAAGGTGGTGACCGAGGTGGAGAACATCGGCCCCGGCACCTCCCGCGACATGCCGGTCAAGCTGGCGCCCGGTACGTACGAGATCGCCTGCAAGCCCGGCCAGACCGGCGACGGCATCCGCAAGCGGATCACCGTGCAGGGCGACGCGGCCGGCCCGAGCGCGGCCACCGGATCTCCCGCCGCCTCTCCCACCGGTTCTCCGACCGCCTCCGCGGCGGCGAGCGCCACCGCGCAGCCGAGTCCCTCGGTGAGCGCCGCCCCCGACCGCGAGGTGGAGGTCGAGGCCAAGGAGTACGAGCTCGAGTTCGACGGCATGGACAAGCTCGCCGCCAAGGTCGGCGAGCGGATCGCGTTCACGCTGGAGAACAAGGGCTCGGTCGAGCACGAGCTGGAGGTCTTCGGCCCGGACGGCAAGGAGATCGGCGAGGTCGCACCGGTCGGGCGCGGCCAGAAGGGCGAGGCCGTCGTCACCCTCACCGTGCCCGGCACCTACACCCTCAAGTGCGGCCTCGGCACCCACGCGGACAAGGGCATGACCGCCACCTTCACCGTCAACTGACCTGCGCACCGACCCGGGCGGGGGCCGGCCACCGACTGGCCATCGCTTCCCGGGGCCGGTGGGCTCCAGCGCCTGTGACGGCGGTCGTTCCCGTTCACCGATGCGGGGCAGCCCCGGAGGCGGCCGTGGCCGGCACGTCCGACCGTCGGCAGTCCCGTGGGTAGAACGGGTGGCGGTCCAGGCAGTTGTGGTCGCTGCGGTCCGGCGTCGAGGACGGCACCATCGTGCAGAGCGGCGGCGCCGAAACAACCCCGTCGGCAGACCGTCCGGCTCCGAACCTGAAGGTGAGCTGAGCATGCGCCGGGGGCGGGTCGCGCCGTGGTGATACTGGATCGGTGACTGCACATCGGATCCTGGTCGTCGAGGACGACGCCGGCCTGCGGGGCATCCTCGCGCGGGGCCTGCGGGAGGAGAGCTTCGACGTCATGACCGCGGTGGACGGGGCCGGTGCGCTGCGCCTGGTCGGCGCGGACGTGGACGCCGTCGTGCTCGACATCGGGCTGCCGGACTCCGACGGGCGGGACGTGTGCCAGGCGATGCGTGCGCGGGGGGTGCGGGTTCCGGTGGTGTTCCTGACCGCCTACGACGGGCTCGTGAACCGGCTCTCCGGGTTCGCCGCCGGCGCCGACGACTACCTGCCGAAACCGTTCCACATCGCCGAACTCGCCGCCCGGCTGCGGGCGGTGCTGCGCCGGGCGGGCGTGGACGCGGCGCTGGAGACCGGCGGGCTGCGCCTGGACCCGGTCCGGCACGTCATCGAGGGCCCGGCCGGCGCGGTGCCGCTGACGCCCACCGAGTTCCGGCTGCTGGGCTGCCTGCTGGCCGGTGCCCCCGGCGCGGTGACCCGGCGTCAGGCGCTGGCACGCGCGGGCTGGCCGGAGGGCGCGATCGTCAGCGACAACACGCTCGACCAGTACCTGGCCCGGCTGCGCCGCAAGCTGCACCGTGCGGGGGCGAGCACGGGCATCTCCACCGTGCGCGGCGTCGGCTACCGGCTCGCGTGAAGCGCGTGTCCGGCCCGGCGGCGCTGCGCGGTGTGTTCGGCCCGCGAGCGTTGCGCGGCAGGTTCGGCCCGGCGACGCAGCGCGGTGTGTCGGGCCCGCCGACGTTGCGCGGCCGCCTGGCCCGGGCGGCGACGGCCGCCAGCGTGGTGTGGATCGCCGTGGCTACCGTCGCGTTCAACGCCCTGCTCGGCTCGCAGCTGCACGCCCAGGCCGACGACGTCCTGCGGACCAGGGCCGAGGCGGTCCTCGCGACCGTCGAGGTACGGCCCGAGGGGCTGCAGGTCCGCGACCCGGCCGACGACACCGCCCTCGACGCCGGGGTGTGGATCTTCGACGGGGACCGGCCGGTCGAACAGCCCGGCGCCGGGGCCGAACTCGACGCCGACGCGCGGGCGTTGGCCGGGCAGGCGACGGCGCCCCGGCTGGCGGACCGCGGTGCGCACCGGCTCTACGCGGTGCCGGTCGTCGACGGCGGCCGGCGCGCGGGAACGGTGGTGACCGCGCTCTCCACCAGCCCCTACCGGGCGATCGCCGACACCGCACTCGCCGGATCGGTCGTGCTCGGGCTGCTGCTGCTCGTCGGCATCCACGTCCTGGCCCGGCGCATGGTCCGCCGGGCGCTGCGCCCGGTGACCGCGATGAGCGAGCAGGCGGCGGCCTGGAGCGGCAGCGACCTCGCCCGGCGCTTCGGCAGCTCGCCTCGTCCTCCCGAACTGGCCGCCCTGGCAGGGCACTTGGACGCACTCCTGGACCGCATCGCGGTGCAGGTACGGCACGAGCAGCAGCTCTCGAACGAGCTCTCGCACGAGCTGCGCACCCCGCTGGCCCGGATCGCCGCCGAGACGGAGTGGCTCCTTCGCCGTCCGCGCGACGCCGCCGACCTCGCCCGCACCCATCGGGCCATCGCCCGCGACGCGACCGTCATGCAGGAGATCTGCCACACCCTGCTCAGCACCGCACGCCCGGGCGCCGCCGTCGTCCCGGCGGCCACCGCGGTGGTGCCCGTCCTGGAGCGGCTGGCGAGCGGGGCGGGACGTGGTGGGGCCGGCCCGTCGGTCGCCGTCCTCCGCGCGGAGTCCGCGGCCGGGCGGACGGCGGCCGTACCCGCGGCGTTGATCGAGCGGATCCTCGCGCCGTTGGTGGAGAACGCCCTGCGCCATGCCCGCGGCGAGGTCACGCTGGTGGTCGCGGCCGAGGGCCCGGGAGTGCGGATCAGCGTGCTCGACGACGGTCCCGGACTCCCGGCGCAGGTGGACGACATCGAGCAAGCGGTGTTCGAACCGGGGTTTCGCGCCGATCCCGGTGACGGGCACGGCGGCGCGGGACTGGGCCTCGCGCTGGCCCGGCGACTGGCCCGGCAGGCGGGCGGCGACGTGGTGGGCGTGGCGGGAGGGGGCGGCGGCCGGTTCGACGTCAGCCTGCCGGGCTGACGGGTGATCGGCGACCGCTCGTACGCGGGGCCGGTCCCGGGCGGCGATTCGGTCGGCGTCCGAGAGACGGGCGAGGCGGAGGCCGGACGTGACGGTGGCGTCGTGATGGCGCAGGCGGCACCGCGGCAGTCAGGCTACGTACAGGTCGCGCGTGTCAGCGTGTGGGGCATGTCATCCACCATGGAGCGATCCGAGGCCGCGTCGCTCGGGCGCCAGATGCTCAACAAGGTTCCCGAGGTCACGATCTGGTTCTGGGTCATCAAGATCCTCTGCACCACGGTCGGCGAGAGCTTCGCCGACTGGATCAACACGACCCTCGGTGTCGGCCTGATCAACACGTCACTCATCTTCACCGCCGTGCTCGCCGGCGCCCTGGGCTGGCAGCTCAGCACCAAGCGCTACGTCCCGGTCGTGTACTGGCTCACCGTCGTGGTCCTGAGCGTGACCGGCACCCTCTACACGGACATCCTCACCGACAGCCAGGGCGTCCCCCTCGCGGTGAGCAGCGGCGTGTTCGCCGGTGTGCTCGCCGTGGTCTTCGGGGTCTGGTTCGCGCGCGAGCGGACGCTGTCGATCCACAGCATCGTCACCCGCTCCCGCGAGCTGTTCTACTGGCTCGCGGTCCTGGTGACCTTCGCCCTGGGCACCGCGGTCGGCGACTGGACCCTGGAGCTGACCGGCTGGACCCCCGGCGTCTCGGTGCTGCTCCCGCTCGGGCTGATCGCCTCGATCGTCCTCGCGTGGCGCCTGGGCGCCGGCGTGGTGCTCTCGTTCTGGCTGGCGTACGTCCTCACCCGGCCGCTGGGCGCCAACCTCGGCGACTGGCTCGCCTCGCCGGACACGGACGGCGGCCTGGGCCTGGGCACGGCGGTCACCAGTGTGGTCTTCCTGGTCGCGATCCTCGCCACGGTCTTCCACCTCACGCGCAGCCACAGCGACGTCATCGCGGCGGACGGCCAGGCCCCCGCCCGGACGGCCGACCCGGCGCGGGAGCGGATCATGCTCGGCTACTTCGCGCTCGTGGCGGCGGCGACCGCCGGGCTGCTCGTGTGGGCGCACCAGCAGCCGCACGACGCGCCCGCCGCCGAGGCCGAGGGACCCGCGCCCGCGGCGGCCTCGCTCGCGCCCGGCCAGGCACCGGCGGCGTTCCCGCCGGCCGAGATCGCGAAGTTCCGCACCATCGCGGCCGACACGCTGGCGAAGGTCGACTCGGGTGCCCAGGCCGCCGCGACCCGCCGGGTGAAGGACCTCGAGACCGCCTGGGACGACGACCAGGACACCCTCCAGCCCATGAACAAGCAGGCGTGGAACGTCCTCGACGGCCAGATCGACCAGGTCCTCCAAGCGCTGCGCGCCTCGCACCCGGACAAGGCCACCGAGGACCGGGCGCTCAACACCCTCCTCACCACCCTGGGCTGACGGTCCGTCGGCCGATGCGGACCGGGACGGAGGACCCGGCGGTCTCGGGGTGCGGCGGTCGGTCCGGCGATGGCATCGGTGCGCACGAGCGGGGGTCCGGCGGGTCGGGGTGGTGTCAGAATGGGCCCGCCATGCTGACGACTCCTCGCCCCGACGAACCGCGCACGGCCGCGTCCGGTGTGCGGTTGGTGCGTGCCGCGGCGTTCGCGGGGACGAGTGCGACGCTGGGCTCGGTCGGGCATGTCGCCGCCTGCGGTGGGGTCGGGTGGGCGGCGATCGGGGCGGGGTGGCTGTTCCTGTTCTCCGGTGCCGCGCTCGCGGCCGGCCGTCGTCGCGGTCCGGTCGTGATCCTCGGGGCGACGGTCGTCGGGCAGCTGGTGTTCCACCTGCTGTTCCAGCTCGCCGCGACGCCGCCGGCTCCGCAGGTCGGGTCCGGCCCGGCCTCGGTGGTGACGGGCCGTCACCTCGGTCACGTGGCAGGTGGGGCGGGCCTGTCGGCCGGCATGCTGCCGGCGCACCTGGCCGCGGCGGTCGCCGTCGGCGCCGTGCTGCACCGGGTCGAGGTGGCGCTGTGGCGGCTGCTCGGATCGGCCCGGCGGGTGCGGACGCACGCGCGTCGGTGGGTCCGGCGGTTCGCCGCCCTGCTGGCGGCGCTCGTCGAGCACCCCGTCCGGTGGCCGGTGGCGGCGGCTCCCCTCGTGCGCCGGGACGGTTGCGCGCTCGGGGCCCTGGCGATCTGGGACACGGTGGTCCGGCGCGGTCCGCCGTTCGCGGGAGCGGAGTTCGTGCAGCCGTAGCGCCGGGCCGTTCGCGTCCGGGACCGGCTGCCGCCCGCTGCGTGCCGCCCGCCGTCGACGCCGGTCCGTTCCGGGCCGGTCGACCGTGGGCCGTCCAGTCTGCCCGCGCCCCCCTGCCCCGCCGTACCGGCCGGGCCACGGGTGCCGTTCCCGCTTCCCCAGGAGGGGATTCCCGCATGCGCACTTCCACTGTCCGCCGGCTCTCCGTCGCGGCCGCGCTGGCCGCGTCCGCCGTGCTCGCCGCCGCCGTTCCGGCCTTCGCCCACGTCACCGTCCAGCCCGGCACCGCCACGCAGGGCGGCTACACCGCCGTGGCGTTCCGGGTGCCGGACGAGAGCGACAGCGCCTCCACCACCAAGCTGGAGGTCGACCTGCCCGCCGACCACCCGGTCGCGTCGGTGTCGGTGCAGCCCGTCCCGGGCTGGACCGCCGTCGCCGAGAAGACCAAGCTGGCGACCCCGCTCAAGACCGACGACGGTGACGAGATCACCGAGTCCGTGTCGAAGATCACCTGGACCGCGGACGCCACGGCGAAGATCGTGCCCGGCCAGTTCCAGGAGTTCAAGGTCTCGCTCGGCCCGCTGCCGACCGACACCGACAAGCTGGTCTTCAAGGCCCTGCAGACCTACGACGACGGCAACGTCGTGCGTTGGATCGAGGAGGCCAAGGACGGCCAGCCCGAACCCCAGCACCCCGCCCCGGTGCTGACCCTCACCAAGGCCGCCACCAGCTCCGACTCCCACGGCATGGGCGCCGCACCGGTGGCCGCCACCCCCGCCACGTCCACCTCCGACTCCTCGGCCCGCACCCTGGGCGTGGTCGGCATCGTGGTCGGCTTGGTCGGCACCGCCCTCGGCCTGCTCGGGCTGCGCCGCCGCCCCTCGGCCTGACACCCCATCAGCCGGGCCGGAGGCACCACACCCCCGGCCCGGCCGGCGGGCCGACGGCGGGCGGCCGCCCGATCGAGCCACGGCACGACCGGCAACAGCAGGACGGCCAAGGGAAATCGGCAACCGATGGCGGCGCACTGAGCGGTCGCGGTCGGCACCGAATCGTTCATCTGACGGGTGTTCCGGCCGGGGAGGGCGCGGGCGGAACTCCCGGCCGGCCCAGTGGCCTCGCCCGAACAGGTCACATCCGCCGATCGTTCGTGTGCGTCGGCATGGATCGCCGACCCGGCGGGCCTATACCTGGTCCATGGCACACACCAAAGAGTTGTACCTGCACGAACTCGACGTCGCCTGGATCATCGCGCTGTGGAAGGCGATCCACGGCGGGGACCCCGCTCCGGACGTGGAGGGGACCACGGTGCTGGCCGCAGCCGCACTCGCGAGCCAGCTCGCGGCCACCCACCGGACCAGCTCCCTGACCTTCGATCAGCTCCAACAGCGGCTCGGCGAGGTCGGCATCGAGGTAAGTCGAGGTGACGCGCCCAAGGTTGAGGCGCGGCACACCGAGGAGCCGCAGTCGCTGCCGGCGACACGCCAGTACTGCTTCCGCTACAACGGCGAAAGGTACTGCGTCGACGTGCCACGGCCCAAGACCTTCATCGAGAGGTAGCCGTCAGGAGTCGATCGGGGCGGCCGCCATGGGGCGTGCTCATCGTGGCGGCGCCGAGGAGTCCGAACGCGATCACGGCAGCGGCGGTGCGGGCGGCGTGGGCGAGTTGCCAGTGGTCGCGTACGGCGGTCCAGTTCGTGGGCGGGGTCGGTACGGTCCAGTGCAGTTGGTCGGCGTTGACGGGGAGGTTGAAGAGGACGGTGATGACGACGACGCTCAGCAGCAGGGCGCCCGCCGTCGCGGTGAGCCGGAAGGTGCGGTCCCGTGTCCTGAGGGTCGTGAGGGTGAGGAGCGCGGTGCTCGCCAGGGCCGGCAGGAGGGTGGCGGTGGCGAGGTCGTCCAGGTGCAGCAGTTCGATCTGGCGCACCTGGGTGTAGACCGGTCCGTCGAAGTGCCGCAGTGAGAGTTCGAGGACGAGCACCGTGACCAGGAACCCGGCGAACACGCCGGTGAGGACGAGGCTGACGAAGCGTAGGGCGACGGCGGCGCGGTCGGTTCGCATGAAGGCCTCAGTTCCGGAAGGCGGCCGCGTGGTCGGCGGCCCAGGTGGCGAAGGTCAGGGCGGGGCGGCCCAGGAGGTGTGCGACGGTGTCGGTCGTCGGTCCCGGTTCGTCCAGGCAGGCGGCCGCGTAGCCGATCAGGCGGTCGGGGACGTCCGGTGGCAGGTGCTGGGCGAGCAGGGCTCGGCGCAGGTCTTCGGGGGAGACCTCTTCGAAGGACACCTCGCTGCCGATGGCCGAGCCGATGAGGCGGGCCTTGTCGTGCTGGGTGAGCGACTCCGGCCCGGTGAGGGCGTAGGACCGGCCCGCGTGGGACGGGTCCAGCAGCGCCCGGACGGCGACCTCGGCGACGTCCCGCTGGTGGATGGGGGAGGTGGCCGCCGCGCCGTACACGCCCCGGGCGGACCCGGTCGCGCGGATCCGGGGTGCCCAGACCAGGGTGTTGGCGGCGAAGTCGGCGCAGCGCAGGATCGTCCACGACAGGCCCGAGGCCCTGGCCGCGGCCTCGACCTGGGCGAACTCCTCGGCGAAGCGCCGGTATCCGCCGCCGTACTCGACGGTGACCGCCGACAGCACCACCACATGCCGCACACCGTGGTCGGCGGCCAGCGCCAGCAGTTCGGCGGCCGCGCCGTCGACCGCGCGGGGGCTGAGCAGGAGGGCCTGCACACCGTCGAGCGCGGGCGCCAGCGACCGCGGATCGGAGGGATCACCGACGACCGGCCGGACGCGGTCGGGGAACGTTCCGACGGACGGCTGACGGCTGACCGCGGCGACTTCGACGTCCTCGGCCGCCAGTAGCCTCACCACCTCGCGGCCGACGGTTCCGGTCGCGCCGGTAATCATGATCATTGTGCACTCCTGTGCTGCTGGATGCGGTGGAGCCCCGCGGCATCTGACGGGCCGAGGTGGCGCAACCTGAGAGCGCAGCAGGTCCCGGAGTGTGACATCCGGCCCGCGACCGAGCCGACTCAGCCCGCGGCGCCCCGGACGGCATGCCTGGTCAGGAACGAGAGCTGCGCCTCGACGGCCTGTTCGTGCGACTCGAGGAACGGCGCGTAGTGGCGGCCGGGCAGCCGGACGAGCTCGGAGTGCGGTGCGTTGCGGGCCGCGCGGACGGCGGGGCCGGGGAGTGCGCTCCGGTCCTGGTCGCAGACGACCACCAGGAGCGGACACCGGATCCGCGAGGCGTGGCGGCCGGGCCGGTATCCGCCGATCTGCAGGGCGATGCGGGCGGCGACCGTCCGCTCCCAGCCGGTGTGGCGGCGATCGGGATCGAGGGCCAGGTCGCCGTCCATGGCGTCGGCGGTGGTGAGCGAGGCGACGGCACCGCGCGGGCCGGCGGTCGGGACCAGCAGCGGCTGACGTCCCATCAGGCCGCCGAGCGCGTCCGCGACGCCCCGGCCGAGGAGTCGCACCATCGCGAGGGGCGTCATCGAGCGCATCGCGTGGGGAGCCACCGCGCGGGCGTCGGCCAGCGGGGTCTGGGCGATCGCGCAGGCCAGCTGCGGGTGGTCGGCCGCGACGCGGAAGGCGTGCCCGCCCGCGAGGGAGAATCCCCAGACGGCGATCCGCTCCGGGTCGACGCCGGGCAGGGTGGCGGCGAACCCGATGGCGGCGTGCCAGTCGGCCACCTGCTCGTCGAAGCGGACGATCTGGCGCGGGGCGCCGCCGCTCCCGCCGAACCGCCGGTGGTCGAAGGCGAGGACACCGAACCCCGCGTCGTGGAACCGGGCGGCGAACTGGTCCGTCGCCGGTTCCTTCGTCACGGACGTCCCGCCGGCCATGATCACGCAGCCGCCGTTGGTCCCCGGGTAGTGCCAGGCGGCGCAGGTGGTGTCGCCGCTGGCGAAGCGGACCGCTTGCCGTTGATCGGTGGTGGGCACATGAACCTCCGCGGTGAGTGCCGGTCTCGGGTGGTGTGGGGTGTGTGACGGGCGAGGGTCTGCGACGCCGCCGCTCCGCAGGCCGTCGCCAGGGGCGGCCGCTGCGGCGCCGCAGGTGCTGCGAGGTCGGGCCGGAGGTGCTGCGAGGTCAGCCGGTCAGGCCGGGGAACCAGATGCGGGGGTCGAGGATCATCGGATGCTCCTTTCGTGGCTCGGGTCCGTTGACGCGACGTCAGGAACGGAGGTGGACCGGACGACTCCATCCTTGGCGAGCCGTTCGCGGAACGGGCTGCGCGGGGCGGGGGAATGGGCGAAACTTGCCGTCATGGCGCGTGAATCGGCGAATTCCGTACTGAGCCTGACGGATCAGCGGCTGGTGGCCGCGTTGCAGTGCGACGGTCGGCTCACGGCGGAGCGGGCGGCCCAGGCGCTGGGGCTCAGCCCCGCCACCGTGCGGCGCCGGCTCCAGGCGCTCGGGGCCGACGGCACCGTACGCGTGGTGATCTCACCCGTCGCCCGGCCGCGCAACGGAGGCTCGGCCGGGGCGCTGTTCCTGCGGATCCGGGTCCTGCGCGGGAAGCTCGACCCGATCGTGGCGGCGCTCGCGGCCCGCGAGGACATCCCGTTCGTCGACGTCACCACGTCGGGTGACGAGATCTTCGCGGTGGCCCGCACCGAACCGGGCTCACGCGATCCGCTGGTGTTCCGTCAACTGCCCTCCACCCAGGCGGTGACGTCGGTGGAGAGCGCCACGATCCTGCACGTCTTCCGGCTCACCTCCGAGTGGCACCACCACGTGCTGACCGGGCCCGAACGTGCGGCGCTCAGCCCGGACGCGCCGGTGCACGGCGCGAGCGAGACCGGGTCACAGGGACCGTACGGCGTCGTCACCGACGCCCTGGAGCAGTCCCTCGTCGACGCTCTCACGCCCGATGCGCGGCTGAGTGCGACCGCTCTGGCCGCGCACACCGGTCACCCGGAGAGCACGGTGCGCCGGCGCCTCGCGCAGATGGCCGCGCAAGGCCGGCTGGTCACCCAGGTGCTGGTCGACCCCCGCCGCCTCGGGCTGCCCATCGAGGCCAAGCTCCTGCTCCAGGTGGCTCCCGACCATCTCGCCGCCACCGGGCAGGCGCTGGCCGACCACCCGGCGGTGCACGGCGCGTTCGCGACCTCGGGCCCCTCGAACCTCCACGCGGCCGCGTACTTCCCGGACCTGGCGGCGCTGTACGGCTTCCTCTCGCGCGACCTGACCGGCCTCGGCATCACCCACGTCGAGACCGCGATCGTCAGCCGCGCAGCCAAACGCACACCCGCACCGGTCGAACCGATGTTGTCCAGGTGAGGGTGCCGACATCCTCGCTGACCCGCGGGATCCGCACGCGCAGCGCCTGATCGCCTCGGTCGGCGACGGTGGCCTCAGCGCGGTGCCGGTGCCGGTGCCGGTGCCGGTCCCGGTCCCGGTCCCGCGACTGCCAGGGCGGCCAGGACGATGTCGGCGATGCGTCGGGGCTCCTCGTTGGGGAGGAAGTAGCTGGTGCCGGGGATGGTGACCACGGTGGCGTGCGGGCAGCGCCCCAGCGTGCGTCGTTCGGCGGCGGTGAGTCCGCCGTCGCCCCTCTGCGCGTGCACGAGCCAGGTCGGCACGTCGGCTGCACACAGGCGTGCGGCCGGGTGCTCGTGCGCGTGGAGGTGGTCCAGGTAGCCGCGGAGAATCCCGCGGACCGTGCGCGGATCGTTCTTCCGCAGGTCGCCGAGCAGTTCGGCCCGGCGCTCGCGGGGCACGCGCATGCCTTTCGAGGCCGGGCCCATGAGCTTCAGCAGGGCTGCGGCGGGAAGCGGGCCGAGGACGTCGCCCAGACGGCAGACGGCCCGGAAGAACGCGGGCTCGTCGGCGGGCGACAGGCTGATGCCCAGCAACACGATCGGGCCGGTGAACGCGCCGGTCGCGGCCATGTCGAGGGCGACCGTGGCGCCCAGGCTGAATCCCACCACCACGTCGGCGGACCGCTCGACGGCGAGCCGGGCGGTGTGCCGGGCCAGGGTGCCGACCGTGAAGTCCTCCGGTGGCGCCGTCCCGCAGTGTCCCGGCAGGGTCGCGGCGACCAGCCGGACCCGGGACAGCGCGGGCTCGGCCATCAGCTCGGCGTACGACCGGGCGGAGTTCAGCCCGCCGGGGAGCAGCAGCACGGTCTGCCGGGCGTCGGCCGGCCCCGACACGACCAGGTCCCACGCGACGGGCGTCGGGTCCATCGGGTCTCCTCTCCGCGCACGGCCCGCAGGCAGGTGGCCGCGTCCCCCCTTCAGCGTGACGTCAGCCGGCACACCGGGCTACCCGGTCAGGCCTGTGCCCGGGCCCGGTCAGGCCTGCGCCCGGGCCGGGTCACCACCGGCAGCTCAGCTCAGCCAGAAGGCGAGCACCACGGCGCCCATCACCAGCGCGGTCAGCACCGGCGCCCCCAGCCGGGCCCTCGGCCCGGACGTCACGGCGACGATCGACACGACCGGCAGCGCGAAGGTCAGGCCCACCGCCAGTACGGCCACCGTGCCGGTCGACGCCCCGGCCACCATCGCTCCCCACACCACCGTGAACATCAGGACCAGCCACGCCGAAGCGGTCACCATCAGCCAGGCCGCCCGCGCGGTCCACCGGGCCGCCTGGCCATCGGCGTAGAAGTCGGCGCGGGTCGTCGTCCAGAACCGCAGCAGAGGCCGGTCGGGCCGGGCAGAGATCGACATGGCGTCAGTCTGCCGTGGCCCGCGCCGTCGCGGCACCCCCCGACCGCCGGGAATCACGGCTCCCGGTTCCGGTGCAGGTGCAGGTGCCGTCAAGGTCGCGCCGCGGGCACTCCGCTCCTCAGCGCCCTGACGACTTGTCAGCTGACGGTTCGTCGGGGGAGGGCCCGGCCTGCTCACGGACGACCTCGGTGGCCGGGCGGTCGGTGCGCAGGCCCTGGTAGCGGGGTGCGCGCAGTCGGCCCTCGCGGGTCCACTCGGTGAAGGCGACCTGGACCACCAGGACCGGACGGGTCCAGTGCGGGGTGGCCAGCGGGACGGGTTCGTCGAACGGGCTGGCGGGGACGGCGAGTCGGCGCAGTGCGTCGTGCAGGGCGTGTAGCGTGCGGGTGTCGAAGCCGGTGCCGACCTTGCCCGCGTAGCGGAGCCGGCCGCGCTCGTGGTAACCGAGCAGCAGCGCGCCGAAGCCGACCCGGCTGCCCGCCGGGTCGGTGTAGCCGCCGACCACGAACTCCTGGCCGGCTTCGCACTTGAGCTTCAGCCAGTCGCCGGAGCGCTGCGGCAGGTAGCGGCTGTCGGCGCGCTTGGCGATCAGGCCCTCCCAGCCCCGCGCGCACGCCTCGGCGAGCGGGACGGGCTGCCCGGGCTCGGCGGGCCGGTGCTCCGTCAGGCGCAGCGGGCCGCCGAACTCCACCGCCTCGGCGAGGAGTTGCTTGCGGTCGAGGAGCGGCAGGCCGGTGGTGTCGTGGCCCTGCAGGGCGAGCAGGTCGAACAGGAAGTACGTCACCGCGACGCCGGTGGCCAGCGCCCGGACCGGGTCGTGCAGGCCCATCCGCTGCTGCAGCCGAGCGAAGCTGGTGCGGCCGTCCTCCAGGGCGACGATCTCGCCGTCCACTGCGAAGCGCGGCACCGGCTGGGCGGCGAGCGCCGCCACCAGCTCCGGGTGGCCGCTCTCCAGCCGCTGACCTGTCCGCGACCGCAGCTCCACCCGGTCGCCGTCCCGGACGGCCAGGGCCCGGATGCCGTCGAGTTTCCGCTCCAGCACCCACCCGGCGTCGAACACCCGCCGGGTGCTGGAGGTCGCCAACATCGGGCCGCTGATCCGCACCCGCGCACCGTTCCCCCGCCCGGCGCCGACGAACCCGCAGGTCACCCGCCCGGCGGCGGGGGCGTCCCGGGTGCGGGGCAGGTCAGCGGTACTCGCGGGGGTACGCGGTGCCGACGGGTCAGCGGTACTCGCAGAGGTACGCGGTGTCGACGGCGACCTGGAGCTGGAACCGGCTGTCGCCGGGCACCTCGAAGTGCGAGCCGGCGGCGAAGGTCTCCCAGTCGTCGGCGCCCGGCAGCTTCACGGTGAGGGCGCCGCTGACCACGTGCATGGTCTCCGGGGCGGCGGTGCCGAACTCGTACGAGCCGGGGGCCATCACACCGATGGTCGCCGGGCCGGCCTCCTGGGTGAAGGCGATCGACTTCACCGTGCCGTCGAAGTACTCGTTGACCTTGAACATGGATTCCTCCTGGTAGCAGCGGTATGGGCACGCGGTCGCCGGATTGTACGAGCTCGTGGATCACCGCTGCGCAGGCGTCTCACCGCCGGATCGGGCGGCCGCCCCGACCCTGCCTGACGGTCCGTCAGCTCGACCGGTAGTAGGCCTCGATCGGCACCCGCGCCTCCTCGAACAGGGCCGGGCCGTCCTGCGCCACCGCGGGCCAGGCGCCCGACGCCGGGTTGAGCGCGACCAGCTGCTCGGTGGCGAGCGCGTGGACGACCCGGCCGAGACCGGAGCGGACGATGGCGCCCGCGCACATCCCGCACGGCTGGCAGCTGGTGTACATGGTGGTGCGGGCCGCCGTCTCCGGGTCGAGCTCGCGGGCCGCCCAGCGGGCGAGCTTCAGCTCCGGGTGGGCGGTGATGTCGTCGTCGCGGCGCACCGTGTTGTGCGCCTCGGCGAGGACCTCGCCGTCCGGGCCGGCCAGCAGCGAACCGTACGGCGCGTCGCCCAGCTCGACCGCGCGGGCCGCGAGGGCGACGGCGCGCCGCAGCAGGGTCTCGTCGGCGGTGGTGATCACGGGGTGCTCCTCAGGTGGGTGGCGACGGCGGCGAGGTCCTGCCAGGACGGCTGCGGACGGCGGGTCTGCTGCGGATCGCCGTGGTAGGGGTCGAGGACGACGGCTTCGGCGCCGAGCCGTCGCAGCTGGTCGAGGTCGTCGAGGACCTGTTCGAGACTGCCGACCCCGGCGGGCCGGGCGGGGTCGTCCACCGGGGCGGCGGTGATCCGCAGCGCGACGCGGGGCGCGAACCCGGGCAGCGCGTGGCGCTCCAGCACCTCGCGCATCGTCGGCAGGGGGAGCCGCAGCGGGTGCCAGGCGTCGCCGAACCTGACGGCCCGTCGGATCGCCGCCGCGCTGTGGCCGCCGATCCAGACCGGGATCGGGGTGCCGCCGTCCGCGCCCTCCGCCCGCCACGCCTCGCGCAGCACCGTCAGGTACTCGTCGGTCAACCGTCCACGGGCCGCGAACGGCACGCCGAGCGCGTCGAACTCCTGCCGCGCCCAGCCGACGCCCACCCCGAGAACCAGTCGCCCGCCGCTGAGCGCCTGCAGGTTGCGGGCCATCCGGGCCACCAGCAGGGGGTGCCGGTAGGGCAGCACCAGCACGGTCGTGCCGAGCCGCACCCGGCTGGTGACGCCGGCCAGCCAGGACAGCGCGGTGAACGGCTCGTAGAACGGCTCGGGGTACCGCTCGGCCACGTCGGGGGTGACGGCCACGTGGTCCGACACCATGAGCAGGTCGAAGCCCAGCCCCTCGACCGTCCGCGCCCACTCGCGCAGCACGCCGGGATCGGTCCCCGGCCCGAAGTTCGGTACGTTGACGCCTAGTTCCATGCATCGAGGCTATCCCGGCGATCACCGCGCGGTTAACCGGAACTTCCCGGTGATGGCGCCCTTTCGCCGTGGATCTGCCGGTAGGAATCTCAATGATCGTGTCAAGCCGTCTGCGTGACCGACGGGGCGGAGGTGAACAGCCTCTTGTCACGCAGCATCGCCCACAGCACATCGAC
>NZ_JBFAQR010000094.1:0-21578 GCF_040678815.1 Kitasatospora sp. NPDC049285 | reverse complement strand
GGTGCGGCCGAGGCCGTGGCCGCCGAAGTCGGTGTTGATCCGGTAGCCGCCGGCGTCGCCGACCGCGCTGATCGCCGCGGAGAGGTCGCCGATCCGGTTGCCGGGGACGGCGGCGGCGATCGCCGCGTCCAGGGCGGCGCGGGTGGAGGCGATCAGCCGGACGTCCTGCTCGGCGGGCGTGCCGACGGTGACGGTGATCGCGGCGTCGGCGACCCAGCCGTCGATGCCGACCGCGAAGTCCAGGCTGAGCACGTCGCCGTCGCGCAGCACGTAGGGGTGCGGCATGCCGTGCAGGACGGCGTCGTTCACCGACAGGCAGATGACGTTGCGGAACGGGCCGCGGCCGAACGACGGGGCGTAGTCCCAGTAGCAGGAGACCGCGCCGCGCTCCTCGACCCGGTGCCTGGCCTGGTGCTCCAGGTCCATGAGTTGGCGGCCGGGCTCGGCGAGGGCGGCGAGTTCGGCGAGCGTCCGGGCGACGAAGCGGCCGGTGACGGCCATCTTGTCGATCGCTTGCGGGGTCTTCAGCTCGATCACGGCGGGGCTCCTGGGGGCGGTGGCCGGCAGTGCGGTGCCGGACGGTCGTTGTCCGGTATTTTAATACCGGGCAACGACCGTCGTGCACCACCCGTCAGTCCGGTCGCCGGGATCCGCCGGATGCGGGCCGCTCCCAGGTGGTCAGCGGGGACTTGTACAGCGAGGTGACCCGCTCGCCGTCGAGCCACTCCGTCAGGCGGTCGGCCTCCGCCCGGAGTGCGGCCCGCCCGGCGGGGCCCGGGTCGGCGGGCACGATCACCTCGACCCGGCCGTCCTCGTCCTGCACGTAGGCGCCGACGATCCGGCCGTCCCACCACGCGGTGGTGCCGCAGTTCCCGGCCCGGTCGAAGATCGCGGGGACGAAGTCCGGGTCGAGGTAGAAGTCCCGGTCCTTCCAACCCATCACGGTCGGGTCGAGGACGGGCAGCAGCGCCGCCCACGGCTCGATCGGCGGCGCGGGGTCGACGTCGTCGGGCAGCACCCAGCCGGTCTGCTCGCGCTCCAGCCGCACCTGCACCGCGGCCAGGTCCGCCAGCGCCTTCCGCATCGCGGCCTTGGTCGCGCCGAACCACCACACCAGGTCCCGCTCGGTGACCGGGCCGAAGGTGCGCAGGTAGGCGGCGACCAGTTCGGCGTAGCCCGCCCCGGCGGCGATCCGGTCGACGGGGGCGCCGAGCCACTCGTCCATCCGCGTCCACTGCGGGCGGGTGATCCGCCAGTGCCCGGCGTTGCGGCCGCGCACCACGTCGCCGTTGGCCGACAGCCAGGCCAGCACCTGCGGCGCGACGTGCAGCACCCCGCCGTAGGGCTTGCCCTCGTACCAGGTCAGCTGACCGGTCAACTCGTCCAGTTCCTCGCGCAGTTGCTTGGCGCTGAGCTCGACGCCGCCGGCCAGCCGCCGCAGGATCGCCGCCCGCGCGGTGGCCAGCCAGGCGGCTCCGTCCGCGGCCAGCTCCCCGCGCTGGAGCTCCCGCACCAGCCGGCCGTGCTCGCGCTCGGCGATCCGCGCGGAGGCGCTGCTCACCGCCGCGGGCAGCAGCTCGCGCGAGAAGACGAACAGCGTGCGCCGCATGGCGAGCTGCCTGACCAGCGAGCGCGACTCGAACAGCGCCTCGTCGTAGTCGGCCCGCGCGAAGCCCTCGATCCGGGCGAACAGCGACAGGTAGGGCGTGGCCGGCTCGGTGGAGTGCAGCACCGCCATCGCCCGGGTCGCCGCCAGCACGTCCGCCCTGCGGTGCTGCGGGGCCAGCCCGTGCCGGCGGGCCAGCCGGGCCCTGCGTTCCCGGTCGTCGATCAGCCGCATGCCACTCCCCGTTCCTCCACGCCGTCCGAGGCGATCATTCCACCCGGGTACGACACGGGGGCCCCTGCCCGGGCCGGTCAGCCCGCCGCGAGCAGGTGCGCCGCGGCGTCCCGCGCGTGCCGGGCCGGGGCCGGGTCGGCGGTGACGGCGGCGGTCACCATCGCACCCTCGGCGAGCAGGCAGAGCGTGCGCGCGGCGTCGGCGGGGAGGCCGGCTGCGGTCGCCCAGGCGGTCAGCTGGGCGTGGAACTCCCGCTTGTGCGACCGGACTTCGGCGAGCACGGGAGCCGGGGCGGCGCCGAGTTCGCCGAACGCGTTGAGCCAGGCGCAGCCGCGGAAGCCGGGTTCGGCGAACCAGTCGGCGCACCAGTCGAAGACCGCGAGCACCCGCTCGCGCGGGTCGGTCCGCCGCTCGACGTACGCGGCGAGGCTGCCGCGCCAGCGCGCGTCCCGCCGGTGCAGCACGGCCACCAGCAGCTCCTCCTTGGCCGGGTACAGCCGGTAGATCCGCTTGAGCGGCAGGCCGGCGGCGGCCCGGATCTCGTCCATCCCGACCGCCTGGATGCCCTTGGCGTAGAACAGCGCCTCGGCCGCGTCCAGCAGCGCCTCGCGGTCCTGGCGGGTCTGCTCCTGGGTGAGCGCGGCGGGCATGGCGGGCCTCCTTGACGTCGAGAACGGTCGTTCCCTAGCGTAGGGCCTGCCCGCACTGGAGAACGCACGTTCTCGACCTGAGGAGACCGCCGTGCCCGAGGACCGTCCGCCCTATCCCCCGTTCACCGAGGAGACCGCCCGCCGGAAGGTGCAGGCCGCCGAGGACGCCTGGAACACCCGGGACCCGGCCCGGGTCGCCCTCGCCTACACACCCGACTCGCTCTGGCGCAACCGCGACGAGTTCGTGCAGGGCCGCGCGGAGATCACCGCGTTCCTCGCCCGCAAGTGGCAGCGCGAGCACGCCTACGCGCTGCGCAAGAGCCTGTGGTCGTACGACGCCGACCGGATCGCCGTCCGCTTCCAGTACGAGTGGCACGACGGCGACGGCCGCTGGTGGCGCTCCTACGGCAACGAACTGTGGGAGTTCGACCAGTACGGCCTGATGCGGCGGCGCGAGGCGAGCATCAACGACCTGCCGATCGCCGAGGCCGACCGCCGGTGGTTCGGGCCGCGGCCCGAAGCGGAGCACGGTGTCGACTTCCCGCTCGCCTGAGCGTCCCGCTTTCCGGGCTCCTTGGCCGGAGCGGCCCCGGGGTGGGTAGCGTGGTGCGCATGGTGCGCGTCCCCCTCACCCCCGAGCAGATCGAGGCCGGCCGGCGGTTGGGCGCCCTGTTCCGGGAGACCCGGGCGGGGCGCGACCCGATCGCGGTCGCCGAGACCGCCGGCATCTCGCCCGAGACCCTCCGCAAGATCGAGATGGGCCGCCTGCCCAGCCCCGGCTTCGGCACCGTGGTCGGCCTGTGCGCAGCGCTCGACCTCCCGCTGGAGGCCGCCGCCGCCGTGTGGCTTGGCACGGGAGCGGCGGACCGCGCGGCGAGCTGACGCGGCGAGCTGACGCGACGTCAGTCCACGACGGCGCCGTAAAGCCTCAGGGCGCGGCCCGACGCGGGGACCGCGGCCCGACGCGGGGACCACCCTCAGGGCGCGACGATCAGCCGGAGCAGCTGTCCGGCGAGCCACGGTCGGCGTCCGCCGGCCCGCATCCGTCCGAGCAGGGCGGCCTGCCAGAGGGGCGTGCGCCGGAAGGCGACCAGCAGGAAGGTGACCGGGTCGGCGCTGATCCGGACGTCGGAGGCGCCCGGTGCGGCGTCCCGGGTGACCGTGACCGCGCCGTCCAGGACGGAGACGGCCAGCCGTGGCCCGCCCTTGATCGCCAGGTCGAAGGCGATCCGCGCGCCGCGGGCCCGCTCGGCGTGCACCGCCAGCGGCATCATCGTCGGCATCACCTGCGCGAAGACCAGGCCGGCGTGCTCGGCCTCGATCGGCCAGCGCAGACCCGCACCGCGGGCGATGTCGAGCCCGTGGACCAGGCTCTCGCTGAGCAGCAGTCCGGTGAGCGTCGCGACGGTGACCTGGACACCTTCCCCGTACCAGGGCGTGTCGACGAGCAGGTCCGGCGGCAGGGACTCGGTGGCCCGCAGGAAGGCCTCGCCGCGTTCCGCGATCAGCTCGCCGAGCCGGGCCCGCTCGGTCTCGTCGACGAGTCCGATCACCCGGGTGTTCAGCGCCGCGATCCGCCCGCCGAGCGATTCGCCGGCCGGCGGCAGCAGGCCCTCCCAGCCCACCGGCGCGCCGGTCGCCGCGGCGGTGTACGCGAGGTACACGGTGGCGACGTGCGCGCCGACGTCCCCGACCGTCCACACCGGCACTCCGGACCTGGCGTCCGACGCCCGCACCGCGCCGAGAAGCCGCGCCAACCGCGGCACGACGACGCCCAGCGCCTCGCGCGTGCGCGCGTGCTCGGTGACGGAATCGAAACTGGTGACGGTGTTCATCCCACTCCCCCACACGACGATCGGGCCGCAACCCTACCGGCGGGCCCCGGGCCGCGGTTGAGCACCCACCAGGTCTTCACCCGGCGAGCACAGGGAGCCCCGGTGTCCGTGCTACGGATGGGCGCTGAGGGTTGCGGGACCGACCGCCGCTCAGCCGGCGAGCACCAGCCGGACCGCCAGCACGGCGACCAGGCCGTAGCCCGCGGCGTACGTGGCGCGGCGCAGGCGCGGGGTGAGGCGGGCGGTGGCGAAGGCGCCGGTGGCGGCGAGCAGGTGCTGCCAGGTGAGCGAGGCGAGGAACACGGCGAGCACGTAGACGGGGGCGTCGGTGTGGGCGGAGCTGCCGCGGGCGGCGATCAGGGCGGTGAAGTAGAGCGCCGTGGTGGGGTTGCCGACGGTGAGCAGCCCGAACCGGACGAAGGAGCGCACCGCCCCGGCGGTGCCACCACCGGCTGACGGTGCGTCAACTGCCTGACGTCGCAGGCCGAGCAGGCCGCGGACGGCGATCGCCGCCAGCAGCACGGCGGAGACGGCCCGGACGGCCGTCTCGTGTCCGGCCAGCGCTCCGGCCACCCGGGGGCCGACCAGGACGGCGACGGCGGCGTACGCCATGTCGACGAAGGCCACCGCCGTGGCGCCCCCCGCGGCGGCCGGCCAGCCGCGCCGGCCCTCCTGGAGGAGCAGCACCCCGATCGCACCGAGCGGCACCGCCACCCCGAGCCCGGCCACCGCGCCTTCGACCGCCGCGGCGGCCCACCCGTTCACCATCCGCACACGATGGCGGGCCGGTGGCCTCGGGCGCATCGGATTTTCCGGCCGGGCCCGCCACAACGCGGCCCGCCGCAGCGCGGCTCGGCGCCGCCGGGCGGGCTCAGACCGGCTTGCCGAACCGGTTGCGGCGGTGCGCGGAGTTGACCGCGTTGACGGAGCGGTAGCTGAACGCCGCGGCGAAGGAGTCCGCGGAGAGCACCGCGGCCGCGCTGCGCCAGGAGCCGACCGACAGCACGGACAGGGCGGAGCCCACCGAGCCCAGCGACAGGAACGACCCGACCGAGCCGATCGACAGCATCGAGTACGCGGAGCCGATCGACAGGAAGGAGCCGACCGAGCCGATCGAGAAGCCGCCGCACGCGGCCCTCCGGAGGCGGTAGGCGACGGGCACTTGCTCGGACACGGGGTACCTCCTGCGGTCGATGGTCCAGTCCGTGCTGTCGGTCGGCTCAGTCGGCGAGGAACGCGAGCAGGTCCTTGGTGAACTCGGCCTCGTACGCCCCGACCAGGCCGTGCGGCGCGCCTGCGTACACCTTGAGGGTGCCCTGGGCGAGCAGCTTGACGGACTTCAGGGCGGCGGCCGCGATCGGGACGATCTGGTCGGCGTCGCCGTGGGCGACGAACACCGGGATGTCGATCTTCTTCAGGTCCTCGGTGAAGTCGGTCTCCGAGAACGCCGCGACGCAGTCGAGCGCGCCCTTGAGGCCGACCTGCATGCCCTGCAGCCAGAACTCCCGGCGCTTGCCCTCGGAGACCGCCGCGCCGGGGCGGTTGAAGCCGTAGAACGCCTCGCTCAGGTCGTAGTAGTACTGCGAGCGGTCGGCGGCGACCCCGGCCCGGATGGCGTCGAACGCCTCGATCGGCGTGCCCTCCGGGTTGGCGTCGGTCTTCAGCATCAGCGGCGGGACGGCGCCCAGCAGGACCGCCTTGCGGACCCGGGACGTGCCGTGCCGGCCGAGGTACCGGGCGACCTCGCCGCCGCCGGTGGAGTGGCCGACCAGGACGGCGTCGGTCAGGTCGAGGTGGTCGATCAGCTCGGCCAGGTCGTCGGCGTACCGGTTCATGTCGTTGCCGTCCCAGGTCTGGCTGGAGCGGCCGTGACCGCGCCGGTCGTGCGCGATGACCCGGTAGCCGGCGTCGGCGAGCGCGACGGACTGGTCGTCCCAGGCGTCCGCGTTCAGCGGCCAGCCGTGCGAAAGGACGACGGGCCGCCCGGCGCCCCAGTCCTTGTAGTACTTCTGCGAACCGTCGGTGAGGGTGAGGAAGGGCATGGCTGTCCTCTCGATCATGCTCAACGAGCAACGGGGAAAAGTGAGTTCGCCCGTCCACGACAAACGGGCGGGCCGTCGGAGCACACGAACGCCACCGACCGGCCACCCCCAGCATCACGCGCCCACCAGGTCCCCGCACGCGGACCGCCCGGGGTCCGACGGGACCCACGTGGCCACTGAGGCGCTAGGGTCTGTCGTCAAACCCCCGCCTGCCCCACAGCGCCTGGCACGCACTCTCGCCGCACCGGGCGAAAACCCGAGTACACCCAGTACGAGGGCTTCCACCCGGCACGCCGCGAGCACGCACCAGACGCCGCGGGGCCGCGACGGGGGTTTGACGACAGACCCTAGGGTCCCGGTGGCCGGTTCGGAGATTTCCGGCGGTTTTTCGTTATCCGCCGCCTCGCGGTGGATCTCCGAGGGTGTGAGGGCAGGACGCGAGGACACGAGGATGGGCCGGGCAGTGGAGAGTGAGCGGGCGACGGCGCTGGTCGGACGAGCGCAGCGCGGTGACCGGCAGGCGGTGGCGGAGCTGGTCGGCGGGCATCTGCCGCTGGTGTACAACATCGTCGGCCGGGCGCTGGCGGGGCACCCGGACACCGACGACGTGGTGCAGGAGACCATGCTGCGTGCGGTGGACGGCCTGCCCTCGCTGCGCGACCCGGCGGGTTTCCGCAGCTGGCTGGTGGCGATAGCGGTCAACCAGGTCCGTCGCCGGCACCGCGACGCGGCGCCCGTGCACGACGTGCCGGACCCGACCGCGGTGGCCGATCCGGCGGGTGACTTCGTCGGGTTGACGATCGTCCGGCTCGGGCTGTCCGAGCAGCGCCGCGAGGTCGCGGAGGCGACCCGCTGGCTGGACGAGGGCGACCGCGACCTGCTCGCGCTGTGGTGGCAGGAGGCGGCGGGCGAGCTGACCCGGGCCGAGCTGGCGGCGGCGCTGGACGTGTCGCAGCAGCACGCGGCGGTGCGGGTGCAACGGATGAAGAACCAGCTCGAGAGCGTCCGGGTCGCGGTGCGGGCGCTGGCCGCGGTGCCGCCGTGCCCGTGGCTGGCCGAGCTGACGGCGGGCTGGGACGGGGTGCCGAGCGCGCTGTGGCGCAAGCGGATCGGCCGGCACGTGCGGGAGTGCGGGATGTGCGCCGAGCACCGGCGCGACCTGGTCCCGGCGGAGGGCCTGCTGGCCGGGCTGGCGCTGGTGCCGCTGCCGGACGACCCGCGCTACCACTTCGACCCGACGAGCCATCAGGTCTCCTCCGGCGGTTCCGGCTCCCACCGGCCGGGCGGCGGCTCGCACCGGCGCGGCGGCCCGAACCGCCGCGGCGGCGGCCACCGTGCGGCGGGCCGCAGCGGCCCGGGCCGCTCCAGGCTGCTGATGGGCGGTGGCGTGGTCGGCGTGGTGGCGGCGGGCCTGCTGGCGATGAGCCTGTCGGACTCGCCGCCCGCGACCGGCCTGGCCGAGCAGCCGCCGGGCTCCGCGCCGGCGGTGCCCGCGACGCTGGTCGCCCCGGCCGACGGCACGGACTCCGCGAGCCCGTCCGCGATACCGTCCCCGTCGCCGTCCGCCGCGTCCAGCAGCGCGCCCGCGCCGGCGAAGCCGTCCGCGGCGCCGAGCACGGCCTCGCGGACGGTGGACCTGGCGCAGCAGGTGCTGGAGTTGGTGAACACCGAGCGGGCCAAGAACAACTGCCCTCCGGTGAAGTCGAACGCGCAGCTGGCGACGGCGGCGCAGAAGCACTCGGACGACATGGCGGCGCGCTCGTTCTTCGACCACACCAACCCCGACGGCGCCGGCCCGCAGCAGCGGATCGACGCCGCCGGGTACCGGTGGAGCGCGTGGGGCGAGAACATCGCCCGTGGTCAGAAGGACGCGTCGTCGGTGATGGACAGCTGGATGAACAGTCCGGGCCACCGCGCGAACATCCTGAACTGCGGTTACGCGGAGCTGGGCGTCGGCATCCACCTGGGCGCCGGTGGCCCGTGGTGGACGCAGGACTTCGGCACGCCCCGCTGACCGCGTCCCGCTGACGGGGCGCCCCGGGGCGTCCGCCCGGTCCGACGCGGCCGGCTCCCCCGGGCCGGTCGGCGACGGTCCGGCTCGGCCGGATCAGTCGGTGACCGCGCGGGTGCCCTCGCGCTGTCTGGGCACGCTGTCCGCCTCCTTCAGTGCCGCCTCGCGCAGGTCGGCGAGCGACTCGTCGACCGTGTCGTACGCCTCGAAGATCCGCTCGATCCCGAAGAGTTGCAGGATCTTGCGGGTGTGGGTCTCGGGTCCCGGCAGGACCAGTCGCAGGCGGCCGCCCTTGGAGTAGAGCAGCCGCCGGGTGGCGACCAGGACCGCGAAGCCGGTGGAGTCGCAGAAGTCGACGCGGCTGATGTCGACCACCATCCGCAGGCAGCCGTCGGTGACCAGCCGCTGGAGCCGTTCGCGCAGTGCCACCACGCCGCTGATGTCGACTTCGCCGGCGACCTGGACCACCGTCCAGCCGTACCGCTCCCCGTAGCTCACGCTCAGTGCCACTCTGGTGCCTCTCTCCTGGGGTCGCTGGGGGTATGCGGCCCCTGCCCGATTACGGGGACCCGAATCCTGTTCCAGGTGACGATTTCGCGGTCAACGGGAGGAATTTCCGCGAAATGTCATGGTCGGCCTCCGGTTGACGGTCGAATTCCTTGCTCCGCCCGAGGATCTGCACAGGATTTACTCCGGTTGGCGGTACCAGGGTGGCGGGCGACCGCTCGTTCCGGACGCGTCCGGGCGGTGCCGGTGCCAGGCTGGAAGCGGAGTGCCTGGCGAAGGGAGAACGCCGTGATCACCACTGATTTCGTCCCCGGTTCGCCGTGCTGGCTGGACCTGGGCGCGCCCGACGTGACCGCTGCCGCGGACTTCTACGGAGCCGTCCTGGGCTGGCAGTTCGAGCCGATGGAAGGCAGTGACGGCGCGTTCGGCCTGGAGCGTTCGGACGGCAAGGCGGCCGCCGGGATCGGCCTGCTCACCGAGGAGGGGGCGCGTTCCGCCTGGATGGTCTACTTCCTGACGCCCGACGTGCACGAGACCGCCGCGACCGTCATGCGGGCCGGCGGCACCGTGCGGGTGGAGCCCCGGGACGTCGAGGGCTGGGCGTCGATGGCCCAGTTCACCGACCCGCAGGGCGGCCAGTTCGCGGTCTGGACGCCCGGGACCTCGTCCGGCCTGGAGGCCGTCGACGACCCCGGCGGGCTGTGCTGGACCGAGCTGTACACCACCGACTCGGCCGCCGCGCTGGCCTTCTACCGCGAGGTGTTCGGCTGGCAGAGCGAGGACATGCCGATGCCCGGCTCCGACGGCACCGGCGGCGTCTACACGATCGTCACCCCGGCCGGGCAGCCCAAGGAGCGGATGCACGGCGGCGTCCTGCAGGTCCCGCGCGACCAACTCGCCCTCTCCCGCGGTGTCCCCGCCTGGCACCCCGTCTTCACCGTCGCCGACTGCGACGCCGCCGTCGGCACCGTCCGCGCGCTCGGCGGCGAGGTCGCCATGGGCCCCGAGGACGCCCCCGACATCGGCCGGATGGCCGTCTGCGTGGACGGCAACGGCGCCGACTTCGTCCTGCTGACCCCGCCGCCGACCGTCTCCTGACGCCCAGGCAACTCCGCTGCACCGCGCTGACCAGGCAGGACGCCGCGAATTGCGCTTGCACGCCCGGCCTGCCCCGCCCTAGTGTTCGGCGCGATCTCTGCGCGTGAACGGCACCGCAGGCAGGAGTGCGGGAGGCCGCAGTGCAGCACGACGTCGTCCAGGAGCCCACCGTCAGACCCGCCCCGGCCTGGCCGGTGGCCGACCCGCGCGCGCTGGGTACCGTCGCCCAGTTGCTGATCGGTTTTCAGACCGCCGTCCAGGTCGCGATCGGCCTGGCCGGCGGCACCGACTCGCCGTACTTCGCCTTCACGATCCCGCTCACCTTCCCGCTCTTCGTCGCCACCGTGGCCGTCTTCCTGGTCTGGTTCCGGCGCTGCCGCCGCAACGCCGAGGTCCTCGCCCCCGGCGCGCACGCCCACACCCCCGGCTACGCGGTCGGCGGCTGGTTCATCCCGCTCGGCAACCTGTGGATCCCCCGCCGCGTCGCCCTCGACATCTGGCGCTCCGCGGGCCCGGCCGGCGGCACCTGGATCATCAACGCCTGGTGGGCCGTCTTCCTCGCGAAGATCGTGAGCGGCCTCGTCGTCCTCCACCTGCACCCCGACGCGGACGGCTCCTCCCCCGCCGAACTACTCACCGGCGTCGCCGCCGCGGCCCTCGCGATCCTGATGATCCGCCGCCTGACCGCCCGCCAGGCCGCCACGCTGCACCTCCCGACCACCGACAGCACCCCGACGGCAACGCCCACCCCCTGACCACCCGCCGCCGCCGTCTTCTCGCGCCCGGCCACCGACTCGCCCCCACCCCCCGCCATCCCCTCCCCCCGCCATCCCCTCCCTCTACTCCCCTGCGCCTCTCCCCGCACCGTCCTTCCCTCTCCTCCCCGCCGCTCTCCCATCCCCTCCCTCTACTCCCCTGCGCCTCTCCCCACCCCGCCCCTTCCCTCCCCTCCTCCGCCCCTGGTAGAGATGGGTCCCGTGATCATGAACTCGCCCTTCTCCGCCGCCTGGTGGGCCACTCTGCTGCGCCCCCTCCACCAGCCCGGGTACCGGGGGCCGTTGGTCCTGTCGCTGCTGCTGACCGCCATCGCACTCGCCCCGGAGGGCATCGCGCACGACGTCGCGGCCGTGGGCCTGATGGCGGCGGGCATGTTCCTCTGGGTGCCGTCCCTGCTGCTCTCGGACGTCGCGGTGCCCCTCGCCGTCGCGACCACGGCGGCCGTGGCGGCGCTGGTCGCCGTGCCCGCCGTGCAACGGGCCCTGCGGAGGCTGGGGCGGCCGGGCGACAGCGTGTTGCTGGGCTGCGCGTTCGCGGCCGCCGCGATCCTGCTCGGCTTCAGCATCCCCGGCCAGGACGTCGGCCTGCTCGGCGCGGGCGTCCTGACCCTGCTGGTGCTCCCGTTCGCCTGGCTGGCCCGGCAGATCCACCTCGCCCGGCGGGGGCGTGACACCGCGTCACACCGCGTCGGCACGGGCCGACTGCCCGGGCTGCTGCGTTGGACGGCCGCGCCGCTGCTGCTCGTCGGCACGGTGCTGCTGGTCCACCACGACGTTCCCCAGCAGGCCCGCTTCGCGCTCGCCCGCCCGGCCCTCACCTCCTACGCCGAGCAGATCCTCTCCGCCGAGACCACCGCCGGGAGCCCCGACCACGCCGCCGGCTATCTGGTCCAGGACGCCCAACTGGTCGACGGCGGCATGAAGTTCGCCATCACCGGCTCCGGCTTCTTCGCCCACCACGGCTACGCGTACTTCCCCTCCGGCGCTCCGGCCTCCGTCCACCGCAGCTGGTACGAGCACCTCGACGGCCCCTGGTACCGCTGGTCCGGCCCGGATCACCTCTGACCGCCCGCCTGCGCAGGCGATATGACTGATCGTCACATCTCGCACCTGTCGTTCGAATACGATCACGCCATGACTGTGGATGAGCGAATCGACCGGGCCGGATCCCTCTACGAGCGCGCCGTCTTCGCCGGCGACAGCGACGCGCTGGCGACCGCCCTCCGGGACCTCGACTCGGTGGAGGCCGATGTCGCGCTGGCGCGCGGCCGACTGGTCCACGCCCGCTTCATGGAGGAGCGGATCGAGGACCCCCACGAGCTCGAACTCTTCGAGCGTGCAGCACAGTTGTACGCGGAGCTCGGCGAGACGCGGGGCGAGGCGGAGTCGGCGTTCTGGATCGGCACCTTCCACCAGGTGGTGCGCGACGACAACGCGGCCGCACTGCCCTACTTCACCCGCGCGCTGGAACTGGCCACCGCGGCCGGCGACCGGCTGACCAGCTCCTACGCCCTACGGCACCTGGGGTTCACCGAGCACATGGCCGGCCGGCTCGACGCGGCCCGCGCGTACTTCGAGGAATCCTCCCGCCTGCGTACGGAGTTGGGCTTCCTGCCGGGCGTGGCGGCCAACCAGATCGGGCTGGCCCACATCGCCGCCCAGCAGGACCGACGGGACGACGCGGCCGCGCTGCTCAAGGAGGCGACGACGCTGGCCGAGTCGACCGGATCGCGCAACGTCCTGCGGTGGATCGCTGCCGCCCGTGAGGAACTCGACCTGCCGTAGGCGCCACCCCCGGACGGCGCAATCATCGCATGGTCCGCTCGTTGGGTTGACTGACAGAGCGACACCACCCCCAGGCGGTCGGCCCGCAGGCGCTGCACCGGTGGGCGTCCGGCGCCTGCGCGATGCCCGAAGCCGCGCCGGGGGTAAGCCAGTTGAACCTGTGGGAGTTCGCCGACCAGAACCTTCCGCAGGGCGGCGGCGAGTTGGCGTGGGCCTGCCTGCGGGCCGATCGCTGGGACGGGTCGGGCAGTGCGGCGGCGGTGCTGCCGCCGGGCGGCGGGCAGGCGGTGCGACTCGGCCGCGCGGACGGCCGGGCGTGCAGCCGCTACGAGCAGGACACCGTCGCGCAGTACCGCTGGCAGGCGGCGAACGGGAGCGAGTACCGCTGGTCGCGGCGAGCCGCCGGGTCACCCGGGTCACCGTCGCCACGCCGGGCCGGCGCGTCGACCAGGCCGTCCCCAAGGGAACCCTGGCGCTGGACTCCCCCGGCCCGGCCCCCGCCATGGTGGAGGCCTTCACCGCCTCCGGCACCCGGCTGCGCCCGCTGGGCGACTGACGGACCGTCAGGACCGGTCAGGCTTCGGGGTCCTCCCCGCGCAGGCTGCACCAGTCGATCAGCAGGAGGTCGAACTGCTCCATCAGGTCGGCGAGTTCGGGGAAGTCGGCGGCGCTCGCGGTGGTCGGCGCGAGCGCCAGGACGGTCACCAGGTTGCCCGGGACGGTGTGCAGGCCGTAGACGGTGACCGGACCGGCCTCGGCGGCGAAGGAGTCCGCCACCCGGCCCTGTCCGTCGCGGAGCGCGACGCCGGAGAACATCCGGGTGGGCGTCAAGAGTTGGTAGAGCCGGTCGACGGTCAGCGGGGCGTCGACCGGGCGGACGGGCCGGGTGCGCAGGTGCAGTTCGTCGAAGACCCGCAGCGCGCGGTCGCCCTGCCCGACGACCCTGGAGCGCTCGAACACCGCGCCGATCCGGTCGAGTTGGTCCTCCACCTCGGCTCTGAACCGGCGGGAGACGAGTTCGGTCTGGCGCCAGTCGTCCTCGTGGATCACCAGGTCGTCGCTGCGCAGCGTCGGGTCCTCCAGTGGCGGCAGTTCGGCGCAGATGCTGGGTAGGGTGCCGCCGATCAGCCGCGGGTCGATCCCCTCGATCCGGCGCAGCGTCAACTCCAGCCGCCCGGTCACCAGCCAGGCCGTCTGCCGGACCGGTTCCGCCGCCACCACCTCCCAGTGCGCTCCCCCGACCGCCAGCCGGGTGGCCGCTTCGAAGCTCTCCGGGAGCTGTTCGGCCGGCATCTCGCTTCGGGCGAAGGGCTGCCCGTCGGCGGCGTCGATGAAGGTCACCAGGATACGGATCTCGCCAGGACTGGGCATGGGCCGCATGCTAGGCGCGGCCGGGGTGTGTACTCAATCGATTATCCGCCCGGGCGAGTTGGGCACGCGACGCGCCGGGATCAGGCCGCGCCGGTGCCGCCCGTCGCATCAGGGCGGCTCACCCCGTTGCCTCGTTGACGGACCGAGATCCGCCACAGGCCACGGGGTGCGCACGACCGGGTCGGGGACGGGTCCGGGTCAGGAGAGGTCGAGCACCAGCTTGCCGGTGTTCTCGCCGCGGAAGAGCATCTGGAAGGTGTCCGGGAAGTCGTCGATGGCACCCTTGACCAGGTGTTCCTTGACCTTGAGGCGGCCGTCGGCGATCCAGCCGGCCAGGTCGCGGGCGGCCTCGCGGTAGCGCGGGGCGTAGTCGAAGACGACGAAGCCCTCCATCCGGGCGCGGCGGACCAGCAGGGCGAGGTAGTTGGCGGGGCCGTGCGGGGCGGTCTCGTTGTTGTACTGGCTGATCGCGCCGCAGATCACCACCCGGGCGCGCATCGCGAGGCGGCCGAGGGCGGCCTCCAGGATCGGCCCGCCGACGTTGTCGAAGTAGACGTCGATGCCGTCGGGAGCGTGGGTGCGCAGTGCCGCGCGGACGTCCTCGGTGTGGTAGTCGATGGCCGCGTCGAAGCCCAACTCCTCGGTGAGCATGGCGCACTTGTCCGGCCCGCCGGCGATGCCGACGACCCGGCAGCCCTTGATCCGGGCGATCTGGCCGACGATGGTGCCGACCGCGCCGGCCGCGCCGGAGACCACCACGGTCTCGCCCTCCTTGAGGGCGCCGACGTCCAGCAGGCCGAAGTAGGCGGTCATGCCGGGCATGCCGAGCGCGCCGAGGTAGGTGGAGAGCGGGGCGAGCGCGGGGTCGACCTTGTGGACGCCGCGGCCGTCGGAGAGCACGTACTCCTGGACGCCGAAGGTGCCGGTGACGAACTCGCCGACCTGGAAGTCGGGGTGGGCGGACTCGGTGATCTCCACCACCGAACCGGCGCGCATCACCTCGCCGAGGCCGACCGGCGGCAGGTAGGAGGGGCGGTCGTCCAGCCAGCCGCGCATCGCCGGGTCGAGCGAGACGTACCGGGTCCGTCCGGCGAACCAGCCCGCTTCGGGCGCGGCGGCCGGCTCGCTGACGTGCGCCCAGTCCTCGGGCCGGACTTCGCCGACCGGGCGGCGGGCGAGGCGGATCTGACGGTTCGTTCCCGGCATGGGTGGTCTCCTGCGGGGGTGCGAGGGTGCTGCCGCGAGACGCGGCAGTCGGCGGACGGACGGACGGACGGTCCGTCGCGCTCGGAGGGAGTGCCGGCGGCCCGCTGCTGCCGAGTCTAAGCAAGCGCTTAGTCATCTGGCTAGGGAGTGATCTCCCGACACCTGTTCCGGCACGCTCCCGCGACACCCGGTCCGGCGCGCTCCCCCGGCACCGCGATCGGTGTGCCGCGCCGCGATTCGCCACCATCAGTTTCTACACGTCTGTAGAGTGACCACGGCAACCCGGCCCGACCGGACCCGAAGGAGGACAGCAGTGCACCCCGCACCCCTGGAGACCGACACCGCCTGGTCCCCGCCGGACGAGGACGTCCGCCCCGCCTACCAGCCCGTCGAGGTCCGGATGGACGACCACGACACCTGGGCCCTCGGCCGCATCAACGGCTGGTGGCAGGACCCCGAGGGCCGGCCCTGGTGCCGCCTGCGCCTCATCGGCGCCGCCGCCCTCCCGCACTGGCGCCGCTACGACCCGGACGCCATCCTGCTGCTCCCCACGGCCGGGATCTGACGACCCGGAAGCTGCACCCGGGATCTCACGGCCCGGAGGCCGGCACCCGGCTGCGAAGCCGAACAGCCCGGTCCGACGCGAGGACTCGCGTACGGGCCGGGCTGTCGCCATCGGGGAACGGCCGGGACGGCTACCGCCTGGTGCCGCAGGACGGGCAGAAGGCCGAGTTGGCGGGGACCTCCGCGTGGCAGGTGGTGCAGTGCGGGGGCTCCGCGAGGCGGAAGCCGCAGGCGGGGCAGAACGGGGTGCCGTGCGTCTCGGCGTTGCACTGCGGGCAGACGAGTTGGCGCGGGGCGGTGACGTCGAAGGTCGGCGCCTGGGTCTGGCCGTAGCTGTAGGCGTTCTGCGTGACGGCGTCGTTGAGGCCGCGGTGCTGGGCGGCCATCGCCTCGGCGGCGGTGTCGGGGGCGCAGCCGAGGCAGAGGCCCTGGGCGGCGTTCCAGCAGCGGCCGCACACGTAGTGGGTGCACCGGGCGCAGCGGTTGAAGTGCTGCTGGGCGTTGCCGATGGCGCGCTGGAAGGCCTCGTCGCGGCCGCTGCCCCAGCTGGCGCCGGCCAGCCCGTCCGCGGCGTTGCTGATGCCGTTGGAGGCGCTGCCGCCGAGCAGGCCCCAGGCGGCGCTGACACCCTTGTTGATCCAGCTGGCGGCCTGCCCGGTGCGGAACGGCTCGAACGGGGAGCGCCAGGTGTCGTAGCAGCGGGCACAGGAGAACTCGAACTGGAAGCCGGCTCCGGTGCCGTGCTGCTCGCTCAGGTCACGGTAGTTGTTGTTGAAGTAGATCTCGCTGCTCATGTCCGCCGCCAACCCCCCACAGGATCCTCAGGTTTCGTCGCACAGGCTGTCACATCGCCCGTGGGGAGTCGGCGTCGGGGCCGCCGGACCGCATGACGCGAGTCGGTCAGCCCCCGAACAGCACCGCTCCCAGCACGGAGGGACGGAACAGCGCGGTCGGCGGTTCCACCAGGGACGACACGGTGTGGAACGCCTCGGTGACCTTGGGGTCGGTGGTGGCGCGGGCCAGCACCCGGTCGAGGAAGCGGTGCTGGGTGCGCACCATGCGGCCGGTCGGGCCGCCGGTGGTGGCCGGGAACCGGACGTCCTCGCTGGAGGACATCACCCACGGGTTCTTGGTGACGGCGGCGATCGCGTCCCGGGCGTCGCGGGCGGCGGCCGGACCGATGTGCTGGTGGCGGCGGACGATGTCGCGCAGCGCGCGGGCGCCGAGCGCGGCGACGCTCATGCCCTGGCCGTAGACCGGGTTGAAGGTGCAGGAGGCGTCGCCGACGGCCACCAGGCCGTCGGGGGCGGTCCGTTCGTGGTGGCGCCAGACGCCGGGGCCGGGCAGGAAGCCGCGCGGCGGCCCGGCGGGCCGGGCCTGGGTGACCACGTCGGCGATGCCGGGGTCCCGCAGGGCGGCCAGCTGCTGCTCGAACTCGCCCGCCTGGATGCTCGGTTCGTGGCCGCGCATGCCGCCCATGCTGACGATCCAGCGGTCGCCCTCGACGGGCAGCAGGACGCCGAGGCGCCCGTGCACGGGGGCCTGGGTCTGCACGTAGAAGGCGTCGAAGCCGAGGTTGTGACCGGGCGTGCGGTAGTAGATCCGGCTGGCGTACGCGACACCCGCGTCGACCCGCTCCTCCTGCAGCTCCTGCGCGCCGAGGTCCTCCAGCCAGCGGGAGATCCGGGTGCCGCGGCCGGCCGCGTCGACCACCAACTCGGCCGGGACGTGCTGCACTTCGGCGCCGACCCGGCCGCGCTCGCGGATCCGCACGCCGGTCACCGTGCGGGCGTCGCCGAGCAGGCCGACCACCTCGGTGCCCTCCAGGATCTCGATGCTCGGCTCGGTGCGGACCCGGTCCAGCACCACCTTGTCGATCACCGGCCGGGTGCAGCTCATGAACGCCAACTCGGCCTCGTACTCGGCGAGCCAGCCGGCCGCGCTGAGCCAGCGCAGCGCACCGGAGACCGGGACCCGGGTGGCGCCCGCCACGAACAGGTCGGCCCGGGCGCCGGGCATCAGCTCCTCCAGCGTGCGGTGCCCGGCCTCCAGCAGCAGGTGCCCGTGCCGGCCCTGCGGCACCCCGGCGCGGAAGTCCGCGCCCTCCGGGTACCGGTCCCGCTCGATCACCACCACGCGCTGCGCCACGCCGCGCAGCGCCCAGGCCGCCAGACAGCCGGCCAGCCCGCCGCCGATCACCACCGCCGTACCGCGGTCGCCGACCGCCCTCCCCGCAGAAGTCATGCCCCGTACAGTAAGGGAAGGGGCGCACACCGTCACCGACTCCCGGAAGATTGATCGAATACCGACCCCGAAACCTGCCCGACGCACCGTCAACTGCGGCATCACACCCGCCTCCCGCACCCGACGCAGCCGCCCCGGCGCAGCGGAGGCCCAGCGGTCGGAAGTTGAGTGGGCTTCAGCTGCTGTCCGGATCGTCGCCGGCCAGGCGGCGTCCGAGGTCGTCCGCCCATTCCTGGGCCCAGCGGCGGAGTTCCTGGATGGCGTCCTCGCTGAGGCCGTAGGCCTCGAACTCGTCGTCGTCGATCCACTCTGCGCCGGCGAGGCGGGAACGCAGCTCGGCAGGGTCGAGGCCGCCGCGGACCCGGCGTCCGTACCCTTCGAGGTCCGCTCGGGCGAAGTGCTGGGACGCGGCGTGGACGTCGATGAGGTCGCGGGCGTAGCCGCGGTCGGCGAGGGCGCGCATCTTGGTGCCCACGACATCCTCGACGGCCAGGACCATGCCGGGTTCGAGCAGTACTGGCGGGCGGTGGAGGACTTCCTTGAGGACGTCGACTTCGCACGCCTCGCCGGTGGCGGGGTCGGTGACGACAATGCGGGCGGACACCGGGACAACTTCGATCTGCTTCACGTGCCAGCCGCGACCGGCCAGCCCCGAGAAGAGGGTGGCGGTAATCTCCTGCATCGCGGCGGGGTGCTCTGTGGCGACGTCGAGGTCCTGGCTGAGGCGGTCGGCCAGGCCGTGGGCCTGGACGGCGTAGCCGCCGGTGAGGACCAGCGCGTAAGCGTGCCGATGTCGAGGACATCGGCCAGCAGCCGGGCGTGCAGCGGGGTGAGCCTCACGCCGCGGCGGTCCGAGCGGCGGCGAGCTCGGCGAAGTTGTCCTCCCACACGGCGCGAACCGCCGGGCCGACCAGGGTCCGCAGGGTCGGCCAGAGGTCGACCAGTGTCCTGGCGTCGAGGAAGCGGGCCAGGTCTTCGCGCATACCCTCATTCAGCACGAGCCTGTACAGGCCCATCCGCTGCCGGGGCAGGGACAGGTCGTAGGTCCGGAGCCCGGACCACGCCAGGTGCAGCGGCAGCTCGACCGCGCCGACGATCGGGCCGGCCAGCTCGTCCAACGACTGCGGCACCCGGTCGGCCAGCTGCGCGTATCGGCCGTCGACAGAGGCAAGAGGGGTCACACCACGATTATCCCCACAGCCGTCGCCCGGACGACACAGACCTACCGGCTGATGCTCCCGGATCTCCGGCAGGCCGAGGAACTGCTACCGCGGCTGGGCGGGTGGTCCCGAGAGATCATCGGCTGCTGTTCCCCCGCGCTGGCGAGGGTGGTTCGGACGTCGGCGCCGGGGGTTCGGGTGGGGCTGACACCGGTGCGGGGATGCCCGACCTGACCCACCGTCGGCTCTGCGACGCTACTGGTCGTAAATGACCTTGAAACCCGGGGAGCGACGACGTCCACCCGGAGCAGTTGCTCGGGCCGGCGTTCTCGCCGTTGGTCTCGCTCGCCGTCGCGGGACCGAAACGCGCGGACGGCGAGCTTATGGCCGTCGCCACGGGCGAGGGCGCCGAACAGGAGGGCGTCGGCGTCAGAGCGGTGTGCCGGCGATGCCGTTGACGAGGGTGCGGAAGGTCCAGGCGAGGCGGTCCTCGGGTCGGCCGGAGACCAGGTCGTCGGCGGCTTCGGCGATGTGCGGGTAGCGGGCGGGGTCGGCGTGGTGGAGGGCGCGGACCAGGGCGGTGTGTTCGGCGTCGGCGGTGGGGCCGGTGCGGCCGGCGTGTTCGGCGGCGGTCGCGGTGGCCACCTGGAGCAGCAGGTCCACGCCGCGGGCGGCCTGCGCCCGGGGGACGCCGCCCTCCTGAAGGAGCGCCAGCAGCGCCTCGACCAGGGCCAGGTAGTGCGGGCCGGTGGGACGGGCGAGCAGGGCGGAGTGGGCCAGCGCGGCGTGCCGGAACAGCACCTGGGTGTAGGAGGCCAGGACCGCGGCGAGGCGCTCCCGCCAGTCGCCTCCGGTCTCGGCGGCCGGTGCGAGGTCGACCGTGCCCAGGTGGTGCTCCAGGACGGCGGCGTGCAGCTCGGCGGTGTTGGACACGTACACGTACAGCGAGGCCGGGCCGGTGTCGAGGTCCTGCGCGAGCCGCCGCATGGTGACCCGCTGCAGGCCCTCGGTCTCCATCAGGCGGACCGCCGCGTCGACGATCCCCTGGTAGGTGAGGGCGGGCTTGGCGGGACGCTCACGCCGACTGCGCGGCCTCGGCTCGGTGCTCTCCATGCCGACCAACCTACCGACCCGGCACCACGACGTCCGCCGCCGACCAACCTACCGACCCGGCACCACGACGTCCGCCGCCGCCCGCCCTGCCTCCCGGTCAGCGGCCTCGCCCGGCGCGAACATCGCCAGCAGCGCCGGAACCGGGTCCGGTCCGAACATCAGCTCCAGGTTCTCGGCGGACTCCCGCGCGGAGTCCTCGGCCCGGACGAACATCGCCTCCTCGTACGCGGCGAGCGCCGCCTCGGGGTCGCCGGGGTGCGCGGCGAGCGCCAGGGCGAGTTCCGCGCCGTCCTGCATCGCCAGGTTGGCGCCCTCCCCGGCGAACGGGGACATCAGGTGCGCGGCGTCGCCGAGCAGCGTGACGCCCGGGGTGCGCGCCCAGCGGTGGCCGACCGGCAGCGCGTGGATCCGACGCAGCGTCAGCTCGCCGTCGGCGTCGGCGAGCAGCCCGCGCAGGCCCTCGCTCCAGCCGTCGAACGCGGCCAGCGCGGCGGTGCGGACGGCGGCGGCACCCAGTGCGGCGCCATCCGGAGCACCGGGCGCGTCCGGGACCGGGGCGCTCCCGGCGGGCCAGTCCTCGCCGGTCCGGAGGGCGCTGTAGACGTGGATGCTGCCGTCGGACTCCAGGTGCCCGAGGAAGCCGCGGCCGCCGCCGAGGGCGAAGAAGGCGCCGCCGCCGACCAGTTCGGCCGCGCGGGGGTGGCGTGCGGCGGCGGCGTGCAGGTCGGCCTCGACGAAGGAGATGCCGGTGTAGGCGGGGCGGGCGTCCGAGAGCAGCGGGCGGACCTTGGACCAGGCGCCGTCCGCGCCGATCAGCAGGTCGGTGGTGAGGGCGGCGCCGTCGGCGAACTCCACCCGGTGGCCACCGTCGGCGAGCGGGGTGACGGCGACCGCCTTCCTGCCCCAGTGGACGGTGCCCTCGGGCAGCGAGCCGAGCAGCAGGTCCCGCAGCTGCCCGCGGTCGACCTCGGGGCGGCCGCCGGTGCCGTCGTCCTCCTCCTCGAGGTGGACGGTGCCGTCCGGTCCGAGCAGCCGCATGGCCTGCCCGCCGGGGTGGATGAGCTTCTCGAACTCCTCGTACAGCCCGGCGGCGTGCAGCGCGAGCTGGCCGGAGTCGTGGTGGATGTCGAGCATGCCGCCCTGGGTGCGGGCGGTCGCGGACGGCTCCAGGTCGAAGACGGCGGCGGGGATGCCGTGGACGTGCAGCACCCGGGCGAGGGTGAGGCCGCCGAGGCCTCCGCCGAGGATCGCGAGGGGGTGGTGGGTGGTGGTCATGGCGGGTCCCTAAGAATGTGAGGCGGTCCGGGAGGACCGGGTATGGCTGATGGCGCGTTGCCCTCGAGGGCTCGGAAGGAATGGCCGCCCGGTCCTCCGGG
>NZ_JBFAQR010000093.1:0-21793 GCF_040678815.1 Kitasatospora sp. NPDC049285 | reverse complement strand
CGCGTGTTCCTGCTGGTCGACGGAGACGATCCGGCCGTCCGCGCCGAAGATGATGCACCGGCTGGACGTCGTGCCCTGATCGATCGCGGCGATGTAGTTGGCGGTCATGCGGGGGACCTCGGCTCTGGGGGAGGGTTCGGGGGAACGCGGCCCGATGGTGGGTCGGACCGGGAGCGGTGCCGTGCGGTGGATCAGAACGCGACGTGGTACAGGCCGCCGGCCAGCAGGCCGCCGATGACCGGGCCGACCACCGGGATCCAGGCGTACGACCAGTCCGAGCCGCCCTTGTTCGGGATCGGCAGCAGCGAGTGGACGATGCGCGGGCCGAGGTCGCGGACCGGGTTGATGGCGTAGCCGGTGGGGCCGCCGAGCGAGAGGCCGATGCCGACCACGGTGAAGGCCACGATCAGGATGCCGGTGCCGGACAGGCCCAGGCCCTTGGTCAGACCCTGGGTGAGGATCGCCAGGCAGAGCACCATGGTGCCGATGATCTCGGTGAGCAGGTTCTGCACCGGGTTCCGGATCTCGGGGCCGGTGGAGAAGATGCCGAGGGTGGGCTCCTCGTTGGCCTGGAACTGGCCGAGGTAGGTCGCCCACACCAGCACGGCGCCGATCATCGCGCCGAGCAGCTGGGAGCCGAGGTAGAGCGGGACCTTGCTCCAGTCGCCGCTGTCCACGGCGAGGGCCAGGGTGACCGCCGGGTTGAGGTGTGCCCCGGACTTCGGTGCCGACATGTAGGCGGCGATCATCACCGCGAAGCCCCAGCCGAAGGTGATCGCCAGCCAGCCGGCGTTGATCGCCTTCGACTTCTTGAGGGTGACGGCGGCGCAGACGCCACCGCCGAGCAGGATCAGCGCGGCGGTACCGAGTGTTTCGCCGACGAAGATGTCGCCGTTGGAGAACGCGGACACGAAGACTCCCTTGTCCTGATGGCCCGGAGGAGCGGGGGGTGGGGGCAGGGGACGTTCGATCGCTGTGCGGGTGAGCGCGGGGTGGGTCCGAGTCGAACGTCCGCCGTTCGACAATGTCGACCGACATGCGGAAGCTTCTCCCTGCGGGCTTGCCTGCGTCAAGGCAGGGTTACGCAGCTGTGACTCAGCCGACGCGCGAACTGCCCTCGACGGTGCTTCGCGCGGGTCCCGGGAGCGGGTCCGGGGAGCGGGTCCGGGGAACGCGGAAGGCGCGGATGGGCTTCCCGCCCGTCCGCGCCTTCCGCCGTGCTCCTCCGGTCAGAACCGGCCGGCCCCCAGGTCGCGGGAGATCGCCCGCGCCGCGCTGCGCACCGACGCCACCAGCGAGGGCTTGGGGAATCCGTCCTGGCAGACCGTCTCCACGGCCCCGCTGATGCACACCGCGCCCACCGGGTTGCGCCGCCGGTCCTGGATCAGCGCGCCGATCGAGGCCACGCCCTCCCAGGTCTCCTCGACCGAGTCCGCCCAGCCGCGCTCGCGGATCAGCGCGGACTCGGCGTCCACGTCGGCGGCCCCGGTCAGCGTCCGGGTGGTGTACGCCTCGAACGGCCCGTCGCCCAACTCGCCTCGCGCGACCGGGTCGTAGGCCAGCAGCACCTTGCCGATCGCGGTGCTGTGCAGCGGCTGCATCGAGCCGACCTCCAGCACCTGGCGGGTGTCGTCGGGCCGGAAGACGTGGTGCACGATCAGCACGCCGCGCTGGTGCAGCACGCCCAGGTACACCGTCTCGCCGGCGGCCCTGGCCAGGTCGTCCGCCCAGACCAGCGCGCGGGCCCGCAGCTCGTGCACGTCCAGGTAGCTCTGGCCCAGCCGCAGCAGCTCCGCGCCCAGCTGGTACTTCCCGCTCTCCGGGTCCTGCTCGACGAACCCCTCCTGCTGCAGCGTCCGCAGGATCCCGTGCGCCGTGCCCTTCGCCAGGTCCAGCGACGCCGCGACCTCGGACAGGCCGAGCCGCCGCTCGCCGCCCGCCAGCAGGCGCAGGATCGCCGCCGCCCGGGACAGCGACTGGATCGGGCCGGGCATCGGTACCTCCGCAGAATGGTGGACGACAATGTCGACCGCGACACTGATGCCACCACTTTGCCACACCGCCGGGCCCGCTCTTCCGGATCTTGCCGGATCCTTTCGGATCTTCGGGGGCGGGCCTCAGGAGACGAACGGCCTGCCGTCGCCGCGGTCGATCAGGACGGTGCCGTGCCGGCCCAGACAGGACCAGTCCAGTTCCAGGCGCCACTCGGCCAGGTCCCAGCGGTTGTGGCGGGCGAAGACCCGGAAGTACTCCGGGGAGCTTGCCGTGACCGCGAACGGGAAGTCGGGCTCGCCCTCGGGCTCCGGCTGGGCGGTGGCCCGGCGGATCATCCGTTCGAGCGAGTAGCGCTCGAGGGTCTCTCCGGCCAGGTCGACGTTGAAGTCGACCGGCGGCAGGTCGAGGTCGACGGTGAAGGTCCGCACGCTCATCATCAGTGCGTCGCTTCGGGCGTCCGGCGAGAAGCGCCGCAGCACCACCGGGCGCAGCCGGTGCAGGATCACCGCCTGCTCGGTGTAGGCCTCCACCACCAGGCTCACCGAGGAGTCCGGGTGCCGGTGCCGCCCCTCGAAGGTGTAGGTCTCGCTCTCGCTGTCCAGCGCCGTCACCGACACCAGCAGGGCCTCGCCGTCCGGGCGGCTCGGTGCGAGGCCGACGTGCAGGTCCCCGTGGATGACGCCGACCTGGACGATGGACTGCGCGGTACCGCCGGACACCCGGTTCACGACGTTCGGAAGCTCGTCTGCCATGCTTCGCACCCTAACCTGCGGTGCATGCTCGACGGGCCGTCAACTCCCTTCCGGCACAAGCTCGGAGAGCTCGGTCCGGGAGGTGACGCCCAGCTTCGGGTACGCCTTGTACAGGTGGTAGCCGACCGTGCGGGCGCTGAGGAAGAGCTGGGCGGCGATGTCGCGGTTGGACAGGCCGCGGGCAGCCAGCCGGACGATCTGGTTCTCCTGCGGGGTCAGCCCGGAGAGCGTGTCCGGAGCGGCGGGCCGGTCGGCGGCGGGCGCCGCGCCCGTCGCGTCCAACTCGGTGCGGGCGCGCAACGACCACGGCTCGGCGCCCAGTTGGCGGAAGGCCTGGTCGGCTGCGCGCAGCGGGCCGCGAGCCTCGGCCTTGCGGCGGCCGCGACGCAGCCACTCGCCGTACAGCAGCCGGGTACGGGCCAGCTCCCACGGGCGGGGCTGCTCGGCGTGCAGGTCCAGGGCCGAACGGTAGAGGCCCTCGGCGAGTTCGTCCGGGGCGAGCAGGGCGTGGCAGCGGTGGACCAGTGCGCGGGCCCACGGACGGCCCGAGTGCTCCGCCCACCGCTCGAACCGGGCGAGCGGCTCCGCCGTCTGCTCCGGGCGACGCAGCCGGACCGCCGCCTCGACCAGGTCCGGCACGGAGCGGACGGCGGAGACGTGGAAGTGCTGCGGGCTGCGCGCCAGGGCGTCCAGCTGGGCCAGCGCGTCCTCGGCCCGGCCGGCCCCGAGCTCCAGCACGCCGAGCGCCCAACGCGACCACGGGGCACCCGAGTTGCCGCCCGCGAGCGCTGCGCGGGCGTGTTCGCGGCAGTCCTCCTCGGCGCCGCGGGTGGCTGCCGCGTACGCCAGGAAGCCGTGCAACTGGCCCGCCCACAGCGACTGGTCGCTGTCCAGCGCCAGCTGCAAGGCCTCGGCGGCCTGCGCGGTCGCGGACTCCGGTCGGCCGTCGAAGAGTTCCGCCTCCGCGAGGAAGAACAACAACGTCGGCAGCGTCCCGAACGCGCCGGTCTCCCGCGCCTCCCGGACCAGCCGCCGCGCCAGATCGAGCACCTCGTCGTCATGCCCCGGCACCAGACCGACCCCGCACGGCAACACCAGATCCACGGGCACGGCGGCACCGGCGGCGCGAGCTGCGCGCTCGGCGGTGGTGAGGGAGACATCGCCTGCGGCGGGCTTGAAGGGGAGGGAAGGGACGGGGGCACGGCCGGTGGTCTCGGCCGGGCGGGCCGGTACCGGGCGGAGCGGGGCGGGCTCCGCGGGGGTGGGTGCAGGCTGGGCGCCCCCGGCGGTGTCGGCCGGGTGGGCGGCTGCGGGCCCGGAGGGCGGCTGGTGGGTGCCGGCGTCTGCGCTCTCGGCGGGCGTGCCTGCGGCGCTCGCGCTATTGCCTGCTCCCGCTCCTGCTCCTGCGCCTGCGGCGATTGCGGGGTTCGGGGTGAGGTGGGCGAGGGACCGGGTCAGGTAGTGGACCAGGGGGGTGGCGGGGTCGGTGGGGGGGAGGGGGAGGGTGCGGAGGGCAGTGAGGGCTTGGTGGACGGAGGTGGCGTCGTCGTACCAGGCGGCGTGGATGGCCTGGACGAGGACGCGGGCGGCTGGGCCGGGGGCGGTGGTGGCGACCAGGTCGGCTGCCTGGGTGAGGCGTTGGAAGGAGGAGCGGTAGTCGCCGCGCCAGAACTCGGCGATGCCGCGGGCGAAGAGCAGGTGGGCGCGGGTGAGGTCGTCCGGGGCCGGGCCGGCCATCGCGGTGGCGGAGAGTTCCTCGGCGCGGCCGAGTTCGCCGGCTTCCAGCGCGGCCTCGACTGCAGCGACCGTCAACTCCCGTTCCCGTGAAGGGTCCTGACTGAGCCTCGCGGCACGCTCGTACGCGGCGGAAGCCCCCGCGTGGCCGCCGCGGGAGGCCGAGGAGGAGGCCGCGGCGGCGAGTTCCTCCGCCACGGCGGTGTCGCGGCCGGTGGCGGCGAGCGCCCGGTGCCAGGCGCGGCGCAGCGGGGCCTGCGGGCCGAGGGCGTCGGCGAGTGCGGCGTGCGCGGCCAGGCGTTCGGCGAGCGGGGCGCGGTCCACCAGGGCGGAGCGCAGCAGCGGATGACGGAACGTCAGCAGCCCGGCGGAGAGGTCGACATGGACCAGGCCACCGGCCTCTGCCGGGGCCAGCTCGACGGCCGTCAGGCCCCAGGACGCGGCGGCGGCGGGGAGCAGGACGTCGAGCGCGCCGGTCTCCTCGAGCGCGGCGAGCAGCAGCCACCGTTGGGTGCCGGCGGGCAGGCGGCTGACCTGGCCGTGGTAGGCGACCCGGAGCCGGCCGACCATCGGCAGCGCGGCCGTGCCGGGTGCGGCCGGTCCGCTCTGCGGGAGTTCCACCAGGGCCAGCGGGTTGCCCTGCGCCTCGGCCAACACCCGCTCCGGGGAGGGGAGTTCGGGGGCGATCGCGGTGAGCAGGGCGGCCGCCTCGGCCGGGTCCAGCGGATCGAGGCGCAGCTCCGGCAGGCCGGGCAGGTCGGGTCCGTCCGGGCGGGTGGCGAGCAGCAGGACGACCCGTTCGGCGCCGAGCCGGCGGGCCGCCAACTGGAGGGCCTGCACCGAGCCGTGGTCGACCCACTGCAGGTCGTCGACCACGCACAGCAGGGGCCGCTCCTCGGCGAGGTCGCCGAGCAGGGTGAGCACCGCCAGGCCGACCAGCAGCCGGTCGCCGCCGCCCGCCGGGCCGTCGGCGAGGCCCAACACCCGTTCCAGCGCAGCGCGTTGCGGTCCCGGTAGAGCACTTACCCGGTCCAGTGCGGCGGCCAGCAGCTGGGTCAGCGCGGCGAAGGAGAGCGACGCCTCGGACTCCACCCCGGAGGCCCGCAGCAC
Source organism: Kitasatospora sp. NPDC049285 (assembly GCF_040678815.1). Classification (NCBI taxonomy): domain Bacteria; kingdom Bacillati; phylum Actinomycetota; class Actinomycetes; order Kitasatosporales; family Streptomycetaceae; genus Kitasatospora; species Kitasatospora sp. NPDC049285. The sequence continues at coordinate 16,202 of NZ_JBFAQR010000093.1, read as the reverse complement.
CCGGAAGCCGTCGGCCCGCGCCAGGGCGTCGTCCAGCAGCGCGGTCTTGCCGATCCCCGGGTCGCCCCGGAGCACCAGCACCCCGCTGGTCCCCTCGCGTGCCCCCGCCAGCAGCCGACCGATCGCCGCCTGCTCCCGCCCCCGCCCGTACAGCCGCATGGCCCGACCCTACCTACACCGGCCGACGGGCCCGGCCGGTCATTGCCTAAGCGTGACGGATTCCCCGTCCGCCGCCCGTCCGTACCGTCTTGACCTGCAAGGACGCACCGCCGAATCCGAGACCGGAGGAACCGATGAACCTGCAGAACCTCGCCGAGCGCTACCTCGCCGCCTGGAACGAGACCGACCCGGCCGCCCGCCGCAAGCTGATCGACGACGCCTGGGCGGAGGACGGCAGCTACACCGACCCGCTGGTGGAGGCCAACGGCCGGGACGAGTTGGACGCCACCCTGGCCGCCGTCCAGGCCCAGTTCCCCGGCTGGGTCTTCCGGCTGGCCGGGCCGGTCGACGCGCACCACCACCTCTGCCGTTTCAGCTGGGAGCTCGGCCCGGCCGGCGCGGAGCCGCTGATCGTCGGCTTCGACGTGCTCGCCGCCGACCCGGAGGGCCGGATCGCCACCGTGCACGGCTTCCTCGACAAGGTCCCGGCGACGGCCTGAATCCTTCCGGCCGGGCGGCGACTCCTACCACCGTCACGTCCCCGCCCGGCCGACGCCCCGTCAACCCGCAAGACCTGCACGGCCTGCACGACCCACACGAGCCGACAGGCCCAGTGCCGAAAGGCCCGAAGAGCTGAAAGGGCCGAAGAGCCGAAAGGCCCGAAGAGCTGAAAGGGCCGAAAGCGCCGAAGGGTCGAAGGGTCGACGGGCCGGAGAGCCGAAAGAGCCGAAGAGCCGAAGTCTCGCAAGGTCGAAGGCCCGAAGGGTCGAAAGAGCCGAAGAGCCGGTGCGCCCGCAGGGCCTGGGAGATCAGCAGAGCCCGCGAGACCGGAAGAGCCCGCACGAGCCGAACGTACCGAAGTGCCCCGCCCGTCCCCCCCCCGCCGCACCCGAGGAGTCCTCACGTGTCCACCGTCAGCCCGCCGGCCACCGTGCCCGCCGTGGCCGAGCAGCCCGTCGCCCCGCGCGGACTGCTGCCGGTCGTGCTCACCGCCACCTTCATGTCGGCGCTCGACTTCTTCATCGTCAACGTGGCCATCCCGGCCGTCCAACGCGACCTGCACGCCGGGGCGTCGGCGATCCAGTGGGTGATGGCCGGGTACGCCCTCGCGCTGGCCGGCGGGCTGATCACCGCCGGACGGCTCGGTGACCTGCTCGGGCGCCGCCGGATGTTCTCGCTCGGCCTGGCGGTGTTCACCCTCGCCTCCGCGGCCTGCGGACTGGCCACCGGACCGGCGTTCCTGATCGCCGCCCGGGTGGTGCAGGGCCTCGGCGCCGCCCTGATGGGGCCTCAGGTGCTCGCCCTGCTGCGGACCGGCTTCCACGGCGCGGCGCAGGCGAAGGCGTTCGCCTCGTACGCGCTGACCCTCGGACTGGGCGCGGTGCTCGGCCAGTTGATCGGCGGGGTGCTGATCCGGGCCGACCTGTTCGGCACCGACTGGCGGGCGTGTTTCCTGATCAACGTCCCGGTCGGGCTGGCCACCCTGGTGCTGGTGCCGCGGACGGTGCCGGAGTCGCGGGCGCCGCAGCGTCCGAGCCTGGACCTGCCGGGCGTGCTGCTGGTGACGGCCGCGCTGGTGACGCTGGCGCTCCCGCTGATCCAGGGCCGGGCGAGCGGCTGGCCGGCCTGGACCTGGGTCAGCCTCGGCGGCTCGGCCGTGCTGTGGACGGCGCTGGCCCGCCACCAGGTCCGGCTGGCCGGGCGGGGCGGCTCCCCGCTGGTCCACCCGCACCTGTTCCGGACCCGCGCGTTCAGCGCCGGCATGCTCGCCCAACTCGCCTTCTGGCTCGGCCAGGCGTCGTTCTTCCTGGTCCTCGCGATCTACCTGCAGCAGGGTCGCGGCCTGGACGCGCTCGGCTCCGGAACGGTCTTCACCGCGCTCGGCGCCGGCTACCTCGCCACCTCGCTGAACGCCCACCGGGTCGCCGCCCGCCTCGGCCGCCAGGCCGTCGCGCTGGGCGCCGTCCTGATGGCGGGCGGCCTGGCCGCCCTCCGGATCACCGTCGACTCCGGCGCCCACAGCGCCCTCTGGCTGGTCCCCGCCCTGATCCTGGACGGCCTCGGCATGGGCCTGGTGATCGCCCCGCTCACCGGTTCCGCCCTCGCCGGCGTCCCCACCCACCTGGTCGGCTCCGCCTCCGGCACCGTGGCCACCGTCCAGCAGGTCGGCGGAGCCCTCGGCGTCGCCCTGATCGGCATCCTCTTCTACGGCGCCCCCACCGTCCGCTCCGGCTTCGGCACCTCCCTCCTCGCCCTGACCGTCCTGGAACTCGCCCTCGCCGCCACCGTGCAGCTCCTGCCCGCGGCCCGGGCGCGGCGCGGCGGCTCCCGCTGAATGACCGTCAGCACCGCCGCGCAGGACATAGCGTGGAGAGATGGATGATCGCCTGACCGACCGCTCCGCCGCCCCGGGCCGCTCGGCCTACCTCGGGGCGGCGGCCGCGTTCGCCGTGTGCATGGTGGGGACGACGCTGCCGACGCCGCTGTACGGGCTGTACCAGGAACAGATCGGGTTCTCCGAGCTGATGGTGACGGTGGTGTTCGCGGTCTACGCCTTCGGCGTGATCGGGGTGCTGCTGCTGGTCGGGAACGTGTCGGACACGGTGGGGCGGCGGCCGGTGCTGCTGTGCGGGCTGGTGGCGGCGGGGATCAGCGCGGCCTGCTTCCTGGCGGAGCAGGGGTTGCCGCTGCTGTTCGCGGGGCGGCTCTTCTCCGGACTGTCGGCGGGCCTGTTCACCGGCACGGCCACCGCGTACGTGCTGGAACTCGCCCGGCCGGAGCGCCGGGCCCGGGCCGGGTTCGCGGCGACCGCGGCCAACATGGGCGGCCTGGGCTGCGGGACGCTGCTGTCGGGCTTCCTCGCCGAGTACGCGCCGAACCCGCTGGTACTGCCGTTCGTGGTGCACCTGGTGATGCTGGCGGCGTCGTTCGCGGTGGTGTGGCTGCTGCCGGAGACCGTCGCCGGGGCCCGGCCGCTGCGCACCGCCCGGGTGCAGCGGCCGACGCTGCCGCCGGAGGTGCGCGGGGTGTTCGTGCCGGCCGGGATCGCCACCTTCGCCGGGTTCGCGCTGCTCGGCGTCTTCACCTCGGTCAGCCCGGCGTTCCTCGCCGAGGACCTGGGCATCCACAACCACGCGACGGTCGGGCTGGTCGTCTTCGCCGCGTTCTTCGCCTCCACGATCGGCCAACTGCTGGTGCCCCGGCTCGGCACCGCCCGGGCGATCCCGCTGGGCTGCGCGGTGCTGATCATCGGGCTGGGCCTGCTCAGCATCTCGCTCGCCACCACCACGCTGCCCGCCCTGGTCCTGGCCGCCCTGGTGGGCGGCGCGGGCCAGGGCATGGGCCTGCGCGGGGCGGTCGGCGAGGTGGCCGCCGCGGCGCCCGCCGACCGCCGCGGCGGGGTGCTGTCCGCCCTGTTCGTGGTCGCCTACTTCGGCATCTCCATCCCCGTCATCGGGGTGGGCCTGCTCGCCGAACCCCTCGGGCTGGCCGACGCGGGCCTGGTCTTCGCCGCGTGCATGGCCCTGCTCGCCGCCGCGTCCGCCGTCTACCTGGTGCGCCGGGCCGGCACCGGCGACCGGCCGCCGGCCCGCAGCGGGGAGTGACGTTCCGTCAGGGCCACAGCCGGTCGAGCAGCGCCCGCCACCAGCTGCCGCGGCGCGGCGCCGGGACGACCGCCGAAGCGGCGGCGAACGGCGGGGCGGCGAACGGCATTTCGGGGGCCGGCGCGAAGTCGGCCTCCGACAGGTCGGGGGCGGACGGCGGCGGCGGCGCCAGGGTGCGCGGCGTGAAGCGCACCGGCAGGGCCTGCAGGTGGCGGGACATCCAGTTCGACTTCCAGACCAGCTCGTCCTCGTCGACGGCGAGCCGGAGGTCCGGCAGGCGGGTCAGCAGGATGTCGATGCCGGTGTCGGCGATCGCCCGGCCGATGTCCTGGCCCGGGCACTCGTGCGGACCGGTGCCGAAGGACAGGTGCGAACGGTTGCCGTAGAGCTGCTCCGACAGGTCGGGGCGGACCGCCGGGTCGTTGTTGGCGGCGGCCAGCCCGAGCACCAGCATGTCGCCGCGCCGGATCTGCCGGCCGCCGAGCTCGGTGTCGCCGGTGGCCCAGCGGCCCGGCACCAGCTGGAACGGCGGGGCGTCCCACAGCACCTGGTCGATCGCGTCGGGCAGCGTCATCTGGCCGCCGGACAGGTGGGCGCGGAAGCCCTCGTCGGTGAGCACCATCTTCAGGGTGTCGGAGATCAGGGTGATGGTGGTCTGGTTCGCGGCGAGCAGCACCGAGCGCAGGTGCTGCAGCGCCTCGTCCTCGGTGAGGCCCGACGCGGGCTCCATCAGCCAGGTCACCAGGTCGGAGCCGGGGGAGCGGCGCTTGCGCTCCATGGTGCGGCGCAGGCACTCCACCACGTACTCGTTGCTGGCCACCGCCGTCGCGGTGCCGTTCACCAGGTCGCGGGCCGCCTCGACCAGCCGCGGCCCGTACTCGTCGGGCATCCCGAGCAGCTGCGTCATCACCAGCATCGGCAGGTGCTCGGCGAACCGGCTCACCAGCTCGGCCTGCCCGGCGGGGGCGAACTCGGCGATCAACTGGTCGGCGAAGCGGGTGACGTGACGCCGCATGCCGCGCCGGTCGAAGCGGTTCAGGCCGTCGGTGACCGCGGTGCGCAGCCGCCGCTGCTCGGCGCCGTCGACGAACGAGCAGACCGGCTGCCAGGCGATCACCGGCAGCACCGGGGAGTCCGGGGCGACCCGGCCCTCCTGGAACTCGGTCCAGCGGCGGGAGTCCCGGGAGAACCGGGACGGGGTGCGCATGGCGATCAGGTTGGCCGCGTAGCCGAGCACCAGCCAGGCGGGCAGGTCGCCGTGGAGCAGCACCGGCGCCACCTCGCCGTGCTCGGCGCGCAGCTTCTCGTACAGGCCGGCCGGGTCGGCCTCGGCCTCCGGCCCGTACAGGCGCCGCACCCCGCCCGGGCCGGTCGGGGCGACGGCGGTGGCGGCGGTGCCGACGTGGGCGGGGCAGCCGGGGGGTGGGACTGGTGAGGAGGTCACGGGCGCTCCGGGGAGGTGAGGGAGAGGATGAAGGGGGGTGACGGGCCGTCAGCCGACGGGCTGTGCGGCCAGGGCGTACAGGTAGCGCATCAGGGCCATCAGGACGTCGCGGCTGGACTCGCGGGTCCGGGCGTCGCACGCCACGATCGGCACCTCGGGCGGCAGGTCGAGCGCGGCCCGGATCTCCTCGACGGGATGGTCCGGGGAATCGGGGAAGGTGTTGGTCGCGACCACGAACGGCACCCCGCGGTCCTCCAGTCGGCCGAGGACGTCGAAACTGCCCTCCAGACGCCGGGTGTCCACCAGCACGACCGCGCCGAGCGCCCCCTCGAACAGGCCGTTCCACAGGAACCAGAACCGTTCCTGCCCGGGCGTGCCGAAGACGTACAGCACCAGCTGGTCGCTGATGGTGATCCGGCCGAAGTCCATCGCGACCGTGGTCGCGGTCTTGAGCTCCACGCCCGCCGGGTCGTCGACGCCGACCCCGGCCTGGGTCATGGTCTCCTCGGTGGTCAGCGGGCGGATCTCGCTGACCGAGCCGACCAGCGTGGTCTTGCCGACGCCGAAGCCGCCCACCACCACGATCTTGACGGCCGCGGAGACCGAGGCCGGGAGCAGGTCCGCCTCCTGCGGCCCGGCCGGCTCAGAGCCGCTGAAGTCCATTGATCACTGCCTCCAACAGGGAAAGGTCGGGAAGGGCGGCCACCGGCACCGGCGCGCGGACCTCGATCAGGTGGTCGTCGAGCAGGTCGGCCAGCAGCACGGAGACCAGGCCGGCCGGCAGCCGCAGGTACGCGGACAGCTCGGCGACCGACAGCGGCGAGCCGCACAGCCGCAGGATCACCACCTGCTCCGGCGGCATGGCCGGCCGCGGTTCGGTGCGCGCCACGACCAGGGTGACCAGGTCGAAGCCGGTGGGGGAGTCCTGCGGGCTGCGGCCGCTGCCGACCACGTAGAACCGGTCCGGGTCGTCGTCGTCCGCGCGCTGATCGGCCGTCATGTCCGCACCCTGCGGCGCCCGGTGCGGCCGGGTCCCGGCCGGGCCTTCGCCGCCGGGCGCGCCTGGGCCCTCACGCGCGGGGCTCGCCGGTGCGCGCAGGCGTGGAGAGGTGCTCGGCGACCCGGGCGACCAGGTCCCGCATGTGCGCGCCCACCAGCCCGGGGTCCACGCCGTCGTCGGCCAGCAGTGCCAGGTACGCGCGGGAGCCGGCCGCCATCAGGTAGAAGAACCCGCCGCCGACCTCGATCACCACCATCCGCATCCGCCCGTCGGCGTACGGGAACTCCTGGCCCACTGCGTGCGCCAGGCTCTGCAGGCCGGCGCAGGCGGCGGCCAGCCGGTCCGCGGTGTCCGGGTCGGCGCCGTGCTGGGCCAGGCGCAGGCCGTCGGCGGACAGGACGATGGCGTGCCGGGCGTACGGGACGGTCTCCACCAGGTCGCGGAGCAGCCAGTCCAAGTCGGTCCGTTGCTGAATCACTTCTCGCCCCTCCCTGCGGGCTCTTCACTCGTGTGGTCGCCGTCCGGCCCGGCGGGCTGCCGTTGGCCGGTCACGCCCTCGGTGAACGCGGCCAGCCACATCCCGGGCTGGGCCGGCTGCTCGGCGGACGGGCCGACCGGTGCGGCCAGCCGGACGCCGGGCGTGTGGCGGCGGCGCTGCGGCAGGCCGCTCGGCGTGCGCTCGGTCACCACCGGAAAGTCGTCCTGGTACTCGGGGGCCGGCGCGACGGTGCGGACCGGCCCGGACGCCGCGCGCCGGGTCGCGCCCAGCACCGACTTCGGCTTCCAGTTCCGCACCAGGGTCGGCGGGATGCTCGGGTCGTCCTTCTCCGGCAGCGGGCCGGGCGCCATCCCGCCGATGCCGAAGGTCCGTTCGGCGTTCGGCGCGGTGGTCAGGTACTCGGCGGGGACGATCAGCACCGCCCGCACGCCGCCGTACGCCGAGGAGCGCAGCGCCACCTGGAAGCCGTACGCCTTGCAGAGCCGGCCCACCACCGCCAGGCCCAGGCGCGGCGTCTCGCCGAGGTCGCCGAGGTCCATGCCGGCCGCCGCCTCGGCGAGCATCCGCTCGGCCTTGGCCCGGCCCTCCTCGCCCAGGCTCAGGCCGCCGTCCTCGATCTCGATCGCGATGCCGCTCTGCACCTCGGAGGCGGTCAGGTGGACCATCGTCTGCGGCGGCGAGTACCGGGTGGCGTTGTCCAGCAGCTCGGCCAGCGCGTGGATCAGCGGCTCGACCGCCGGGCCCTGCACCGCCACGTCCGACACCGGGTGCAGCTCGATCCGCCGGTAGTCGAGGACCCGCGACATCCCGCCGCGCAGCACCCGGTACAGCGCCACCGGCCGGTTCCACTGGCGGCCGGGCCGCGCGCCGCCGAGCACCGAGATGCTGTCCGCGAGCCGGCCGATCAGCGCGTTCTCGTGGTCCAGCGTCAGCATGTCGGCGAGCACCGCCGCGACGGTGCCGTGCCGGTGCTCCATCCGCCGCAGGTCCACCGCCTGGCGGTGCACGATCGCCTGCACCCGCCGGGCGATGCTCACCACCGCCCGCTGGGTGGACTCGCGCTTCGCCGACTCCTCGTCGACGGCGAACAGCACCGAGCGCAGCACCGCGATCCGCGCCTTGTTGAACTCCGGCCCCAGCACCGGCGGCTGCGCCAGGTACGTGCGCAGCACGTCGCCGTGGTACTCGCCGCGCTGCATCCGGCCGATCGCCTCCGGCACGGTGGTGCGCGCCAGCTCGTACATCTCGGCCCGCTGCCGCTCCAGGTGCCGCTGCAGCTCCTGCTCCCGCGCCGCCCACTGCTCGCGCAGCTCCGCCAGTGCCCGGCCGCGGCGCACCGCGGCGAGTCCGGCCAGCAGCGTCGCCGCCGTCCCCGCCAGGCCGCACCAGAGCACCGCCGCGCGCGCGTCCTGCGGGGCCGCCGCCGCGACGGCGGCCGCCGCAGCGATCACCGCCGCGGGCAGCAGGCCGACCGGAACGGCGGTACGCAGCCGGTTTCCCGGTGACGATCCGACACGAAGCATCATCATCCTCGAACGCTCGAAGGGACAGGACGGGCGGCGCGCGGGAGTCCCGTGACGTGCCGTCAGCAAGGTTTCCACGGACCGGAGTTGGTCCGACTTGACGGAACACGTCCGAACTCCCGGCACCAGGCTTCTCGTCCACGGCCCCAGCCCGTGGCATCCCGCCCCGGATTCACCTGTACGAGCGACTCCCGGCGCGATCCCCGGCACGGCGGCCGGGCGGAGTGCTAGGCCGTCCCGCGCGGAGGCTCTGTCGTTCCCGGAACGCGGCACCGCCCCGGGGTGGGGGCCCGGGGCGGTGGGTGGGGGAGTGCGGGGGCGTCAGCGGGTCGGGAACAGGCCGGTGTTGAAGCGGAGGGCGGGGGCGGCCAGCTGGGCGAGGGAGCGGGCCTGGGCGGGCCACCAGACGCCGGCGGCGGGGTCGACGGTGCCGTACTCGGGGTCGGCGGGCCCGGCCGTGCCGCGGGTGCAGCTGCCGTCGGACTCGCCCGGGACCTTGATCCACAGGTAGGCGTCGAGCAGGGCCTCGCCGGTCGCGGCGGTGGGCCGGGTGCCGAGGCTGCGGCCATGGGGGCACCTCCCAGCCCCCCTCGGGGCTGGGGGAGGGTTGCACCAGGTCTGCGGGTCGCCGGAGTAGGTGCCGGGCGCGGGCGTCCACGGACCCTTGCCGTTGCGGCTGCTGTCGATCACGAAGTGGGTCAGCGCGGCCGAGGCGGGCACGTGGCTCGCGTACCAGGCGTCGGCGTCCGCCGCGGGCCAGTACTGGTTGGCGCAGGAGTCGGCGGCGGCGCCGGGGGTGTGCTGGAGGTACCAGACGCAGCCGGAGACCTGCTTGCCGTAGCGGACCAGGTCGGCGTCGGTCTGGTAGTTGGAGACGTTCAGGAAGAAGCCAGCGCGCCGGGCTGCCGCTCCAGCCGGTCCACCGCGGCGCCGATCTGCGCCAGCCGGTCCCGCTGCTGGGCGGTGGTGCCGCCGCAGTACGCGGGGGACAGGGCCAGCACGTCCGGCTCCAGGACCACCACGGTCCTCCGGGTTCCGGGGCCGGTCGCCAGCGCGTCGATCCACTGCGCGGAGTCGGCGCCGGAGAGCAGGACGGCGAGCGAGAGCAGGCCACGGGTCGGCCGGGGTGGGCGCATGGCGGGGGATCTCCCGAGGTCGCGGGGCTGGTTCGACGGTCGTTCGACAGGCGCCGACCATGCAGCCAGCGCGCCGACGGAGCGTCAAGACGGGCCCCGGCCAGGCGCGAACCGTCCCGGCGACCGCCCAGGTGGGCGGCGGCGCGGGCCCGCGGCGCCGTGAAAGTTACCCGTCGTCGCCGCTCGCCGCCGCGTCCGGCTCCCGGCCGACGCGGGCGGACGGCAGGCGGCGGGTGAACAGCAGCGCGCCCGCCGTGATCCCCGTGCAGGCCAGCACCGCCGCCTTCAGGCCCTGGATCTGCGCCTCCTGGTAGTTCTCCACCAGCACGGCGGCCTCCGCGGGCGGCACGCTCGGCTGCGCGGCCAGCGCGGCCGCCACCTCCGCGGCCGGTACGAAGGACACGCCCGCCTCCACCTGGGTCGCGGCCTGGTCGGCGACGGCCGCGGAGATCCGCGGGTCGCTCTCGATCTCGCTGGTGACGGACGTGGCCAGGGCGCCGATCAGGATCGCGCCGATCAGCGCCGTGCCCAGCGAGGAGCCGAGGTTCTGCGCGGTGTACTGCAGGCCGCCCGCCTCACTGCGCTCCCCGGCCTGCACGCTGGACTGCACCGTGTTGCCGAGCTGCGAGGCGAGCATGCCCAGCCCGACGCCGAGCAGCGCCATCGCCCCGGCGAACGAGGCGCCCTTCAGCTGCGGGCCGATCGCGACGATCAGCCACAGCGTCGCGGCGAGCAGCACCAGCAGCCCGATCCGGACGATCGTCCGCGGCGAGGCCAGGCGCAGCAGCAGCGAGCCGCACATCGAGGCGGCCAGCATGGTCACCGACACCGGCAGCAGCCGCAGACCCGTCTCGAAGGCGTCCAGCCCCTGCACCACCTGGAGGTAGAGCGGGATCACGAAGAACAGGCCGAGCAGCACGGTGTTCTGGTTGAACAGCGTGATCAGCCCGGCGCGCAGCGGCCGGTTGTCGAACAGGTCGAGCGCGACCAGCGGGTCGAGGCCGCGCCGCTCCCGGTGCCGTTCGAGCCGGCAGAACGCGTACACGAGCGCTCCGCCGAGCGCGACGACGAACAGCGTCGGCGCGAAGCCGATGACGGTGAACGGCGGGTTGCGCGGCTCGACCCAGCCCCAGGTGCCGCTCTGCAGCACGGCCAGCACCATCAGCGCCAGGCCCGCGGCGGAGAGCACCACGCCCCACACGTCGAGGTGCGGCCGGCGGTCGGGCTCCGGCTGGGCCGGCACCCAGCGCATCAGCAGCAGGATCACCACCACCAGGACCACCTCGCCGGCGAAGACCAGCCGCCAGGTCAGGTAGGTGGTGACCCAGCCGCCCAGCAGCGGCCCGACCGCGATCCCGGCGCCCGCCAGTCCGCCGATGACGGCGTACGCCACCGCACGCTCGCGCCCGGTGTAGGAGCCGGCCACCAGGGCGGCCAGCGCGGGCAGCACCAGCGCCGCGCCGAGCCCCTCGATCACCGACCAGCCGAGCGCCAGCACGCCGACCGTCGGCGCCACCGCGGTCAGCCCGGAGCCGACCCCGTAGACCACCATGCCGACCACGAAGACCCGCCGTCGGCCGTAGATGTCGCCGATCTTGCCGCCGGTCAGCATGAAGGCCGCCATCACCAGCGTGTAGAGGGTGATGACGGCCTGGATCGTGGTGACCTCGGTGTCGAAGTCCGCGACCAGCTGACTGATCGACACGTTCATCACGGAGGCGTCGAGCACCATCAGGAACTGGGCGATCCCCAGGACGATCAGAGTCTTCCAACGGTTCATCACGCCTCCCGGCCCACACGCTAACCCGCGCCGCCGCGGGAACCGCCGATGACACGTCGTCGGCGATCCGGGCAGCGCGCGGCGACCGGGTTGTCTAGACTCCGCACGGGATTACCGGCCGGTAGGGATGGGAGTTCGCGCGGTGGGCATGCGAGTGCACGCGTTCGGGGACGACGCGCTGGGGGAACACGACGCGGTCGGGCTGGCGGAGCTGGTGCGCACCGGCGCGGTCAGCCCCGGCGAGCTGGCGGCGGCGGCCGCCGAGCGGGCCCGGCGGGTCGAGGGCGCGCTGGCGCCGCTGGCGTTCGTCCCCGCCGAGCCGCCGCGGGCCGCCGCACCGCACCGCGGCGCACCGCTGTACGGGGTGCCGACCTACCTGAAGGACAACGTCGACCTGGCCGGCATGCCGACCGGGCACGGCAGCGCGGCGTTCCGGGCCCGCCCCGCGCGGCGCAGCGCGCTGTTCGCCGAGCAACTGCTCGGCACCGGCCTGGCGGTGCAGGGCAAGACCCGGCTGCCGGAGTTCGGCCTGAACGCCTCCACCGAGTACGCGGCCGCCGAACCGGTCCGCAACCCCTGGCTGACCAGCCACTCGGCGGGCGCCTCCTCGGGCGGCTCGGCCGCGCTGGTCGCGGCCGGCGTGGTGCCGATCGCGCACGCCAACGACGGCGGCGGCTCGATCCGGATCCCGGCCGCCGCCTGCGGACTGGTCGGCCTCAAGCCCACCCGCGGCCGGCTGGCGCCCAACGACCAGGGCCGGCGGCTGCCCATCGACCTGGTCACCGACGGCGTGGTCACCCGCTCGGTGCGCGACACCGCCGTCTTCCTGGCCGCCGCCGAGCGCCGCCGCCGCAGCGCGGTGCTGCCGCCGATCGGCCTGGTCGAGGGGCCGGGCGCGCGGCCGCTGCGGATCGGCCTGGTGCTGGACTCGCCGGTCGCACCGGCCGACGAGCAGACCCGGCGCGCCGTCGAGGAGACCGCCGCCCGGCTGGAGGACATGGGGCACCGGGTCGAGCCGCTCGCCCTGCCGTTCGGCGCGCAGTTCCAGCAGGACTTCACGCTGTACTGGGGCTTCCTGGCCTTCCTGATCGCCACCAGCGGTCGCCTGCTGCTCGACCCGAGCTTCCGGGCCCGCGGCCTGGACGGCCTCACCACCGGCCTGCGGCGCACCTTCCAGCGCGAGTTCACCGCCCTGCCGGGGGCGCTGCGCCGCCTGCGCGAGGTCGAGCGGAGCTACGCCGGGCTGTTCCACACGCACGACGCGGTGCTCTCCCCGGTGCTCGCGCACACCACCCCGCCGCTCGGCCACCTCAGCCCGACCGTGCCGTTCGAGGAGCTGATCGCCCGGCTGCACCGGTACGTGGCCTTCACCCCGGTCAACAACGTCTCCGGCGGCCCGGGCATCGCACTGCCGACCGGCAGCACCCCGGAGGGCCTGCCGATCGGCGTCCACCTGTCCGCGCCGCACGGCGGCGAACGGGTGCTGCTGGAGCTGGCGTACGCCCTGGAGGCCGAACGGCCGTGGCGCCGGATCCAGGACTGAACCCGGACCCGCCGCCACGGCGGGAGTTGTCAGACAAGCCCTACCGGCCGGCCGCCGCGTGGCGGTCGGCCGCCGCGGCGCCGCGGCCGTCCGCGTCGAGGGCGGCCAGGATGTCGTCCACGCTCTGCTTGGCGTCGCCGAAGAGCATGGAGCTGTTCTCGCGGAAGAACAGCGGGTTCTGCACGCCCGCGTAGCCGGAGGCCATCGAGCGCTTGAAGACGACGACCTGCTCGGCCTCCCAGACCCGCAGCACCGGCATGCCCGCGATCGGGCTGGACGGGTCGTCCAGGGCCGCCGGGTTGACGGTGTCGTTGGCGCCGATCACCAGCACCACCGAGGTGTCGGCGAAGTCCTCGTTGATCTCGTCCATCTCCAGGACGATGTCGTACGGCACCTTCGCCTCGGCCAGCAGCACGTTCATGTGGCCGGGCAGCCGGCCCGCCACCGGGTGGACGCCGAAGCGGACCTCGACGCCACGGTCGCGCAGTCGGCGGGTCAGCTCCGCCACCGGGTGCTGGGCCTGGGCGACCGCCATGCCGTAGCCCGGGGTGATGATCACCGACTTGGCGGCGGCGAGCAGCTCGGCCGCCTCCTGGGCGCGGACCTCGCGGTGCTCGCCCTCCTCCGCGTCGCCGCCGGACGGCGCCTCGATGCCGAAGCCGCCCGCGATCACGGACAGGAAGGAGCGGTTCATCGCCTTGCACATGATGTACGACAGGTACGCACCGGAGGAGCCGACCAGCGCGCCGGTGACGATCAGCAGGTTGTTGTCGAGCAGGAAGCCCGCGGCGGCCGCCGCCCAGCCCGAGTAGCTGTTCAGCATGGAGACCACGACCGGCATGTCGCCGCCGCCGATCGAGGCGACCAGGTGCCAGCCCAGCAGCAGCGCGAGCACCGTCACGGCGATCATCAGGCCCAGGTTCGGGCTGACGGTGAACCAGACGGTCAGCGCCACGAAGGCGCCGAGCGCGCCCAGGTTGAGCGCGTTCTTGCCGGGGAGCACCAGCGGGCGGGAGTTGATCCGGGCGGAGAGCTTCAGGAAGGCGACGATGGACCCGGTGAAGGTGACCGCGCCGATGAAGATGCCGATGAACACCTCGGCGTGATGGATGCTCAGCAGGTCTGCGCCGACCGCGGTCTGCGCGTCGCCGTGCCGCTCGACCTCGAGGTAGCTGTTCCAGCCGACCAGCACCGCGGCCAGGCCGACGAAGCTGTGCAGGACGGCGATCAGTTCCGGCATCTGGGTCATCTCGACCTGCCGGGCCCGCCACAGGCCGATCGCGGCGCCGAGCGCCATGGCGAGCAGGATCAGCGCGACCGCTCCCGCGCTGATGTCCTGGGCGGCCACCACGACGGTGGCGACCAGGGCCAGGGCCATGCCGGCGATGCCGTAGACGACGCCGGCCCGGGAGGTGCGGTGCTGGGAGAGGCCGGCCAGGCTGAGGATGAACAACAGGGCGGCGACCAGGTCCGCGGCGTGCGCGGCGGTGAGGGAAGTCATCGGGGCTCAGCCTTTCGAGAACATGCTCAGCATGCGGCGGGTGACGGCGAAACCGCCGAAGATGTTCACGCTGGTCAGCAGGATCGCCACGAAGGACAGCACCGTGACCAGCACGCTCTCGTGCCCGATCTGCAGCAGGGCGCCGATCACCACGATCCCGGAGATCGCGTTCGTCACCGACATCAGCGGCGTGTGCAGCGCGTGGTGGACCTTGCCGATGACGTAGTAGCCGATCACCACGGCGAGCGCGAACACCGTGAAGTTCTCCGCCAGTTGGGTCGGGGCGAAGGCGACCAGCAGGAACATCGCCAGCATCCCGAGACCGATCAGGCCGAACCGGACACCCGGCGTCACCCGCGAGGGCTTCGGCTCGGCGGGGGCCGGCCGGGCGGCCGCGGCGGCGGCGGGTGCGGCCGAGACCGCGACCGGCGGGGGCGGCCAGGTGGTCTCGCCGTCCCGGACCACCGTCACCGCCCGCTGCACCACGTCCTCGAAGTCGATGACCAACTGCCCGTCCTTGCCGGGCGTCAGCAGCTTCAGCAGGTTGACCAGGTTGGTGCCGAACAGCTGCGAGGCCTGCGCCGGCAGCCGCGACGCCAGGTCGGTGTAGCCGATCAGGGTCACCCCGTTGGAGGTCACCACGGTGCGGCCCGCCACGGTGCCCGCGACGTTGCCGCCCTGCGCGGCCGCCATGTCGACGATCACGCTGCCCGGCTTCATCGCCGCCACGTCCTCGGCGGTCAGCAGCTTCGGCGCCGGGCGGCCCGGGATCAGCGCGGTGGTGATCACGATGTCCACGTCCGCGGCCTGCGCGTGGTACAGCTCCGCCGCGGCCCGGTCGTAGTCCGCGGAGGTCGCCTTGGCGTACCCGTCGGTGCTCGCCTCCTGGGCGACCTCCACCGGCAGGTACTCGCCGCCCAACGACCGCACCTGGTCCGCCACCTCGGGACGCGGGTCGGTGGCCCGGACGATCGCGCCGAGGCTGGAGGCCGCACCGATCGCGGCCAGCCCCGCCACGCCCGCACCCGCCACCAGCACCTTCGCCGGCGGGACCTTGCCCGCCGCGGTCACCTGGCCGGTGAAGAACCGGCCGAACACGTGCGCCGCCTCGATGACGGCCCGGTACCCCGCGATGTTCGCCATCGAGCTGAGCACGTCCATCGACTGCGCGCGGGAGATCCGCGGCACCGCGTCCAGCGACAGCGCCGTCACCGGACGCGCGGACAGCGCCTCCAGCAGCTCCGGCCGCTGAGCCGGCGTCAGCAGGCCCACCAGCGTCGCACCGTCGCGCAGCCGGGCCACCTCGGCGTCCGACGGCGCATTCACCTTCAGCACCACCTCGGCCGCCCAGGCGTCCCCGAGACTGGCCCCGGCCTCCGCGTACGCCTCGTCGCCGAACCCGGACGACGAACCCGCGCCCGACTCGACGACGACCTCGTAGCCCAACGCCAGCAGCCCCCGAACCGTCGACGGTGTCGCCGCCACCCGGGTCTCCCCGGGCGCGGACTCGGCGACCACACCGACCCGTTGGGGCGGGCGCGGCGAGGAGTCGTATCCAGACATCTCTCGTTCTCTCTCGTCGAAGGAGGTGGTGCCGGGCGCAGCGGTCGAGGGGAACTACTCCCCTTGGTCGCAGGAACCTAGACTCCCAAGAGCCTTCGTGAGAGCGAATGAAGCCGTGAAATGTGTCACCACATGGCTGAAGCGAGTGCCCGCAGGGGCTCGGGGCCCTGCGCAGCAGGGGCTCGGGGAACTGCGAGGCGAGTGGCGGTGGGGTTGTCGGGCGCGGTGCGTCTGGGTGCTTCCGGTTTCCCGGAGCCTCCAGACCGTCAGCGCGCTCGAGACCCCTCCGCCAGGCACCCCCGCCGTTCCCCGGGCCCCTGGATCGTGCAACTTTCCCTTTAGCCCCAGGTGATGAGGCGCTTCGGGTACTCCAGGATCGCCGCGGTGTCCGCGAGGACCTTGGAGCCGAGTTCGCCGTCGACCAGGCGGTGGTCGAAGGAGAGCGCCAG
>NZ_JBFAQR010000092.1:0-22350 GCF_040678815.1 Kitasatospora sp. NPDC049285 | reverse complement strand
GACGTCCAGGGCGGGGTGTCGCACCTGGCGGGGGCGGAGGTGAAGGGGCTGGGGAAGGGGCTGGTCCTCGACGCGGTGCGGTCGGTGGAGCGGGATGTCGCGCGGGAGGCGGGGAAGCTCGGTTCGGCGTCGGCGCGGCAGGAGTTCGCGAAGTCGGTGGGTCATCTGCTGGGCGCTTCGGTGCAGCAGTTGGAAGCGGGGTTCGTCCGGTTCGGCGAGGGGAGCATCGCGGAGGCGTTCGCGCGGAAGATGGGGCGGATCTTCGAGGAGCATCTGACGGACGCGGGGAGTGGCCTGCTGGCCAAGGAGGCGCGGCAGATCGGGCAGAACTTCGGTGACGCGTTCGTGAAGCACTGGGGGCATCTGGGGGCGGACCACGCGGGACTGGCCGAGGTGTTGCGCGGCGCGCTGGGCAAGCTCGCCGACAACGGGCCGCTGTCGCGGATGGCGCGGGAGTTCCCCGACCTGTTCACGGCGTCCGCGGGCAAGGAGGGCGTGGGCGGCTTCGCGGGGATGTTCGGGCATTTCACGGCGGAGCATCCGCTGCACGGCAACGCGCTGTTCCAGTTGGGTCATGCGTTGGGGGAGATCCTGCAGGAGGGCGGGCAGAACGTCGCGTCGGACATCGGGTACAACCTGTTCTGGAGTGAGGACCACACGTTCTCGACGTCGTGGGGCTCGTTCGTGTCGGGGATGGCGATGGGCGCGTTCGGTCACGTCCTGCACAAGACCTTCGAGCCGTTGTTCGACCGGTACCAGAACTGGCTGCGGGAGCGGCAGTGGCGTGAGAACCCGGACGGCGCGAAGTACTTCGGGCTGCTGCATCCGCTGAACTTCGTGTCGTTCCTGGCGAACATGACCGGCAACCCCGCGCCGTTCCCGGTGCCGCGTCCGGGTGGGCACGACGGTGACGAGTCGTGGGGGCAGAGTGCGAAGGACCTGGCCAAGTGGTTCTTCTCCAACCCGTTCTCCGGGTTCGACCTGCGCTCCGACACCCCGATCGTCAACCTCTTCACCCACAAGACCGGCACCGGCGACGCGGCCCGGGAGGAGAACCCGGGCCAGCAGGCCATCGACGACGCCCTGAACGGTGGAAACATCAAGACCACCGGCGCGGCCACCGACCAGGCGGCCGGCCGCGGCGCGGCGGCGCCGTCCGACGACGGCGCGCCACGTCCCCGCACCGAGAGCGGCGCGCCCCAGCACGCCCCGTTCCACTTCGGGGCCTCGCAGACGTCCTTCAGCGAGGAGGTGCTCGGGGCGCTGTCCACGGCGGCAGGCCACCGCACCGAGAGCTCCGGGCCGAGCCACGCGCCGACGACACCGACCCGCGACGACGCCGCGACCGACCGAGCACACCGCCCGGCATCCGACGTCGCCGCCCCACAGCCGTCTGTGGACCGCCCGGCATCCGACGTTGCCGGGCCGCAGCCGGCGGTGGATCGCCCGCAGGGGGAGGACACCAACGCGCAGCATCCGGTCGCCGACCCGGTTGCCGCCCGCGTTCAGAGCCCGCCGCCGCCCGGCCCCACCGACACCGGCCTGAGCGTCGACGCCACCGCGCCGGAACTCTCCTCGGTGGTGGACCGGATGCGGGCACTCGGCCTGATCGACGACTTCACCGCGCGGCGGCAGCGGCAGGCGCTGATCCGCATCGCCGAGGGCGACCGTTTCGATCTCGCCTGGGCCGACCAGGTGCCGGGGCCCGCGGCCAAGTTGATCGTCAGCGGCTTCGAGCGGACCGTCAACGGGCCGATCACCCCCGACATGGCCAAGCGGATCGGCTTCGACCTCACCTCCTCCGTCGGCAAGCGCGGTGCCAACCTCGTGGAGGACGTGGCCAAGCTGCGCCACTTCCTGACGGCCCGCGGCTACGACCTGACGGGGCGTACGACCGAGGACGCCGCGTCGCGCCTGCTGGCGGACTACCTGACGAACGGCACACACGAGGCGAACGTCCTGGACCCGAGCGCGACGATCGCTCTGCGCGAGCGCCTGGTGACGACCGCCGATGACCGGTCGGCCGCCGGTCGGGCGGAGCCGGTCGTCGATCCGTGGGCGGCGGCGCAGCGCGACGGGGCGCTCGTGTTGCCTTCGGGTTCGGTGCTCTCGATGGACGCGGATGCGCGTGAGCTGGTGTCCGTGGTGGACCGCCTGGTGGTGCTGGGGGCGATCGACGGTCGGACGGCCGGTGCCCTGCGGGCTCCGTTGCTGCGTGAGGGCTCGTCGCAGTGGGAGTGGGCGCGGCGGGTGCCGCCGGGTGCGGCGAAGGCGGTCGCCGAGCACCTCGGGCAGGTGCTGCGTGGTCCGGTCAGTCGGGAGATGGCGGCCAGGGCCGGGGTGGTGCTGGAGAGTTCGGTCGGCCCCGGCGGGGAGAACCGGCCGGGGGATGTGACCAGGCTTCACGAGTTCCTCGCCGACCGGGGCCACGCGGTGCCGGAGGATTCCGAGGTGCATCCCGCGACGGTGCTGCTGGCCGAGTACGTGAAGGAGGGGGCCGAGGCGCCGGGTCTGACGGTGGTCGACGCGGCGGCCATCCTCGAGCGTGAGCAGGAGGCGGCCGACGATCGCGCTGCGGCGTTGGACCGGACGTCCGAGGACGACGACGCGGATGTCACGGATGGCGGCGTGGTGGGCTTCCCCCTGTCGCCTGCCGAGCGCCGCGCGCTGCGGGGTGACGGCGAACTGCCGGAGGCGGCACCGGTGATCGATGACGCGTCGCCGTCGGCGGCTGAGCTCCTGGCGGAGCGGGAAGCCCTGGACGGGATGTTCGGTGGCGTCGATGGTCCGGATGATGTCCTGGGCGCTGACGGGGCGGGCGTCCCCGAACCGGACCGCAGCCGTCCGCCGCTCAGGGACGTCCGGCACCGGGTGGAGGTCGCCGAGGTACCAGCGGAGACGCCGGTCGACGGCGAGTCGGCGGTGCTCGACGAGGCGCCTTCGGCGGAGCGGGTGACGGTCGGCGGCGCGTCGCCGTCGGCAGCCGACTACTCGGCAGTGGCTGATGCGCTGGGAGTGCGGGACACGGATTCGGGGGTGCTGATCGCCGACCCGCGGCCCGGCTCGGTGGAAGCGAATGCCCGGGCGGAGAACGCGCTGAAGCACCTGCCGCGTCGTGATGACACGTTCGTGGTGGCGATGCACGTCGGAGCGGAGGGCGCGCCGATCGGTCCGGAGCAGCTCGCGGATGTGCTGGTGGCGGCGTACGACGGTGGGAAGTTGGACGGGAAGTCGCGGATCGACTTCCTCTCGTGCCGCCTCGGTTCGCCGACGGAAAGTCATGTACCGGAGGCGATGCGGGCGTTGTGGGCGCACCAGGCGGCGAACCCGCGCGCGGGGGTGGCGGGGACGATCACCGGGCGGGCGCCGGTCGGCGACGTGTGGGTGGTCCCCAAGATGGCGGACGGCCGGCCGGTGGAAGCCGGTGCGCACGAGGTGATCGTCGCCGACCACGTCGGTGTCGACCGGGCCGGCCGGCCGGTGGTCGTCCAGAGCTCGGAGTCGTTCTGGCGGACGTTCACCGACAGCGGTGACGGGGCGCACACGGTTGAGACGGCTGCCGAGTTCGGTGGTCTGCTGACCGGTGACGGGACGGTCGTCGACCATGCACCGACCGGGTACGACACGCTGCTCGCCACCCAGCGGGAGGCCAAGGACGTCACAGGCTCGGTCGAGGGAGCGACCAAGTTCGGGCCGGACGCGGGGGACGGACTCCAGCCGTTCTACCAGGGGGTGGGTCGCCACGGACGTGACCTGCATCTGGACAGGGGCAGCGCGTACTACATCGAGAGTCGCCTGCTCGCATCGCCGGGGGACCAGACCGGCGGTCGAGCCTATCTGAGCAGGACGTCGTTCGATGACGCCGAGCCGAACGGCGCGGACAGCTCCGCACTGCTGGGATTCCGCGGTGACCTGCCGACGTACCGGCACCTGATGGCGGACTCCAGTGGTCAGTACACCGTCCAGGACCTGGGAGACGTCCCCGCGCCGTGGGCCGGAGGGGAGAAGCCGTTCTTCGTCCTGGTGGAGGTCAGCGGCCAGCGGGTGCGGATGACCACCTCGGAGGGCCGGAGTTACGGCATGGCGCCGGGTTCGTTCGCACTGCTGATGGCCGGGGACCCGGTGCTGCAGGCGAAGCACCGGGACGCCGCGATCGTGCTGATCGTCGATCAGGCCGGAGGCCTCGACCTCAACCTGGCACGTGAAGTGGCGAGGGCGACCGGGCGGGTGGTCTTCACCCCGACCGCCATGGTCGGCCGGGTCGAGGTGCCCGGCGGGTGGGCGTTCGCGCTGAAGGCGCCCGCGACGGTGCAGAAGTCGGACGGGACCTGGGTCCCGGGCTGGCGCGGTCAGATCGTCCGGGTCGATCCGCCGAGGCTGGACGGCGCTGTTCCGCGGCGAGGTCACTCCACCGTCACCACCCTGGACGGGCAGTCGATCTCGGACGCGGATCTGCTCACCCGGCCCATCGTGGACGCGGTCACGCTGCGGCCGATCGGGCGGACGGCGCTCCCGGAAACCGACGCATACAGCTCGGAGGGGCCGATGAGCCGTCTCCGCGAGTACTCGAGCTACCTCGTCCTGTCGAACGCAAACGCCAGTCTGTTGGTCAGCCGCAAGGTGCCGTGGGACCCGACCCACGCCTACTTCTTCGTCGGGCACGCCAACTCCGAGGACTTCGGGCTGCCGAGTTCTGCCGGAGAGCTGTCCGTGGACGGCCGGGAGCTGGGGCGGATGCTGCGCCGTAGGCCGAGTGTCGACCGACTGGTGAAGAAGGCGACCGAGGGTGTTCCCGCCTCCATCGTGCTGGTGGCCTGCGACTTCGCTGCGCAGGCCCAAAGGGTGGCGGACGAGATCGGGCTGCCCGTGCACGCCCCCGTGGGGAGCGCAAAACTCTGGAAGCTGCGCGACCCCTATGACCTCGCTAACGCGGCCGGCCTCGCCGTCAAGGAGACGTCAGACGGTTTCGCAGGCGAGTTCCGCACCTTCCTTCCCGGTGCCGGGAACTCGGTGTCGCACGGCGAGTTGGCAGTCGAACCGGTGACGATCCGGTTCGCCGGCGAGGGTCCGGACGCCGGCCTTAAGGCGGCCGAGGCGCTCGCCAAGCAGCTCGTCCCGGAGTTGCGGTGCCGGCACCGCGACGGCCTGCACCAGCCGCGGTTGAAGGTCACCGGTTGGGGTCTCGGCACGACCGCCAGGGCTGACGGGCAGGCGCGGGCGGAGCGGGTGGCCGACGTGCTGCGTGCCGCGCTGGACGACGCGCTGGCCCCGCACGGCCTCAAGCTCGACCTCCGGTCCCTGGTGCGAAGCGTGTCCGCCGGCGACAGCGAGCCCTCGGGCCAGGTGCTTCCGGGTCAGGACCCGGCGGTCCGTCGGCAGACTGCGCTGATCGAGATGGAGCTGCCGAAGCCGGTGGCACTGCAGGCCAAGGCGATACCGGCCGGCATGTGGGTGGGCGAGAGCACCCTGCACCCGATCGCTGCGAAGGCCTATTCGGCGACCCTGGACAAGCTGCCGGTGCGTCAGAACACCTTCGTGGTGGCGATGCACGTCGGCCAGGACGGCCCGCCGGTGTCTCCCGCGCAGCTGGCTTCGGTGCTGCTCACCGCCTACACCACCGGAAAGCTGGACGGGAAGGCCCTGATCGAGTTCGTGGCGCACGGGCTGGGCGCGGACACCCAGCACCACGTGCGGTTCGCCCTGCAGCGGCTGTGGGAGTACCAGTCGGCGCACCCGCGGGAGGGCGCGCCGTGGCCGCTGAACGGGCGGGCGCCGACCGGCAGCGTGTGGGTGGTGCCGACCCTCGACGACAGCCGGGAGGTTGTCCTCGCGGACCACGTCGGCGTGGCACCGGACGGCAAGCCCGTGATCGTCACGGGTACCGACCCGAAGTGGCGGGTCTTCGTCGACAGCGGTGACGGCAATCACAGCATCGCCGAGGACGACATGCCTGCCACGGTTCCGCTGCCGACCGGCTACGGAGCCGCCGACGAGCACGTCGCCGCCTTCCTGAAGCCGTTGGAGGGAGCCGTCAATCTGACCGACACTCCGCCGGGGTTGTTCGTCCCTGGCGGCGGTCGGCACGGCCGTGACCTGTTCGCGCTGGCGGGCACGGACGCGCGGGTGGAGAGCCGGCCGCTGGGCGGGGGGCCGGGAAAGCCGGTGGCTGGGCGGGCCTACCTGAGCGAAGGGTCGCTCCCTCGCCACGAGCACGCCGGAAGCCGCAGCGCGGTGGAGCGGTTCATCGCCCACCTGCCGACCTACCAGCACACCATCACGTCCGCGGCGAACCCCGGCACCGTTGTTCAGAGGCTCGACCGGGTACCGGTGCCGTGGCACGGTGGGCCGACGCCGTACGTCGTGATGGCGACCGTGCGCGACGGATCGGTGCGGATGGCCGCGGAGGGGGGCGGAGACCACACGGTGTCGGCCCGGGCGTTCGCCGCGATGGTGGCCGCCGACCCCCACCTCAAGGCCCTGGACCCGACCGTGCCGCTGCTCCTGGCGGCGTCGTACGCGGCGGAGTCGGACCTGCACTTGGTGCGTACCTTGGCGGCCGTCACCGACCGGGTCGTCTACGCGCCCACGGCCCGGATCGGGGTGGAGCGGGAGCACAGCGGCTGGTCGTTCGGGTTGCAGGCGGTGGACAAGCTCTCCGGCGGGAAGTCGGCGCCGCGTGGGCAGATCCTGCGGATCGACCCGCCGAGCAAGGGCGGTGTCGATCCGGCGCTGGGCCGGCCCGGGAAGGTCAGAACCCTCGACGGCAGGACCGTGCCCGACGGCGAGCTGCTGATGCGTCCGCTCGCGGCGCCGGACTTGGGCATCGGCGGCCGATCGAGCACCACCTCGGGCGACTGGGCGACGGAGGAGGGGCAATGGCACCGAGTGACGGCCCAGTCGACCTACCTCCTGGGCCCCAACGCGAGCTGGGACATCTACCACCGCCCTGTGCCCTGGAAGGGGCGCACGTACTTCTTCACCGCGCATGCGAGTACCGAGGAGGTCAAGCTTGTCAGGACCGATGGCAGGCCCGCCCGCGTCGACGGGCCGGAGTTCGGCCGCTTCCTGAGTCGGCGCTCGAGCATCGCCGGGCTCCAGGAGCTGGCGGCGCAGGGGGCAGACGCGTCGATCGTGTTGGTGTCGTGCAGGTCCGCCGCGCACGCGCAGGCGGTGGCGGACAAGACCGGGTTGCCCGTGCATGCCCCGACGGCCATCACCGGAACCTATTCGTACGACGGTGACCACTACTACCCGGCCACGCCGAATGTGTACGTCCGAAGGGGCGACGACCGGGGCTACGGCGAGTACCTGACCTTCTACCCGAATGAGAGGTCGCCGGAGTCGCTGTTCAACGACGAGATGACCATGCCGCCGCGTGCGGTGGCATTCGAGCAGAACACGACCGACCTGTCGCCGAAGGCGGAGCGCACCGTTCGGAACCTGGCTCGGGGAATTGCGCCGGAGCTGATCCGTCGTCAGCTCGCCGGTCTGGAACAGCCGGTCTTCACGCTGACCGGGCGCGGTGTCGGGCGGCTCGCAGCGCACGCAAGCGGGCGGGCGCGGGCGGAGTCGGTGCGGGATGTGCTGGTGGAGGAGGTGGGTGCACGGCTGTCCGCCGCCAACGTGGCGATGGACCCGGGCGCGCTGGACGACCTGTTCAAGGTGGGCTCGGCAGGCCAGCGCACGCTGCCGGCGGACCTTCTGCCGGGAAGGCCGGAGGCGGAGCGGCAGCGTTCGGTGACTGTTGAGGCCGAGTTCCCCGTGACGATGGAGGAGGAGCCGCGGGCGCGTGCGCTGGAGATCCCGTCGGGTGTGTGGGTGACGGATCGGGCGTTGCCGCCGCGCGCGCAGGTGCAGTTCCGGCAGGTGCTGGACTCGTTGTCGGCGCGTGGTGACAGCTTCGTGGTGGCGATGCACGTGGGCGAGCGGGGGGCGCCGGTGACGGGGCGTCAGCTCGCGGACCTGCTGATCGAGCAGTACGACGAGGGCATGCTGGACGAGAAGACCGGGATCGACTTCCTGGCCTGCCGGTACGGCGCCGCGAACGCCTCGGAGGTGCAGTTCGCGCTCGAGGAGCTGTGGCGGCACCAGGAGCAGAACCCGCGGATGCTCGTCCCGGCGGACATTCCGGGGCGTGCGCCGGTCGGTGACGTGTGGGTGGTGCCGACGGCGAACGGTGAGCCGGACGTCATCGTCGCCCAGCAGGTCGGAATCGGCCCGGACGGCAAGCCGGTGGTCGTGGTCGGCGGCGAGTCGAGCTGGCGGACGTTCAGCCCGGATGAGAACGGGCGCGCCGTCGTGACGGACGGCGTCGGCGGTCACCTGACCGAGCACGGCACCGTCGACGGTCGGCTGCCCGTGGGCTACCGTCACGGCGATGCCGACGAGGTGACGGGGCCGTTGGACGACGCCGTGAAGTTCGGGCCCCAGCCGGCGAGTCCGGCCGAGAGCTCGCGGGCGGGCGGCACCGCACAGCCGAACGGCGGTGCCCAGACGACCCCGGCGCAGCACGGCACCGTGGGCCCGGCGACCGACCCGGCGTTCGCGCCGGCGGTGCCGGTGGACCCGGCCGCGGTGCGCACGGCGCCGCGACGGATCCTCGAGACCGGCCGACTGTCCGCGGCCGACCAGGTGGTGGGCCTGCGCACGGACGCCAACGAGCTGGTCAAGCAGATCACCCGCCTGTTCGGCGGCGGGCCCGACGCCGCGGCGAGCCGGGCGGTCGAGTCCCTCGTGCGCAGTTACCTGGACGCACAGACCCTGCGTCCGGTGCTCTCGGCGCTGTCGCGTGGTGACGCGTGGGCGATGCCGATCGAGGGCGACGGGTGGAGCGGCACGCTCGGACTGTCCGTCAAGGTCGTCGGGATGGAGTTCAACCGGGTCGTCGAGAAGGCCGAGTTCGAGGTCGGCGCCGAACACCAGATGGGCCAGGGCTTCGCCGAGGACAGCCGTTGGCGGCTCACCGCCGGTCTCACGGGCAAGGCGAAACTTCCGTTGGTGTTCAGTGCCGGCGGGTCCGCGACGTACACCCGCGACTCGATCCACGGCAGCGCCGCGGTGGAGGGAGCCCGCGCCATCCAGCGCGGGAAGAACATCGAACCGGGCGCGGTCTTCTCCGCCACACTGCGGCTGACCGCCGACCACAGCGCCCTCCGCTACCGCGGTACGCCGGTCCGTACCGGCCGAGAGGCGCGGACCGCCCTGGACATCGGCGCCGTCGTCAGCGTCCCGGTGCGCGACACCCTCGACGCGGCCGGTCGGCGGGATCCGGTGGGGGACCGCTACGCGGTGCCCGACCGGATCAAGCGGGACCTGAGGCTCGGCAGCTCCGACGTGGTCAGCGACGTCTGGGTCGCCCAGAACCTGCTGCGCGGCCTGGACGACCGGGGCCGGTCGTTCTTCGGCAGCATGTGGCCGGACCTGCGCACCAAACTGGAGACCGAACTCAGCCTGACCCGGCTCCAGCAGGAGCTGCGCCCGATGATGTCGGGTCAGCCGATCCGGGTCGAGTACGCACACCCCGACGGCCTGTCGAAGGCCACCGTCGTGGTCGCGGCCTCGGTGGCCAGCATGTGGCAGACCGGAAACGTCAAGCAGACCGAGTTCAACCTCGGCAGCGGCACCTTCCGCTCCCGTACCCGTCAGGCCGCCGACGGGGACAGCGTCCAGGCCCCGACGCCGGGTCAACTCGAAGTCGCGAACGGCGCGTTCACCGGGAACCTCGGAGCGAGCAAGACCGTCGCCCGGGACCGGGTCCGGCTCGGTGGATCCAGCCACGAGGTCTCGGTCGCCAGCAAGACCAAGGCGCCGGCCGTGGAGTTCGTCGGCATCGCGGCCCTGCGCCTGGACTTCACGACGACCAACATCCTGGAGACCCTTACCGCCGACGCCACCGTCGACCTCCACTTCCGGGCCTTGATCGAACAGGCCGAAGCGGTCGCGGTGCCCTCGCCCGTGCCCTCTCACGAGCCCGCGACCGGCCCGTCCGACCTGCGGATCGTGGTGACGGACGAGAACGGCGCGGAGGTGTCCGCGGAGACCCTGAGCATGGCCGCGGCCGGTCCGGACGGTGACGCGCACTCCACGCTCACCGGCCCGAACGGTTCCGCGGCGTCGACGAACCGGTCGCAGGGCAGCACGGCCGATCCCACCCTGTTCGTCCGGGGCGACGGCGCACAGGCCCCGGACGCCAGCTTCCCGGTCGGCGCGGTGGTGCACACCCCGGCGGACAGCGTGTGGCTCGCCGGTGACCAGGGCGGCGGCCTGTCCGACACCACCACCGTCCGCGACCTGCGCAACGTCGAGCCGCTGCGACGCCAGTTGGACACGCTCGGCCACCGAGCCCTCGGCAAGGAGTGGGACGCCGTCCGGGACGACCTCCACCGGACGTTCGCCTACGACAAGGTGCTCGCCGACCTCACCGCGATGACCCGCGGCCGGTCGCTGGACAGCCCGGTGCTCACGTTCGGCGGGCGCGGCCGGACCGTTCAGGTGTCCGCCACCGCGAGGATCACCGGAATGGCGTTCCGCCGCCTGCAAAAGGCGGCCGAGCTGAACACCGTGAACGAGGTCAGCACCTTCACCACCAAGCGCTACCTGCTGGCCGACGGCAAGGCCGTCCAGGCCCAGGGCGGCGGCACGGCGAGCGTTGCCGATTCGGTGCTCTCCGCCGTGGGCGGCAGCGGCGGCGGGGGGTGGCAGAGCCGCAAGCGCAGTGGCTGGCGGCAGGGCGACTCGGGCAAGATCTCCGCCAGCGGCAAGTACGCCAGGCCGGAGGCGCTGTTCGACGCCACCGTCGAGGTCGCGTTGACGATCAGCAGCGGGGGCCGGGAGCACCGCGGCACCGCCGAGGTCGAGGCCGAATTCGGTCTGGACGCGAGGGAGACCGGCAGCTTCACCGTCGCGGAGGGCGGCGCCACGCCCAACAACGGCGCCTTCACCGGCCCGGTCGTCGCCGAACGGGCGACCCCCGCCGCCCCCGGTGAGCTGCGGCTGCCCCCGGCGCGGATCGCCGACGGCGTGATGGGCGCCTCGGACGTGCTGCACAGTCTCGGCACCGAGGACGCGAAGCTCCTGCGCGCCGTCGAGAACCAGCTCACCGCGCACCTCGGCGAACTGTCGCCGGAGACCCGTCGGGTGCTCCGTCAGGCCTTCGACCCGGTCGCCGTGCGCACCGGCCTCTCCCAGCTGACCCGTAGCCAGCAGTCGGTCGAACTGTCCGCGAACGGCTGGCACGGCAAGCTGACGGTCCGTGCGGTGCTGAAGGGCTTCGCGCACGCCGACACCGTGGCCACCTACGAGTTCGACACCGGTACCCAGCACCGCGTCACGGCCGGATTCGGCGACGACAGGGTGGTCACCCGGAACTACACCGCCAACCTCCGGGCCAAGCTCGGCCAGGTCGACCTCGGCCTCGGGCTCACCCGCGGCAGCGACTGGGCCAAGGGCCAGACCGCCGACACCACGGGAGGCACGGTCAGCCGCGGCAGGAACACCGAACCCGCCGCCTTCCTCTCCGGAACGGCGGAGTTCACCGTCGATTTCGCTCTCAGCAAGCGCGGCCGGCCCTTCCCCGAGCAGGCCCTCGTGGTCCCGGTCACCGCCACCGTGGTGGTCCCGCTGCGCGAGACGGTCCGGCCGCGGCCGCTGGAAGCGCAGCACGCCGAACGCCCCGAACCGGGCCCCGGGGGCGCGGTTCCGCACCGGATCGAGCAGTTCCAGCGGCTCGGCTCCTCCGACGTGATCAGCAACGTCTACCTGCTGCCCGACCCGGACGGTGGCCGGCCCAGCATCGACGCCACCCTGCGCACGGTGGACGCCGCCGCCCGCGCGGCCCTCGGCTCCGCGTGGACCGGCGGCCTCGGAAAGCCCGGTCTGCGCGCCCGCGTGGCCGAAGCGCTCCAACTGGACAACCTCCAGCCCCGGTTGAAGGCGATGATGGCGGGCGAACCGCTGGTGGTCGCCGACGGACGCGCCTCGGTGCGCATCACCGCCGCGGTCGGCCGGCTCGCCCACTCCGGTGACATCCCGCAGGTCGAGTTCAACGGCGGGACCACCCTCCAGCGCACCTTCGCGGGCTCCGACGGCGCCACCGCGTACGGTGCCGGCAGCGGCAACACGGTCACGGCTTCGGTCCAGGTCACCACCAACGCGGTCGCGGGCGTCACCGTCGGCGCCGCGGTCACCAAGGGCTCGGGCCGGGACGTGCTCGAGGTCCAGTCACAGTCCGTCACCTCCGGCATGGCCGTCAAGACGAAGATGGTCGGTGCGGCCCTCACCGGCGAGGTCCGGCTGATCTTCCGGATGCGGCGCACCCCGCTGATCCGGCTGGGAGATGCCGACCGGGCGAGCCCCGGCGCGGGCGTGCCGCGGCGGTACACCGCAGAAGCCGGCGTCGGCAGCAACGGTCAGACCCCGTTGGTCGACGAGGCCACCGCGCGTGTTCCCTCCCCACTGCGGCGTCTCCTGGCGTTCGGCACCGCCCGGCACTCCATGGCGGTGGCGAAGGTCGGCGTCGAGGTCACCGCCGAGTCCCCCGACACCAAGCCCACCCCCGCACCCGACCCCACCCGGACGCTCGACGTGCGGGTGCCCCCGGCCCGGATCTTCGGAGACGGCCTGCGCGACCTCGACGTCGTGCGCTGGGTCGGCGACGTCTCCGGCATCCGCGACCTGCTGCACACGCACGGCTCACGCTTCTTCAGCGAGCGCACCTGGAAGCGACTCAGCGAGGTGGCCGAGCGGACGCTCAGTCACCCGCAGCTGTCCAGCCGCGCCGTGGCGGCCACCCAGGGCCAGGGCCTCGCCACCCCCGAGCCGACCAACCGGTGGTTCGTCGGCGAGGCCGGCGTCACCGCCGCCCTCAAGATCGTCAGCCTGGAGTACCGCTCCACCGACGCCAAGGCCGAACTCAGCCCCGCCAACGAGTTCTCCGTCTCCTCCACCCGCGCCGCCATGGGCGTGCGCTCGCTCGGCGGCCAGGCGCAGAGCGGTGGCCGGGTGCTCGGCGGCACCTCCTTGCAGGGCAGCCTCGGCCTGCAGCACCGCGGCCGCGCGGGCCTCTCCGAGGGCAACAACGGCAAGATCGCCGCGGGCGGCAAGCTGGGCCTGCCGATGTCCCGGTTCGACGGCCACGCCCAGATCGAACTGACCTTCACCAAAAAGGAGTTGGGACGCTCTCGGGAGACCGAGACGGTCAGCGGCCTGATCCCGGTGTCGATCGACATCCCGCAGAGCGAGACCACCGCCGACACCACGCCCGGCGACCACCGGCTGGTCTTCGACCCCGCTCACCCCGCCGGCCTCGCCCACCCGGTCGTCAGCCCCGCGCCGGTCCAGGAGTTCCCGGCCGGCGACCTGCTCGGCCACCACCGGATGGACGACGCCACGCTGCGCCCGTTCCAGCAGGCCCTGCAGCACCTGCCGGTGCGGCCCGACACCCACGTCATCGCCATGCACACCGGCCCGGACGGCGTCCCGCTGACCCGGAACCAGCTGGCAGCAGCGCTGATCGACGCCTACAGCCAGGGCCGGCTCGACGGAAAGAGCACGATCGAGTTCGTCTCCTGCGGCCTCGGCGCGGACGCCGTCACGCACGTGGAGTACGCCATGACCAAGCTCTGGCAGCACCACGCCGACCCCCACTTCCAGCGCGCCGAGGTGTCCGACACCCTCATCGCCCGCGCCCCGCTCGGTGCGGTGTGGATCGCCCCCAAGGCGGTCAACGGCCAGGTGCGACCGGACGGCGAGCACCAGGTCATCGTCGCCGAACAGCTCGGCCTGCGCCCCGACGGCACCCCGGTCGTCGTGGTCGGCGAGCAGTCGCGCTGGCGGACCTTCGCCGACAGCGGCGACCAGGCGCACACCCCGACCGTCACCGACGACCTCGACGTGCTCCCGCCGCCGAACGGCTACCAGGACGCCGCCCAGGCCCAGGCGGCAGCCGAGGCCGACGCGGCCAGGCTGCGCGAGGCGGCCGCATCGTCGCGGCAGCACGCGGCGGCCGCCGCGGAGCAGCGGATGCGCACCTACAGCGCGAGCACCGACACCGAGGTCATCGAGATCAGGAGGCTCTCCCGCGCCCTGCCGGCGATCTCCGCCGACGCCGCCAGGGCCGGCGACAGCGTCGCCTCCGCCGTCCAGATCGACCAGGTGTCGACGGACTACCGCAGCGACCCCGACCGCGCCGCCGACCGGCCGCCGCTCAGCGGCGCGGCGTTCCGCAACGCCTACGGCCGCACCGCCGGCGGCAAGACCTTCCAGGTCGTCCTGGAGGCCTACCGGGCCCCGGGCACGGGCTACTTCGCCAGCGACGCCTCCCTCACCCAGTGGAAGGCCGCACACGACGGCGGCACGCCAGCCGAGGTGACCGAGAAGCTCGCCGCGCCCACCACCCCCGACCTCCCGACCACCCTGCCGGATCTGATCTACCACCAGAACATCTCGCCCGGCGCCGCGGCGGACACCCTCACCCGCGTGCTCGCCGAAGCCGGCGGAGCCGACAGCCGGGAGCTGCGCCCCACCGACCCAGCCTTCCAGCAGGTGCTGCGGACCGACAACGGAAAGGCCGTCGCCAACCTCGTCCGCCAGTACAACCAGCTCGCCGACCTGCCCGACGGCGCGGGCTACACCATCGGCGGGGCAGCCGTGCTGCGCGACCGGAACGGCAACCTGCACCTGCGCTTCGACCTCGAGCGGGAACACCCGCAGCACCCGGCCACCGACGCCGACGGGCTCGCCGTCCTCACCCCGATCGACGGCGCCGTGAAGTTCGGCGCTGACACCGGCACCGCCGACTACAGCCTGACGGGAAATCAACTCGACTCCGTCGCGGACCTCGGCCTCGCCCCCGGCCGGGCCGGCAGCGAGACCGGCGCGGCGAGCCTGTTCGACTCCCTGCTGCGTGCGGGAGGCGACCGGCTGGACCTGGACGGCGACGGCGGACCGGACGCCGAAAGCCTGCGGAACTCGCTCGCCGAGGCGTTCCACGAGGAGGCGCTGACCCGCGGCTCCCGCAGCGCCCGGATCGTGCCGCCGACCGAGCGCTCGCAGTTCATGGCCGCACTGCGCGACGGCGCGTGGCATCCGCTGCTCGACCAGGTGGTGCCCGACCTGATGGCAGGTCAGTTCGACCTGGACGTCTACCTGGTCCAGCCCGACGGCACCCTCCTGGACGCGCGCGGCAACAAGGTGCCGCCCTCGTCGGTCGACGCCGACACCGCCCTGGTCCTCGCCAAGGTCCCGGGTACGCGGGGCGAACGGAGCCGGTACGCGCCGGTGGTCCCGGCCGACGATGCCACCCGGGCACTCGACGCCTCGGAGGTCCGGCACTGGGACGGTGCGACGGACAGCGGGCCGGAGGCACCCGAGCCGGCTCCGGACGCCGACGCCCCGCCCTCGGCGGCCGAGGCGGCGGACCGGTCGGTGCGCTCCGACGACGGCTCTCCCACCGCAGAACCGGCCTCGCTCGGGTCGCACCGGTCAACCGCGCCGCAGGTGGGCTGGTCGGCGGCGGTCGTCGCCGACCGCACGCTGCTGGGTGAGGAGTACCAGTCGGTCGCCGAGGACACCGTGGTCTACGTCTGGCTGCCCATGAGGGAGTTCCCCGATCCGGACGTGGCGTTCGCGCAGGGCCTCGCCCCGGCCATGACGCCCACGTACACCGATGCCACGCGCGGCTACATCCCGCTGAGCGAGGTGCTCGCGACGCCGGGAAGCGTGGAGGAAACCCCGTCGATGTGGCTGGTGGGAACGACGAACGACGCCTACCGGCCCGCCGACACCCCCTACTACTCCACCGACTGGGTCCGCTTCCGGGTGCTCGCCAAGGAAGGGGTGACGGTCCGGGCCGCCACGGAGGACGGGCTGGGTTACGGCGCCGACACCGTGGCGTTCTTCGGCGGCATCAGGGCCGAGCTGATCCTCGGCTCGGAATTCGACATGGCCCCCAGGCGTGCCGCCCTGTGGCCCCTGCGGTCGAACCCCGACTACAACCCCGCAGTCCGGCCCGAGGGCTTCGCCGAGACCACGGTGGGTCCGATGAACGAGCTGGGCGAGGTCCAACCGTCCGACGGAATCGTGAAGTTGGGGAGCCGCGAGGTCTACGAGCGGCTGGCGGACGAGATCGTCGAAGCGTCCGAGGGCCGGCACCCGTTGCCGTACGACTTCGTGCGCCCTCCGGGGGCGCCGCAGCTGCCTGCCTACTTCGGGTTGGAGGTGGAGTTCAACCACCAGGACCGTACGCGGCACGCGAACGTCCTGCTGGAGCTCGCAGACCGGCTGGAGGAGCACGGGCTCAGCCAGCCGGGCGTCCACGGCTACCACGCCAGCCACGACCACGGGTACAGCGCCGACCTTGCCACCGGGCGGCTCGAGCAGGACGCGACGGTGGCGGGTGAGTACGTGAGCGCGAAACTGGATCCGGAGCGTCCGGAGACCTGGCAGGCGGTCGTCGACGTGATGCGGCTGATCCGGGAGGTGGGCGGGTACGCGGGCGGCGCGGGTGCGCACATCCACTTCTCGCTGGACTACCACGACCGGCCGGAGTTGATGGTCCCTCGGCTGATGACCCTGGTGAACCTGGTCAAGTCCTTCGAGGACGTGCTGTACCAGCTCGGCCAGGACCCGCACAGCCCCCAGCACCGCGGAACCGAATACGCCGTACCGCTCGACGTCGCGCCGAGCCTCGGCTACACCCGGCGCGCCCACGGCCTGCCGCAGGCCGGACCGTCCGGACGTGAACTCCGCACCTACCTGCGAGAACTGAGCGTACGGCGGCAGGTAGCGGTGAACTTCCGGAGCGTGCACGGCACCGACGACGACCACCTGGAGGTGCGCCTCGCCGATGCGAACCTCGATCCGCGGGTGACGCAGGCACTGGTCGAGCTGTGGGGCGCGATCATCGTCCATGCGAAGAACCACCCGGGCCAGGAGTTCGCCACGGCCGCACGGCCGCTGGGCACCGCCGCCCGTCAGCACCGACCGGAGGCGGACGTCCGGCAGTTGCCCGAAGGCATGCGGCTGACCAGGCACCGCTACGAGGACAGCGACCACTTCACCCGGCTGGTGGACCTGGTCTTCACCGACCCGGCGGCGAAGAAGCGCGCCCTGGCCCTGTGGCTCCTGACGGAGCCGCAGCGCGACCGGCGCCGAATGATGTCGGCCCCGCCGGTGACGTGGGAGGAGGGCTGGCTCCCCACGGCCCACACCGTGACGATGCCCGAACTGGACTGGACCGTCCCGATGCACCCGTCGGCGGTGGCCGACCGACCGGCGGTGGCCGACGGACCGGCGGTGCGGCACACAGCCTCGGGGGTGCTCATCGCCGACCCGCGGCCGGGTTCGGAGGAGGCGAACGCCCAGGCGGAAGTCGCTCTGAACCACCTGCTGCACCGTGACGACACCTTCGTGGTCGCGATGCCCGCGGGTGGGGAGGATGCGTCGGTGAGTCCGGAGCAGCTCGCCGAGGTTCTCGTGGCGGCGTACGACGACGGGCGGCTGGACGGCAGGTCGCAGATCGAGTTCCTCTCCGCCCGGCTCGGCGCGTCGACGGAACGTCATCTCCCGGAGGCGATGCGGGCGCTGTGGGAGCACCAGGCGGCGCATCCGCGTCCGGCAGCGGCGGGCCCGTTCACCGGGAGGGCGCCACTCGCTGACGTGTGGATCGTCCCGAAGCTGGACGGCGGGCAGCCGGACCAGGGAGGCGGGCGCGAGGTGGTCGTCGCCGACCACGTCGGCGTCGACCAGGCCGGCCGACCGGTGGTGGCCCGGAGTACCGCCCCGAAGTGGCGGACGTTCACCGACAGCGGGGACGCCCAGCACACGGCGGTGCACCACGACACCACGGACGGCGCGGTACCCGACGGCTACCGGCCGGGCACCGGCACCGACGTGCTGACCTCCATCGACGGGGCGGTCACGTTGGGCGACCCGTCGCCGTTGCCGATGCCGTTCAGCGCCGGCACGGGCCGTCAGGGTCGCGACCTGTCCCTGGTGCCGGGGACGCGTGTGCGGGTGGAGAGCCGGCCGCTGAGCGAGGGCCCGGGAAGCGCGGTGACGGGCCGCGCATACCTCGACGTGCGATCGTTCGGTGGCTACGAGCGGGTGGGCCGCAGGTCGCAGCTGGCGGACTTCAAGGCCGATCTGCCGACCTACCGCCACGTCCTGACGTCCGCCCTGGACCTCGACTCCGACTCCGACTCCGACGTCGGCGTCAGTGTCGACCAGGTGGTGGGGGACCTGGGCCGGGTGCCGGTGCCGTGGCGCGGAGGGAGCGCACCGTACTTCGTCATGGCGGCCGTGGGCCCGGACGGGGTGCGGGTGGCCGCCGAGCGCCGCGGCGACCACGAGTTGACGTTCGATCAGTTCGCGGAATTGGTGGCTGCGGATCCGCAGCTCAAGGCGCTGCCTCCGGAGGTGCCGGTGTTCCTGGCGGCGGCTCACGCGGCGCGGTCGGACCTGGAGCTGGTGCGGAGGATCGCCGCGGCGACGAACCGGGTGGTCTACGCCCCGACGGGCGGAATCCGCATACAGGACGAGCCCGGAGGCTGGTCGTTCGCGCTGGAGGCGCCCGCGACGGTCGAGGGCGGCGAGCCGGTCCCGCGCGGGCAGATCGCGCGGATCGACCCGCCGTCGAAGGGAGGGGTCGACCCCGGGCCGCGCCGGTTCGGGAGCGTAACGACATTGGACGGTGGGACAGTGCCGGACCGGATGGTGCTGATGCATCCGATCGTCGAGGCCGGAAGCCTCCTGGTCCGCGGGCGAGGCACCCTTGGCGACGCTGAGTGGGCCGTGGACGACCTCAATGTCGGGCAAGTGATCGACAATCGGTCGTACGTGGCGAGCACGATGTCTCCGGTGGTGTTGCGTCGTCCGGTCCCGTGGGGTGAGCACACCTACTTCTTCGTGGCGCATGCCGGCACGGAGTCCGTCGCGCTGAGTACGGAGGACGGCGGAGCGATCGACGTCTCCGGGGAGGAGCTGGGCGGGTTCCTGCGCCGTCGGGTGAGCGTCGATGCGCTTGTGCGGCGGGCGGAACAACAGGGCGAGAAGCCGTCGATCGCGCTGCTCGCGTGTGAGTCCGCTGCGTTGGCGCAGGAGGTGGCGGACAAGACGGGGCTGATCGTGCACGCGCCGACCTCCGAGACCGGAATGATCTACGACGAGCCGACGGCACAGCAGGGGGCCGACCGTCCGGAGTTCGTCATCGAAGTGCACCATGAGACGGGTGCGTACGGGGAGTTCCTGACCTTCCATCCGAACGAGCTGTCGCCGGAGTCGATGGGCGACGGCGGGATGACCATGGATCCGCTCGCCGTGGTGTTCGCTCACAGGTCGACGTCGCTGAGTCCCGACGAGGCGGAGGAAGTCCGGGCGATGGGCGGCCAGCTCGTGCCGGAGTTGATCCGTCGTCATCTCGCCGGTCTGGAGCTGCCGGTGGTCACGGTGACGGGGCGGGGCAACGGGCGTTTCACGGCGGCGTGGACCGGGTTGAAGCGGGCGAAGGTGGTGCGGGCGCTGTTGGTGGACGCGATCGGTGCGAAGCTGGCCGACGCGAACGTGAAGCTGGACCTGAGCGTGCGGGTGGAGTCGGTGGGGCGGGGCGAGTTGCCTGCCGAGATCACCCCGGGAGGTACGCCGGAGGAGCGGCAGCGGTCGGCGGTGATTTCGGTGGAGTTCCCGTCGGCGGTGGCTCCGGTGTCGTCGGTGGTGCGTTCTCGGGATGTTCCGTCGGGTGTGTGGGTGACGGATCGGTCGTTGTCGGCGTCGTCGCAGGTGGTGTTCCGTGAGGCGCTGGACGGGTTGTCGGCGCGTGGTGACCGGTTCGTGGTGGCGATGCATGTGGGGTCGTCGGGTGCTCCGGTGTCGGAGCGTCAGTTGGCGGATCTGCTGATCGCTGGTTACGACGGTGGGAAGTTGGACGGGAAGGGCGGGATCGACTTCCTGTCGTGCCGGTTCGGTGGGGGCGATGCGGGTTCGGTGCGGTTCGCGTTGGAGGCGTTGTGGGTGCATCAGGCGGCGCATCCGCGTCCGTTGGTGCCGGTGGGTGTCGAGGGTCGGGCGCCGGTGGGTGATGTGTGGGTGGTGCCGACCGCGGGCGGTGGGCGTGAGGTGGTGGTTGCGGAGCAGGTGGGGCTGCGGGCTGACGGCAAGCCGGTGGTCGTGGTGGGTGGGGACTCGAAGTGGCGCAGGTTCACGGACAGTGGCGACGCGCAGCACACGGCGGTGCAGGAGGATGTCGCCGGCTACCGGTTGACGGCCGACGGGACCATCGACGGCGCATTGCCCGACGGGTTCGAGTCGGGTGCCGGTGCGGATGTCGTGACCCCGTTGGAGGGGGCGGCGAAGTTCGGTGACCCGTTGCCGTTCAGTGCGGGGGCGGGTCGGCAGGGGCGTGACCTGTCCGTGGTGCCGGGGACGGATGTGCGGGTGGAGAGCCGGCCGCTCGGCGAGGGCCCGGGAAGTGCGGTGACGGGACGCGCCTACCTCGCGACGCAGGCGTTCGAGGCGTACGAGCTGGTTGGGGGACCGTCGGAGCTGGCGGGCTTCAAGGCCGATCTGCCGACCTACCGACACGTCCTGGTGGACGCGACTCCTCCGCACCAGGTGGTCGAGGACCTCGGCCGGATCCCCGTGCCGTGGGGCGGAGACCGGGCACCGTACTTCGTGATGGCGGAACTGCGGGCGGACGGGGTGCAGCTGGCCACCGAGCACGGTGGAGACCGCCGGTTGTCGTTCGGTGAGTTCGCGGAGTTGGTCGCGGCGGATCCGCGGCTCAAGGCGCAGCATCCGGATGTGCCGGTGTTCGTGGCGGTGGCCTCGGCGGCGCGGTCGGATCTGGAGCTGGTGCGGCGGATCGCGGCGGCGACGGACCGGGTGGTCTACGCCCCGACGAACGGCATTCGCCGGCAGGAGGCCTGGCACGGTGTCTGGTCGTTCGCGCTGGAGGCGCCCGCGACTGTCGCCGGCGGCAAACCGGGTCCGCGCGGGCAGATCCTGCGGATCGACCCGCCGTCCAAGGGCGCGGCCGACCCGACCCTGCACCGGTACGGCGCGGTGACCACAACGGACGGCATGAGGGTGCCGGACCACATGGTGCTGATGCGTCCGGTCGTCGACGCCGGAAACCTGCTGGTCCGTGGGCGGGCCAGCAACCACGATGCCGACTGGTCCACCCACGAGTCCAACACGGCGCTGGCGATCGCCAACCGGACGTATGTGACAGGCGTAAGCAGGCACCCGGTGGCGCTGCATCGTCCGGTCCCGTGGGGCGAGCACACCTACTTCTTCCTCGCACACTCCGACTCGCTCTCCGTCTCGCTGGAATTGGAGAGTGGTCGATCGGTCGACGCCTCCGGGCCTGAGCTGGGCGGGTTCCTGACCCGTCGCTCGAGTGTCACCGGGCTGCGGAAGCGCGCGGAAGAACTGGGTGAGAAGCCGTCGATCGTGCTGGTCGCGTGTGAGTCCGCTGCGTTGGCGCAGGCGGTGGCTGATCGGACGGGGCTGACCGTGCACGCGCCGACCTCCAGGACCGGGGTCATCTGGCAGGCCGCCACGGTGCACCAGCCGGTTGTCGCGCCGGACCTCTACGTCGATGCGCATTCCGAGGCGGGTCCGTACGGCGAATACTTGACCTTCCATCCGAACGAGCTGATGCCGGAGGCGCGGGGGGACGCCGGGATGAGCGTGCGTCCGTACGTGGTGTCGTTCGATCGCTGGGCGGTCTCGCCGAACCCCGACGGGGAGCGGAGCGTCCGGGCGCTGGGTCGCCAGCTCGCGCCGGAGCTGATCCGTCGTCATCTCGTGGGCCTGGAGCAGCCGGTGGTCACGGTGACCGGGCGGGGCAACGGGCGTTTCCTGGCGACGTCGGTCGGGTTGAAGCGGGCGAAGTCGGTGCGGGCGCTGCTGATGAACGAGATCGGTACGAAGCTGGCCGCCGCCAAGGTGAAGCTGGACCTGGGCCCGCTGTTCCGGGCGGAGTCAGTGGGCAGCGACGCGCTTCCTGCGGGAGGCCCGGCCGGGGCGCATCTCCGGTCGGCGGTGATTTCGGTGGAGTTCCCGACGGGGGTGGCTCCGGTGTCGACGGTGGTGCGTTCTCGGGACGTTCCGTCGGGTGTGTGGGTGACGGATCGGTCGTTGTCGGCGTCGTCGCAGGTGCAGTTCCGTGAGGCGCTGGACGGGTTGTCGGCGCGTGGTGACCGGTTCGTGGTGGCGATGCATGTGGGGTCGTCGGGTGCTCCGGTGTCGGAGCGTCAGTTGGCGGATCTGCTGATCGCTGGTTACGACGGTGGGAAGTTGGACGGGAAGGGCGGGATCGATTTCCTGTCGTGCCGGTTCGGTGGGGGTGATGCG
>NZ_JBFAQR010000091.1:0-22669 GCF_040678815.1 Kitasatospora sp. NPDC049285 | reverse complement strand
CCGCCGACAGGTCCCTAACCAGCGATGACCGCAGTTCTCAATCAGTGGTCGGAGCGTCCCGGAGGACCGGGCGGCCATTCCTTCCGAGCCCTCGATGGCAACGCGCCATCAGCCATACCCGGTCCTCCCGGACCGCCTCACATTCTTAGGGAAAGCGTGATGACCGCCGAGAGCCCCAGTGGGACGGCGTCGACCCGTAGCAAGCGGGCCGACGCGCAACGCAACCAGCGGGCCGTACTCACCGCCGCCGCCGAGGTGTTCGTCACCTCCGGCGTCGACGCGCCGATCCGCCAGATCGCGGCCAGGGCCGGCGTCGGGATGGCCACGATCTACCGCCACTTCCCGACCCGGGCGGATCTCGTCACCGCCGTCTACCATCACCAGATCGAGGAATGCGCCGAGGCGGGCCCGCGCCTGCTGGCCGGCACCGACTCCCCGTTCGACGCCCTGCGCCGGTGGGTCGACCTCTTCGTCGACTTCCTCGTCACCAAGCACGGACTCGCCGACGCCCTGCAGTCCGACAGCGAGCGCTTCGCCGCCCTGCACACCTACTTCATCGACCGCCTGCTGCCGGTAAGCGCCCAACTGATCGACGCCGCGGCCGACGCCGGCGCCATCAAGCCCGGCGTCCAGCCCTACGAACTGATGCGCGCCATCGGCAACCTCTGCATCGGACGCGACAGCGACCCGCGCTATGACCCCCGGCGCATGATCGCCCTCCTCCTCGACGGGCTGCGGAGTCCTCAATCGGTCTGACGCCCCGGGGCGGGGACGCGACTGCGCCTTGGGTGTGGCGGTCCGCCCGGAGGACAAGCACGGACGTCAGAGGGCTGGTCGTTGGTCGCCCTACTGGTGGGCGGCGGCGAGGGCAGCACGCGCGGCGCGGGTGTCGGGGTGATGGCTCCCCAGCACCCGCTCCCTGTCGGCGACCACCCGTTCCAACAGGTCGATCATCTCCGTCGTACGACCCGCCTGCCGGTAGGAGGCGGCCAGGTTCGCGCGGGCGGTGAGGGTGTCGGGGTGCTGGTCGCCGAGGACGGCCTCGCGGTCGACGACCACTCGCTCCTCGATCGCGATCCCCTCCGCAAGACGCCCCCGCCCGCACGTAGGAGGCGGCCAGGTTGCCACGGGCATTGAGGGTGTGCATCGTGAATCTGCAGGTCACGGGTCTGGTGTGAGTGACGATTCGGGTACTCGTGCCGGTCGGCGGCTGAT
Source organism: Kitasatospora sp. NPDC049285 (assembly GCF_040678815.1). Taxonomy (NCBI): domain Bacteria; kingdom Bacillati; phylum Actinomycetota; class Actinomycetes; order Kitasatosporales; family Streptomycetaceae; genus Kitasatospora; species Kitasatospora sp. NPDC049285. The sequence continues at coordinate 21,454 of NZ_JBFAQR010000091.1, read as the reverse complement.
GACTATGCCGTAGATCATCGGGCAGGTCCGGTTCCGGCGGTCTGCCGGGTTCGGCTGCGCCCGTGACCGACCCCCGCCTACGATCCGTCAGCAGGGCGGCACGCCATGAGACCGCGGGAGGCTGCGGAGATGCAGGAGCGGCAGTGGACCACCGCTCGCCGGAGCGAACTGGGCGCCCTCGCAGAGCAGTTGACCAAGCAGCTGCAGGAGGTGCAGGTCGAGCGGGAGGAACTGGCGATCGCGGAGCGGGTGTTGAACCGTCTGGCCGAGCAGGCCCAGGCCGATGTCGAGGCAGTCGCTCCGGTATCGGCGCAGGTGGCCGGGCGGGCGGTTCTGCGCGCTGAACTCGCGTTCGACCTCCTCCAGGGTCAGCCCGCGGGACTCGGCATTGGCAGCGAGCGCCTTGGTCCCGGTGTCGCTACTGGTGGCTCCGGGGTGTACAACGGTGACGTTCACGCCGCGTGGGCCCAGTTCGTCGGCGAGGTTCTTGGTCAGCGCGGCAACGGCGACGTTGCGTACCGAGCTGGTTACCGAGCCAGTACGCCGCGCGGCGATGCCGCCGACGTGACCGCGACCGCGACGGCGCTGGAGTTCGCCGCGCTGCACGAACGGCTGCACGCGGACCTCATGGCTCACGCGCGCAAGCCGGGTATCCGCGAGGAATTCGGCGAGGACAGGGTCGTGCCGGCCGCCGACGCGCTCCTCTGCCTCGCCTTCGCGCGGCTCGCCAAGCCAGGGGTGATGGTCCTCAACGCCACCCTGTTGTCTGTTGTGGACGGATATATCCAGGAGATCGGGATGGCCGAACGGGATGACGTGGACCTGGCGGGGTACCTCGGGGTCGCGGCGGCGAAGCACAGCGCGCTGACGGCGGCGGCGTGCGAGCTCGGCGCGCCGGCCGCGGGTGCGAGCAGGAACCAGGCGGATCACTCGCGGCGGTTCGGCGACGACATCGGCCTGGCCCGCCAGCACGTGGACGACGTGCTGGCGCTGCACGACGACTTGGTGGGCGGCTGCCGCGGCCTTCCCCTCGTGGCCGCGGCGGCCGGGGCCGGGGACGGGCGGACGTGGTGCGAGCAGCAGGCGGAACTGCTGCTCGCCCGCGGTCTCCGCCACCTGCTGCAGGCAGGACCGGTGGAGGCGGACGAGCTGGCCGGGTTCGCCAGGACCGTGACGACCGGCCGGAGCGCTGCCGTCGTGCTTCCCCAGCCGGCCGGGGACTGAGCTACGGCCGCAGGACGAGCTTCCCGGCGGTGTGACCGCTCGCGCTCAGCTCCTGCGCCTTCGCGGCGTCCTCCAGCGGAAGGCTCTGCGCGATGCGCACCGTGAGCTTGCCGTCGGCTGCGAGGCGGGCGTACTCGCCGAGGCGGGAACCGAACGGGGCGCCGGGGCCGGAGAAGGTGACGCCCAGCTCGGCGGCCTTCGGATCGGCGATGGTGATGATCCGGTCGGTGCCGCCGCGCAGGTCGATCGACACCTCCAGGTCGCCCGCCCCCGCGGCGTCGTACACGGCGTCGATGCCCCGCGGTGCGGCCTCGCGGACCCGGTCGGCGAGGCCGGCGCCGTAGGCGACCGGGATCGCGCCCAGCGAGCGCAGGTAGTCGTGGTTGCCGGGGGAGGCGGTGCCGATGACCGTGGCGCCGCGGGCGACCGCGAGCTGAACACCGACGGCGCCGGCCACACCCGCGGCTCCGTGCAGCAGGAGCGTGTCGCCTTCCCCGACGCCGAGGGCGTCGAGCACGCGGACCGAGGTCTCGACGGCGACGGGCAGTGCCGCGGCGAGGTCCCAGTCGAGGTCCGCGGGCTTCGGGCCGAAGTCGACGGCCAGCGCGTGCTCGGCGTACGCGCCGGTGACGGTCCAGCCCAGGACCTCGTCACCCACCGCGACGCCGGTCACGTCTTCGCCGACCTCGTCGACGACGCCGGCCGCCTCCACGCCGGGGATCACCGGGAACGGCGGCGCCATCTGCGGCCTCCGCCCGCTGCGGATCTTGGAGTCGAGCGGGTTGACCCCTGCCGCCACGACCTTCAGCCGCACCTGCCCGGGTCCGGCGTGCGGCTCGCCGACCTCTTCGAGGCGGAGGACTTCCGGGCCGCCGAACTCGGTGTAGGTGATCGCCTTCATGTCCTGCTCCAGTGCTCGTCGCTCTAGGTGAAAGATCAACTTGGCCGGGACCGGCGGCGGCCGCACCGGCACTTCGACTAGTTCCGGCTCGGAGGCTCAGGAGCCAGCCACGTTTGTGGGCGCGGTCCAGCCGGTGGATCGGATCCACTCGGCCAGGTCGAGGGTGGCCGGCTCGATCGCCCGCACCACCGCAAGATCCGACGGGTGTTCCGCCGCCTTCGCGAACTGGCGGAACATCGCCCTGTCGAGGTCGCTGGGAAGCACGCTCAACGGGAGGGCCTCGTAACGTGCCGGGAGCCCGGCGCGCGCGCCGAACGCCGCGGCGATCTGAGGGCCCGTCAGCTCATCGCCGACGAGCTCGACGGCTCTGCCGGGTGCCTCCGCAGTGTCGAGCAGGAGCGCGGCGGCGACCCGGCCGACGTCCCTGACCGAGATCATCTTCAGGGCGACGTCCTCCGGCAGCGGCAGCCTCAGCACGATCTCTCCGTGCTCCAGGCTCGGTGCCATCTCCTCCATGAAGGGGGTCGGGCGAACCATCGCGGCCCTGAGGCCGGACTTTTTCAGGTGCTCCTCGATCGAGTGCTTCGAGTCATGGTGCGGCACACCCCGCTCCCGGTCCGCGCCGAAGACCGAGTTGAACACGACGTGCGGGACGCGTGCCGCGACCGCCGCGTCGACGAGCGCGGTGCCGATGCGGATCTCCGTCTCGACCTCTTCGAGGTTGTTCGCCTCCGGGGTCAGGAAGTAGAACGCCTTGACCGCCGTCAGCGCGGCGGCCAACGACGCCGGGTCGTCGGTCCGGATGGCCGCCAGCTCGACGCCGCGGGCGGCCAGCGCCTGAGCCCGGTCGGATTGCGGGTTGCGGACCAGGGCCCGCACCGGGGCCTTGTGGTCCAGCAGCGCGTCGACCACCGCCCCGCCCTGTCGCCCCGTCGCGCCGAAGACTGCGATCGTTCCGGTCGTCTGTGTGCTCATCGCTGCCACCCTTCACTCAGGGCGTGAGCAAGGTGAGCACGAGTCCGGTGTTGACCTCGGCGGTGGGGGGAGGACGACGCGGGCGCGGCGTCCTCGAGCTTGATCTGTTGTGACATGTCTCCACGATGCGTCTGCGGCGCCCAGGCGCACCACCGGTATCGCGCCAGGTTCTTCCGATAACCCGCCAGTGTCGGGTAGCCTCCATCGCGTGTCCGACCCCAGCGGCGAGCCGAGCTTCTGCACCGACGATGCGCCGTTGTCGGCGCCGCTGGCCCATGGCGCCGACGTGGCCGCGCACTTCCACGACTATGGCCAGCTCCGCTACGCCGCGCGTGGGGCCCTGGTCACAGCGACCCAGGTGGGCACGTGGGTGGCGCCGGCCAGTCGGATCATGTGGGTGCCGCCCTTCGCGGTGCACAGCAGCAAGGCGTACGGCGAGACGGACATCCGGGTGCTGTCGCTGCCCGTGACGCTGACCGGACAGCTGCCGGCCGAGCCGTCGGTTTTCGTGGCGAGCGCGTTGCTGCGCGAGGCCTATCTGGCGCTGATGAGCGAGGGCGAGCCGCTGGAGAGCCCCCGTGCGCGGCTGCTGATCGACGTCGTACTCGCCGAGCTCGCCCGCGCCGCACAGGAGCCGCTGCGCCTCCCGGAGCCGAGCGACCGGCGACTCAAGGCGGTCACCGACCTGCTTCACATGGACCCAGCAAGCCCGGCGACCCTGGCCGAGCTGGGCCACCGCACGGGCGCCAGCGAACGCACCCTGAGCCGACTGTTCGGCAGCGAGCTGTCGATGAGCTTCCGCCAGTGGCGCACCCTGCTGCGCATTCAACGGGCGCTGATCGAGCTCAGCGACGGCGCCTCGGTCACCGACACGGCGATCCGGCTGGGCTGGTCGAACCCCAGCAGCTTCATCGACGCCTTCACCGAGCTGGTCGGTCAGACACCGGGGGGCTATCGCTCGTCGGCTCGGTCCTCCCGCAGCTCCCATGGGTGAGAGGTTGGCGGGGTAGCCGTAGTTCCTGGCGGAACATCGGTGGCAGCCCAATGAGCACGGTGCATCGTAAGAACTGCACGTCAGATGGTCTGGTGTGCGTAGGCGTCGGGAGGCTCGGGCAGGTCCGGAGCGGTAGTCCACCGACAAGGTCGTCCGTCAGCGGGCGACTTCCCGGTTCGTCAGCACCATCAGGGCCCGCACCAGCGCAGTCGCCCACCTGGGATCCGTGCGGACCTTGCCGAGGACACGCCAGTTCTTGAGATGGGCGAAGCCGTGCTCGACCGGGGCCCGCACCGCGGCCGGTGCCTTGTTGGACAGCTTCTGACCACGGGTCAGGGGTCGGTTGCGGGCGGCCTTGTAGCCAGTGATCACTGCCGGGTCGGCGTCCGGACCGGCATCGTCGAGTCCGACGAACCCCAGGTCGGCGATGGCGCCGAGGCCGGCCGCCCGCAGGTGAGCGGTGAGTTTGTCGTGTCGGCAGGCGGTGATCTCCGAGGCGCGTCCGGGCCGCACCGCGGAGACCCATACCAGTCGGCCGCGGTCGTCGGTGAGAGCGATCACGAGCAGGCCGTGGCATTTGTGCTTGCCCGAATAGTTCTTCCGGTTCTCGGTCCCGGTGCGCCTCCGGGTGCGTATCAGAGAGCCGTCCAGCAGCACCACCCCGCCACCCTTTCGGGCGAGCTTCCTCAGCGCGCGGTCCAGACGCGGGGCGCGGGCGGCCAGCAGACCGACGACTTCCCACACCCAGCGGGTGACGGTGGTGCGGTGCACCCCGTTCCCGCCGGCCAGATCGCCGGGCCGCTGGTCACAGCGCAGGACCGCCGGCACGATCCCCGCGATCCTTCCCGCGGGCCGGGCCCGCCACCGCGAGCCGATCTTCTTCAGGTGGCCGCGTATCAGGTCGGCGAGATAGTGCAGGGTGGCGCTCGACAGCCGGCAGGCGGGCAGTGCAGACAAGGCCGTCAGGGCCCTCGGTGAGACCGTTGTTTTTCTTCACACCAAACTCAACTGCCGCCGGGGACCCGCCAGTTACGCCCCCAGTCCGGCTATGGACGTGCGATGAACCACCCGTCAGGGCGTTTGTGCAGCCAGCCGCGATCGGCGAGCTTGGTCATCTTCGCCCGCAGCGGCTCCAGCCTGCCGCGCACCGAAGTCTCCAGGCCCAGCCGCTCGCCGACCGCCCTGACCTGCACCGGGCCGTCGGCCTCCCGCACGATCGCCAGGATCCTGCGGTAGTCGCCGGGCAGCGCGCCCTCATCGGCCGCGTCGCTGCGGTGCGGGAACCGCCCGCCCGGCCACCTGCGCCGATACCGGAGCGACTGCCTCGACATCGGCCTGGGCCTGCTCGGCCAGACGGTTCAACACCCGCTCCGCGATCGCGGCTCCTCCCGCTCGACCTGCACCTCCTGCAGCTGCTTGGTCAACTGCTCGGCGAGGGCGTCCCCGGAGACATGCACACCCGACCCTGCGGCGCGGGCAGGCCCACCTGGACCGGCCCCGCCTCGCCCCTCCAGCTCTCCAGCGTCCACCCGCGCCCCCACCACCCCTGACGGACCGTCAACCATCTGCCCCCAGCCCGCAGCGTAGTGACCGATGCCCTGCAGGCACAGCCCGGAGGCCGAGCACGGAACCAGACTGACCATCCCCGGCTCGCATCCCCGCCCGAGCCCCACCGCTGGCCCATATCCGGCGCATCCCGCGCGCGTCACCAGGGGTCGCGGGAGGCGAGGGCGGCGCCGTGGTGCCGTTCACCGGCCCAGCCTTGCCCGACCTATCGACATTCGATAGATTCCCATCGCTTCTCGATGGAGGGATGGGTCATGGGAAAACTGGCAGTGCGCGCGCTGCGCGCCGTGCTCGCGGTGGTGCTCACCGGCAGCGTGCTGGTGCAGGTATTGATGGTGTGGACGTTGGTGAGCGGGAGCGACCCGGAGGACGGGTCCGTGCCGCTGACCGCGTTCCGGGTGATCACGGTGCTGGGCATCGGGGCGGCCCAGACCGCGCTGGTCTGCGTGTGGCGGCTGGTCACGATGGTGCGACGCGGCACCGTGTTCTCCCACGCCAGCTTCCGGTACGTGGACGTCATCATCGGCGCGATCGTCGCGGTCGCCCTCCTGTGGTTCGCGGTCGCGGCCGTGAACGCACCCGGCCAGCGCGACGATCCGGGCGTCACGCTCATCATGGGCGGGATCGGTCTGGCCATTCCGGGCGTCGCGCTCATCGTGCTCGTGCTGCGGATGCTGCTCGCCCAGGCCGTCGCCCGCGACGTCGAAGCGGCGCAGATGCAGGCCGAGTTGGACGAGGTGATCTGATGCCGATCGCCGTCGACATCGACGTGATGCTGGCCAGGCGGAAGATGTCCGTGGGTGAACTCGCCGAGCGCGTGGGGATCACGCCCGCCAACCTGGCGGTGCTCAAGAACGGCCGCGCCAAGGCGGTGCGCTTCGCGACGCTCGCCGCGCTCTGCGAGGTCCTCGCATGCCAGCCGGGCGACCTGCTCCGCTGGGAGGCCGAGGACACGGCGGCCGACTGAACCGCGCCCGCCGACGCGTCACCGCCGCTCCCACGGTCCACGACGCGTCCAGGCCCGGTTCGGTTACGGCCGGCACTACCGCACGAGCCTGACGATGCGACAGCTCGCGCCTCTGTTCAGGATCTCGACGGCGACGTTGGGCGCGGGCGGCGCAGCAGGAGCGATTCGGCTGGTCGGCCGGGGTTGCGGCGGCAGCGGGTCAGGATCGGCGGGACACCGCCACGCCGGCGAGGCACAGGGCGCCGCCGAGGAGCGTCAGCCACCCGGGGACCTCGCCGAGCGCTGTCCAGGCCATCAGCACGACCAGCGCGGGGACCGCGTACGTGGTGGCGCCCATGCGCCCGGCCGTGGTCCGTGCCAGTGCGTACGCCCAGGTGGAGAAGGCCAGCGCGGTCGGGAACAGGCCCAGGTAGACCATGTCGAGCGTGGCCGCCAGCGGGGCGGACCCCAGCTGCGACACCAGCTGAGGCGTGAACGGCAGACAGGCCACCGTCCCGATCAGACAGCCGAAGGCGGTGACTTGGAGCGGCGACGCGTGCCGCAGGGCCGGCTTCTGACTCACCACGCCGGCCGCGTAGGTCACGGCGGCCAGCAGACAGAGCGCGACCCCCAGGATCGAGCTGCCGCCCCCGCCGGACATCGAGAGGCCGACCACCACCGCACCGGCGAGCGACACCGCCATCCCGGCCAGCAACTTCCGGGGAAAGCCTTCCTTCAGCAGCCAGCCGCCGAGCAGGGCGATCAGCAGCGGTCCGATGTTGACGAGCATGGCGGCCGTGCCGGCATCCACCTGCCGCTCACCCCAGTTGAGGGCGACCATGTACACCCCGAACCACAGGACGCCCGAGACGACGATCCCGGGCCAGGCGGCCCGCGGCGGCACGCCCTCGCGCCGCAACAGCAGCAGGCCGAGCAGCGCGACACTCCCCGTGAGCAGTCGGCCGAGTGCCAGCGCACCCGGCCCGTAGTGGCTCGAGGCGCTTCGGATGGCGACGAACGCGGAGGCCCACAGCAGCACGGAGGTGACGACAGCGGCGACGGCTCTGCTGTCCGGACGGGCAGCATCGGTGACAGAGGTGTCCATTCGGGCAAGCTACGCGATCACGGCGTGCGACCGACAGCGGTTATCGGCCTTCACGTTCGCGACCGGGACCGGCGGCGCAGGCGAGCCGGCCCTCCGACCATCACAGACTCATCGCTGTCCGCCTTCCCGCCAGACGGCCCGTGTGTCCGGCAGGGGGTCTGCGGCGGTGGGGTTGATCGCGGCTCCCAGGCCTTCGATGGCGGTGACCAGGTGCCGGCCCGGGGTGAGGGACCTGCCCGCTCGGGCCGTCTTGCCGGGGGTACCGGTGAGGATGACGTCGCCGGGCTCGAGAGTGAGGAAGGTGCTGCAGTAGGCGAGCAGCTCCGCAGGCGTGAACAGCAGGTCGCCGGTGGAGCCGCGTTGCCACTCGACGCCGTCGACGGTGAAGGTGACGGTGAGGTCGCGGGCGTCGTCGACTTCCTCAGGGGTGACCAGCACGGGTCCGAGCGGTGTGGAGCGATCGAGGACTTTGCCCTGGAGTGCTTCTGTGGTGCGGTGCTGCCAGTCCCGCAGCGACAGGTCGTTGGCGACGCAGTAGCCCGCGATGGCGTGGTTCGCGTCCTCCACGCCGGCGCGGCGGAGTCGCTGCCCGACGATGACGGCCAGTTCCGCTTCGCCGTCGATGTGGTCGCTGATGCGAGGCAGTGCGATCGTGTCGCGGGGCCCGGTCAGCGTGGAGGGGAACTTGGCGAAGAACGTCGGGTAGGTGGGAGTGGGGCGTCCCAACTCCTCGATGTGGCTTCGGTAGTTCAGGCCGGTGCACAGAATGTGCGCGGGAGCCCGCGAGATACAGGCGTAATCGGCGGTGCGGGCATCCGTTTCGCCGATGTCCGTCAAGCGGTCGCGGCGCAGGTAGGCGTCTACGGCGTCGCTCGCGTCGACCAGGATGGCACGGTCGCCTTCGATCCGGGCCGCGGTGAGGGTGTTACCGGTGCGGATGGTCGCGAAGCGCATGCCCGCTCCCCTGGGGTCCGGGGTCCTACAGCTGGACGCCGCTGCCGGGCTCGAGGCGGTCGATCGGGATGCCGGTCAGGCCCGTCTCGCCGAGGAGGTTCGCGGTGGACTGCTGGCCGAGGTCGCTGAGCATGAGTTCGTGGATCTGGATGATGCGCTCGGGCTTGACGGCCCGGACGTAGTCGGCGGCTTCACCGAGCTTCGTCCAGGGGCCGCTGGTCGGCAGCAAGAGGGTGCGCACAGGACCGTCGGGCACGAAGTAGGCGTCGCCGGGGTGGTAGACGGCTCCGTCGTCGAGCAGGTAGCCGACGTTGTCGGGGCACGGGATGTCGGCGTGGATCAGCGCGTGGCGGTGACCGTGGACGGTGGCGGTGAGGGAACCGACGCCGAAGCTGTCTCCCGCGGCGACGGCGTGAACACGCCCGCCGTGACCGCCGAGGGCGGCCGCGACACCGGCTGTGCCGTAGACCTGCAGCTCCGGCTGGGCTTCGAGCGCAGCCGTGACGAGCTTCTCGTCGAAGTGGTCGAAGTGTTCGTGGGTGATCAGGACGGCGTGAGCCCGGGTGACGGCCTCCGCCGCATCCGGGGTGAAGACGCCGGGGTCGATGACCAGGCGGGTGTCGCCCTTCTCGAGCGTGACGCAGGCATGGGCGTGCTTGGTGAGCTTCACAGGAAGACCTCTCGGACTCGAAGAATATCTACAGCCAAACTGTACACTGTGGCTGTAGATATTTCGCAGCCCCTCACGCCGGACCCAGCCCCGACACCCCCCACCCGGCACGCCAACTACCCACCCAAGGTGTACAATTTAGTGATAAATATGGGGAGAGTGCGGACTGTGGACGACAACCAATTGGCGGAAGATCTCCGCCAGACCATCGGCCAGCTCGTACGCACCGTGCGCACCGCCGACACGATGCCTCCCGGCGAGGCCGCCGTCCTGGGATACCTGGACCGCAACGGCCCGCTGACCACCGCCGACATCGCACAACAACGGGGCGTCAGCCACCAGTCGGCCGCCAAGGCGGTCAAGGAACTCCTCAGCCAGGGCCTCGTGCACGCCGAGGCCCACCCCAGCGACGGGCGCAAGCTCCTGCTCAACCTCACGCCGACGGGAAGCCACCGCCTGGCCGAGGAACGCCGAAGGCGCGCAGCCTGGCTCGGCACCGCGATCAACGACGCCCTCAACCCCGAAGAACGGGACACGCTCGCAGCGGCGCTTCCCCTCCTGTCACGCCTGACCGCACACCTGAAGGCCAAGTAGGTCCGAACGGAACGCCGACCCCATCCCACCGGGGCACCGGGCGCGACCCCGCAGCCATCCGTGCCGCTGGCGGCGCAGCTTGCTGGCGCAGCCGGGGTACGATCCGTGCTCGCCGATCGGCACGGCCGGACCGATGAACTCCCACTCGGCGTCGGTCAGTTACGCCCGCGACACGCGACACGATCTACCGGATCAGGCGCGACCCCGGCGGCGAGATCCAGGTCGATCACAACCGGATACGCATCGTACGAGGCCAGCCGGCACCGGGCGGAGGCACAGGAGGAGCCGCCTGAATGCGCCTGCTTCGACTTTCCGTCACTCACACTCAGATGTCGCCCAGGCGCCGGTAGATGTGCGGTCCGGTAGGAGCGGGAGAGGACGCACTCGCCCTCGGGTCAGGGGCGGGGGCGACGGACTCAGTGGGGCCATTCGGGGGCGGGGTCCTCGTCGAGGAGGGGCCTGATGGCTCCGAGTACCGCGCCGATGCCGACGTTGCGCAGTTCGGTGCGGGTGCAGGTCTGCTCGGTCAACCAGTCGACGCACAGCACTTGAACGAACACCAGCCAGCTCTTCAGCACGCCCGACACGGCGCGCCGGGTGCTGTCGTCGGCGTGCGGGAGTACTCCGAGCAGTCGCTCGCGCAGGGCGTCGAGTTCGTCGGCGATGATCGTCTGGATCACGCGGTCCCCCGCCAGCACCCGGTTCGCCGCCAGCACGGTGTTGCGGTTCTCCGCGAAGTACTCGATGTGGGCATCCAGTCCCTCGACGAGCTGTTCGACCAGCGTGTCGGCGGGGTCGAAGCGGGTTCTGGCGAGCAGCTGCTCGGCGGCCTGCCGGTAGAGGGCGGCGAAGAGGTCGTGCTTGCTGGGGAAGTGCCGGTACAGCAGTGCGCGGGAGACCCCGGCGTGCTCGGCCACGTGCTCCATGAGCACGTCGTCGTACGGGTGCGCGGCGAACAATTGCGCGGCGACGGCGAGGAGTTGGGCGCGGCGTTCGTCGGGGCTGAGCCGTTGTCGGGGAGGCACGGAGGCCATGCTACTTGACACATGTCTACTAGCCGGTCGTAACCTGGTGGCGCTCATAGTTGACACACGTCTACTAACGAGGGTGGGGATCGCCTTGACCAAGGCCAAAGCGCTGCGGGGACTCGTCCTGGCCATGGGGTACGCCAACGTGGCGATCGGACTCTTCCACGTGCTGCTCGGGAACGCCGCGACCCCCGGCGCCCGCTCGGCCGGGCCGACCGTCGACAGCCTCGAGCGGTTCCTCGGTGCGATCTTCGCCGGATACGGCCTCGCCTGGATCTGGGCCGCCCGACAGTCGCCGATCCCCGCGACAGCGGTGCGCTGGTTGGCCTGCGTGTTCCTGCTCGGAGCAATCGGTCGACTGCTGTCGCTCGCTGTCCACGGGTGGCCGCACTGGTTCCAGGTGGTCCTGACCGCCATCGAGCTGGCCCTGCCGCCACTCTTCCTCTGGCTGGCGGACGCCGAGGAGGCCGCGCTCCGGCCCGCTGACGGCCACGCCGGACGGTAGGCGGCAGGCCGTCCCGGAGCGGGCGGGCCTGCGACGAGGAACCGTTGCTGCTCAGCCTCGGCCGCAGCGGTCCCGTCGCCAACCGGAGGCCGTGGGTGCGGGCGGGCCGCGGCACCGCGGAAAGTGCGCCGAGCGCGTCGGCACCCGCGTTGTCCGTGGCACGTGGCACGCTGACGGCAGCTCAGGCGCCGCTCGCGAACCGGGTGGCTCACACATTCACGAGGACGGACCACCAATGTCTCGGGTCAGGGTGCACAACTTCGCCATTTCGCTCGACGGGTTCGCCACCGGAGAGGGGCAGACCGAGGATGCACCCTTCGGGCACGCGGGGATGCGGCTGCACGAATGGGCGTTCCGGACCAGGACGTACCGTGCCATGCGCGGCCAGAGCGGCGGCGACGCCGGCGTGGACGAGGCGTTCGCGCAGGCCTCCGAGCCCGGCATCGGCGTGGAGATCATGGGGCGGAACAAGTTCGGCCCGCAGCGCGGTCCGTGGGCGGACGAGGAGTGGAAGGGCTGGTGGGGTGCGAACCCGCCGTTCCACACGCCGGTCTTCGTCCTCACCCACCACCCGCGCCCCTCCCTGGAGATGGACGGCGGCACCACCTTCCACTTCATCAACGCCTCGCCCGAGGAGGCCCTGCAGCAAGCCCGCGCAGCCGCCGGCGGCCTGGACGTCCGCATCGGCGGCGGCCCCACCGTCGTCCGCGAGTTCCTCGCCCACGACTTGATCGACCACCTGCACGTCGTCGTGGTCCCCATCCTGCTCGGCCGCGGCGAACGGCTCTGGGACGGAATGGAAGGGCTGGAACAGCGCTTCAGCTCGGTGGAGTCGGTCTCGTCACCCTCCGGCGTCACACACGTGACCTTCCAACGCTAGGAACCGTCCAGCCGGTAACGTGAGCCGCCAGACCTCCCTTCTCCCGAGATCCGCCTGAGACCCCGCGGCGACAACGAGCCTGCGGGCGGGCCCCATGGTCGGCGCGGGCCACGGCCGCCCGGGTAGACCTCGGGATCGCAGGCGGGCTGATGAGCGTCTACACCGGCGTCCTGTATCTCACACACCCCGGGCTCGCCGCGCTGCAGCTGCTCCTGGCCGTCCTCATTCCCATGACCCGTTCAACGGGCGTCCAGGATGGAGACATGACCCCGGGAGAGCTTTCTGTTGGTGCCTCCAACTGGCTGTTGCTCTATCAATCTCAGTGGTCGTGAGTTCGAGGTCGTCAACTCGGTCAGGTGATCTTCTGGCCGGCCAAGTATGAGAGTGGGGCCTCCTGCTCAGCTCGTGGGTGTCGAATCCAGTCGAGCAACAGGAGGCCCCTGGTGCTGCGGTCTTCCGTGTCCCGGCCTGTGGCACGGAACCCGCGGTGTCGGCTGCGCTCTGCATCGGCGAAGGCACGGCGAGTCGCTTCGCGGCGGTCTCCGGAGCACCAGACAATACGGGTTCAGAGCGACATCTTCGGCAGCAGGCAGACGAGGGCGGCCATGAGCAGCGCAACTGAACGAGGCGGCCAACCGGTTCACCGGGAGAAGGCGATGAGTTGGCTGTCGAAGGTGTTCGAGCTCAACCGCGCGGGCGTGAACTGGCGGCGAGCGGTGGTGTTCCTGGACGTCGGACTGGTGCCGCTGATCGTCTTCTGGGCGATCGGGCATGAGGAGTACCTGTTCAGCGCCCTGTTCGGCATGCTGTTCGCGTCGCTGGCCGACCCGGGTGGCAGGTTCGGGTACCGCGCGTCGCACAACGCCGTCTTCGCACTGATCGGCGCCGGGATCACTGCGCTGGCGTTCGGGATCGGGGGCGAGGCCTGGGGATGGCTGGCACTCGCGGCCTTCGTGGTCACACTGGTGGCCGGCCTCGCCCTCACCTTCGGCGTGCACAGGTTCGTCAGTGCCATGCTGCTCAACGTCTGGTTCATCGTCGCCGTCGGGCTCGCGTTCAACCTCCACCACGCCGCCCGCATCACCAACTACACCTGGGCCCAGGTGCTGGCCTGGGCGGGCGGGGCGGCACTGTGGATTCTGATGACGTTCATCGAGTGGCTGATCCGCGGCCGCCAGGACCTGCCCCAGCCGTTCGTCGAGATCCCCGGAGACACCTCGCACAAGAAGCTGACCCCTCCGATCATCGTGTTCGTGCTGCTCCGCGCCCTGGTCATCGGCGGCGCCGTCGCCCTCGCGTTCGGGCTGGACCTGCAGTACGGCTACTGGATCCCGATCGCGGCCATCATCGCGATGAAGCCGAATCTGGAGCAGAGCACCCTCGTCTCCGCCCAGCGCCTTTCGGGTGCGTTCATCGGCGCCATCGCAGCCGCGCTGCTGCTCCTGCTGCCCGCCGGTGAGACCGGCCTCCGGTTTTTCGCGATGACGCGCGGACTGGAAGTCGTCGCGCTCGTCCTCTTCGTGCACGCCGTCGGGATCCGCTTCCTGAACTACGCCCTCTACTCCGCCGCCATCGCCGCCGGCGCGCTCATCCTGACCGACCTTCCGCAGCCCTCCCACTACGCCGCCGAGGGCTACCGGGTGCTGTGGACCGTGTGCGGCGCCGGAATCAGCCTGCTCGTCCTGCTGCTGGCCGGCCTGCTCGCCAAACGCACCGCCAAGCGGCCGCAACGATCGGCCTGAGCGCGTTAGCCTGCGCGTTTCATCTGGGTTGCGTCCGGCCGTGAGTTCGAGTCTGCCGACTCGGCCGGGTGATCTTCTGGTCGGCTGGGCATGGAAGTGGAGCCTCCCGCACAGCTCCTGGGTGTCGAATCCAACCGAGCAACAGGAGAGGCCCCTGATGCCGCAGTCTTCCGTCTCTGCGACGTTGCCGTCCAACTCCGTCCCTCTGTCACGTGATTGCCTCGCTCACCGGTTCGGGAACACCGGGGGCCGGCCGCACAGGCGTCCGAGGTACCCCTCGGACATGAGCGACGCGGAGTGGGCCGTCGTGCGCGACGCGATGCCCCTGCCCGCCTGGCTTGAAGGCCGCGGCGGACAGCCGGAGGGCTACTGCCACCGGCAACTGGCACCTGCACGACCTCGCCCGGGCCGCGAACCCCTCGCCGAGCCGGCGCCGCACCCGCCCCGCACCGGAATCGGTCCGGCCCTCCCTGCAGCGCTTCCTCGACGCGATCACCGCGGCACCCGCGTGGATCGTCGACCAGCGAGGCGACATCCTCGCCACCAACCCCCTAGCCCGCGCGCTGCTCGCCCCGCTGCTCGAGGACCCCGACGCCCGCGGCAACAGCGCGCGGTTCATCTTCCTCAGCCCCGCCGCGCGCACCTTCTACCAGCAGCCGCTGGTCCGCCCACGACGTCCGCCTGCACCGCACCGGAGCCAGGCACATCCACCACCCCGGCGTCGGCGACCTCGAATTCGTCTACGAGGGCGTCGAACTGCCCGACCACCCCGGATGGATGCTCTACGCCTACACCAGCAAGCCGGGCTCCCCCACCGAGGAGCGGATCGAGCTCCTCGGCAGCCTCGCCGCCACAGCTGCGCCTGACGGTTCCGTACGGTCGGCGCCCCGCTCGGCACCGTCCTCGTCACAATCGCCGACGGAGCCCTGACCTCTCTTGGCGAGGGCCCGGTCGCACCCTCGGTGTCGGCCGGGCTGACCCCCTCAGTCGTGGGCACGCATCAGGCGGGCTCCCACGAGAAACGCCTCGGGGCTGCGTCCGGCGTACCGTGGGAGGGGCCGGGCAGTTGGCGCTGCACGGGGTGCTCGCAGACATCCCGGCGAAGGACTCGACCGGGGGCCCGGTGCCTCCTGGAGGGGGTGCCGCCCATGGCCGTTCGTGTTCCGGCCGCCCACTGCGCTGTCGTCCCGCACGGCACGAGGTCTCATGTACGCGGCTGACGACTCCCGCCAGAGCCCGGTCGGAGCCGTCGGACGGGTGACGGTGCCGATCCCGGCGGACGGGCCGGGCGAGGTACTGGTCGGCCTGCGCGGCGGGTCGGAGGCGTTCGCGGCCTGGTCCGCCGGGCCCATCGCGGTCAACACCCGGGTGGTCGTGACCGACACGATCTCCGCCCGGTCGGTGATCGTCGAGCCGCTGCCGCCGTGAACCCGGCGGCCCCCGCGGCCCTGTCGATCTGTTGCAGGTCAGGTGGTTCGTCATGTTGTTCTGGCACGTTCCCGCGCCCAACGAGGCCATGCTCATCTCCGGTTCCAAGCGGCAGTCGCAGGACACCCAGTTCCGGATCGTCACGGGCCACGGAAGCTTCGTCCTTCCCGTCAAGCAGAAGGTCCGGATGCTGTCCCTGGCCCTGCAGGAGTCCGAGATCGCGGAGGACTGCGTCACCCAGCAGGGAATCCGGCTCACCGTCCGCGCGGTCTGCGTCTTCAAGGTCGGCGACGACGCCGTGTCGATCGCCAACGCCGCCCGGCGCTTCCTGTCCGAGCAGAACCAGATGCAGGAACTGGTCGGCCGGATCTTCGCGGGCCACCTGCGCTCCATCATCGGCGGGCTGACCGTGGAACAGATCATCAGGGAGCGCAGCCGCGTCGCCCAGGAGGTGATGGCGGGCAGCCACGGCGAGATGGAGAAGCTCGGCATAGTCGTCGACGCCCTGCAGATCCAGGAGATCGAGGACGCCACCGGCTACATCAACAACCTCGCCGCGCCGCACGCGGCAGCGGTGGCCAGCCAGGCCCGGATCGCCCAGGCCAAGGCCGACCAGGAGGCGACCGAACGGGAGCAGCAGGCCGCTGCGCTCAAGGCCGAGTACGAGCGGGACACCGCCATCAAGCGGGCCGGCTTCCTCGCGGAGACCGAGCAGTCCAGGGCCCGCGCCGCGCAGGCCGGGCCGCTGGCCGAGGCACGGGCCACCCAGGAGGTCATCGAGGAGCAGACCGCCCTCGCGCAGCGCAACGCGGCGCTCACGGCGCAGCGGCTGGAGGCGGAGGTGCGGCGCCCCGCCGACGCCGAGGCCTACCGGAAGCGGACGCTCGCCGAGGCGGACCGTGACCGCGCGAAGTTCGAGGCCGACGCCGGCGCCTACACCGAACGGACGCTGGCTCAGGCCCAGGCAGACGCCAATGCCGCCCGCGCTGCGTCCCTGCGGGAAGGCAACCAGGAGCTGATCGCGGCCAACCGGATCGTGGAGAACCTGCCCGCGCTCGCCGACGCGGCGGCCCGGGGCATGGCGGGCGCCGATCTGACCGTCCTGAACGGCACCGACGGGGTGAACCAGATCGCGGCCGGCATCGCCGGCCAGGGGCTGGCCATCCTGCGCTCCCTCCAGCACTCCGCGACGCCCACGGCGACGTCAGCGATCTCAACGACCTCGGCGGGTGAGGTGCCCGGCGCACCGGCAGCCGACCCGAACGTCAACGGCCGCCCCACACCCCGGCTCCCCGACCGCAGCGGACCCTCCCCCGCGACACCCGTTGACGACAGCTCGCAGTGAGCCGGCCCGGCTGAGCTCGGTCAGTGCGGCCGAGTCGAAGGTCAAACACAGCCGGCGGCTCGTCGGGTCGGCGCGCGCTGCGGGATCGCGCGGCTGTGAGCAACACAGCCGTGCCGCGACGCCCTCGCGATGATCGGTGACCGCGGTCGGGGCGATCAGGTCTCGGACTGTGCCCTCGTTGGTGGGGCGGTTGCGGAGAGGGCGCGCAGATCGTCGAAGGCTTGGTGGAGATGCGCGTCCAGGCTCCGCGAAGGGTCGTCGATCCAGGCTTGGGCCGCGTGGTGGAAGGCGGCCCAGCCGGTCTGAGCGGCCAGGCCGGCCAGCCGGTCGGCGACACCGCGCTGCCGTAGCGCCTCCGCCACGGCTTCGGTGAGCGACGCGGCCTTGGCCAGGTCCCGTTCGCGGAGTGCGGGTGTCACCGCGATGATCGCCAGCCGCGGTTCTGAGAACGGACGGTTGTCCTCGAGGATCCGTCCGGCTCTCCGGAAGGCGTACAGCAGTGTCTCCAGCGGCTGGAGACCCTCGGGCGCGTCGGCCACCTCCCGCATCAGCGCGGCGCGCAGGTCGGCTTCGCCGTCGAAGAGCACCTCGCGCTTGTCGGGGAAGTGCCGGAAGAACGTGCGTTCGTTGACGCCCGCCCGGGCGGCGATCTCGGGATCGCCGCCTTCCGCATCGCAGGTGAGCGGGCCTGCCTGGACTTCGCCGCCCGGGGAGTGCGCGCGAGTGTGGTCCGCCTCGCCCCCACCGTCCACGGTCCCGAGGACCGCGGTTTCATCCCCATGCTCATCGCCACCGCGCGGAAGACCGGCGTGTCGGCCTACGTGGGCGACGGCGCCAACCGCTGGCCCGCGGTGCACCGGCTCGACGCGGCGGTCCTGTTCCGCCTGGCACTGGAGCAGGCGCCCTCAGGCAGCGTGCTGCACGGAGTGGCCGAAAGCGGCGTCACCTTCAAGAGCATCGCGGAGACCATCGCCCGGGGTCTGGCGCTGCCCACGGTCTCGCTGACTCCCGAGGAAGCCGCCACGCACTTCGTCAGCCCGTTCATGGCCACCGCCTACGGATTCGACGGTCCCGCCTCCAGCTCGCACACCCAGGCGTCGCTCGGCTGGTCGCCCACCCACCCGACCCTGCTCGAAGACCTGGAACACGGCGACTACCTCGCCGCGCCGAACTCCTGACCCCTCTGGGGAGACCGGCATCGCAGCGCACACCCGGCATGCCAACGTCCGCCCGCACCCCCAGCACCCCTGACGGACCGTCAACCATCTGCCCGCAGCCCGCAGCCCGCAGCCCAGTACCGCCCCATCGCGGACCCCGCCGCGGTCGCACTCGACCAGCGTGCCGTCCAAGGCCAGGTGGTTCAGGCCCTTCTCCCGGCACTCGGCGAGGACCTGGTGCAGATCCAGGGCCTGTTCGGCGAGGACGTCGATGCCCTCGTGCAGGTGGCGGTGGCTGGTGGCCTGCGAGATGCCGGCGTCGCCGGCCAACTAGCGCACGCCCGTCGCGGAACCAGCGCAGCACCAGGGCGGCCAGACGGAACGAGCCCCAAGTCCGTGACCTCTTCGGCGTGCCGATATACGTGCCCAACGTGAAGCCCCCGGTGACCAGGCGTCCTGTGAGAGAGGCCTGTCCTACCAGGGGCTTCACGTCTGTCAGCGGCCGCCCTTCGCACCTCGGCGGGGACCAGGCCATTTCGTTGAGAGAACCTCAGTCAGCTCATCCGTTGACGGTGACCGCGACAGGGCTGAGATAGAAGCGTGTCCAGTCGATGCGTCCGTCGCGGGTCGTCATGATGACTGGCCCGCGCATGACGGCCTGGGTGCCGTCCGGGGCTGTGCCGACCATCTCCCATTCCGACCACAGTTCGGCATCGGCCGTGGCGCGGCGCAGAACCTCGGCCCGGATATCGGGCAGCCGACCGAAGATGGCGGTCCAGTTCATCAGCACCCGGTCATTCCCGGTGAAACCGTCCTGCGGCCGATGCGGGGTCTCGGACCGATAGTCGGAGGTGAAGCAGTCAGCGACCTGGTGAGGGTCGTGAGAGTTGATCGCGTCCTTCAGCCGGTCGATCGGGTTGTTCTTGTTCATCGCGAGCTCCTGGTTCCGCGGGCTGTAGCGGGCTGCAGCGCGCTGGGCGCGGTCTGAATGTGCGCTCTACACCTGGCACCTCGTCAGGGGTGCGGCCGTGGAACGCCCGGCAGGATTTCGCCGCTCAGGAGGACGGGGTCGTTGCGTCTTCGCCGCCGGGCCTGGTGAAAGAGGCGGCCTGTGCCACGAGTGCGGCGATCTCGGGGTGTTCGGCGAAGTGGCGGGCCTGCACCTGCTCGATCTTTGCCTTGATCTCGGGGTCGGCGGAGTCCGTGATGTCGAAGGCCTCGAACCGCGCGAGGTAGCCGATGCCCTCGAGTTCGAGGCGGACGTGCGCGGGATGGTTCAGGTACTCGTGGTAGCCGTCGAGGTCTTCGATCACGAACACGGCTCCGTAGTCGAAGCCCCCAGTGGGGTGCGGGCCGACCACGTACGACTTCACGGCGGGACAGGTCTCGCCAACCTCGCGCAGCAGGTCGAGGCAGGCCTTGAGCTGCTCCTCGCTCAGGTCGGGCTTGGGCGTCAAGCGGTTGATGTGGAAGATCATGGCCTTCTCCTCAAAACTCGGTACGGTACCGTCTCGTCTTGGCTTATTCCTAGCACGGCTCTTGCCCGAGACGCAACGGTTCCGTCTCGGGTATCGTGAAGCCGATGACCTCACCGCTGAAGCCCGGCGAGGGCGGTGCCCGCCGCGGTCGGCGCGGGCCCCGCCTCGATGACCGCACCACTACCGCGATTCAGACGGCCTTCTTCGAAGAGCTGGCTGCAGTCGGCTACGGCCGCCTGTCGGTGGACTCGATCGTGAAGCGCGCGGCGGTCAGTAAGGCCGCCGTCTATCGAAGGTGGCCGAGCAAGGCCGACATGGTGGCCGCGATGATCGCGGAAGTCGCAACGAGCACAGTCGAGATGCCGGACACCGGGTCCCTGCGCGGCGACCTGGTGGCATTCCTCACCGCCACCTACGACGGCATGCGTCACCCGCTGGCCGCCCGCATCATTCCCGCGATCCTTTCCGAAGCGGGCAGAGACGACGCTCTTGCGGCGACCCTTCGCGAGACGGTCGAGGCTCCGCGCCGCGCCCAGGCCGAGCGCGTGCTACGCCGGGCGATCGAGCGTGCCGAGCTCCCGGCCGACTGCGACCTGGATCTCGCGCTCGACCATATGATCGGCACGCTCTACTTTCGTGTGCTCGTGCGGCGGCAGGAGCTGGACCGTCCCGCGATCCAGCGTCTGGCCGGTGGAACGGTCGCCGCGCTGGCAGCGACGCGCCTCCCTCGATCCTCCGCCTGATCGGCGCGGACCCTCGGTGTCAGGAGATGTGCCGCTGCCGAGAAGCACCTGCCCGGCCGGCTACGCCCCTGCTCCAACGCCAAGTTCCGGCTGTTCCTCCTCGACCGCAGCCGCAACGAGCGAGGCCCCGAGCTGTTGATCGAGATGTCTGCCGTCTCAACCACGCCGCTCGGAGCCTCGTTCGCCATCCACCCCGCCGCACTCGACCTGCCCCATGCGCCCGTGGAGTCGGTCGCCAGTCGTTCCTCACTCACCCCGCACAGTCATCCACCTGCTCGCCGAGGCCTGCGCACCGCGCCCTCCCGTGCGCCGGGTTTGCAGCAGGTCCTGCGCGAGGTCGGTGCGGAGTTCGTCCTGCTGGACGGCACCCTCGCCGAGTGCGACCGGGTCAGCGAGGGCCGCGCGGGCTACTCGCACAGGCATCGGCGGCATGGAGTGACCGTAAGGGCGGTTATCGATCCGGACGGGCAACTGCTGTGCTACCAGGGCACTTCGCCGTTCTCGTCCTGAAATGTTCCTGTCGGACCGTCAGCATCGAGGGTGGCAAGACGCACGACGACCCTGGCGCTCTCCTCCGGCGTCCTTCCGATCCCGAATGCCGCGGTCATGTCGGTCGCGGTGGTGCCGGGCTCGACTGCATTGAAATTGATGCCCGGTTGGGACTTGGCGTACTGGATTGTCAGCATGGTGGCCGCGGACTTGGACGCGGAGTAGAGCGCCAACGGCAAGTTGAACTCGGGTCGCTCCGGATTGGTCACTGCCCAGAAGGATCCGGCGCTGCTGGAAACGGTGACCACCGTGGGGTTCGAAGACTTGCGAAGCAGAGGAAGTGCCGCTTCGGTGACACGCACGATTCCCACCGCGTTGGTGTCGAAGGCCCGGAGTGCCGTGGGACCGTCGGTGATTCCATGCCCCAGGATGCCCGCATTGTTCACCAGGACGTCGAGTCGGCCCTCGGCCGAGTCGATGGCCGCCAGAGCACTGCTCACTGATGCGTCGTCGGTCACGTCAAGCTGGACGAATCGTGCGCCAAGCGCCGCCGCGGCATTCTCGCCTCGCTCGACGTCACGAGCGCCGATGTAGACGACGTGACCCAACGCAAGGAGCTGTCTGGCTGCCTCGAAGGGTCTGTCCAGTGAACGGTGTAACTCGGTTGGGTTGAGTTAGCGGCGGCCGACGGAGAGTCGGCCGTCGAAGGCGATCTCGAAGGCGTTGAGTG
>NZ_JBFAQR010000090.1:0-22858 GCF_040678815.1 Kitasatospora sp. NPDC049285 | reverse complement strand
GGGGGGGGGCGGGCGGCCGCCGGGCGCGCCGCGCGCGGGCGGCGCCTCGGTCTCCGCGGAGTCGACGGGCGTGTCCTGCTGCCGCGCCGGCCCGGGGTGGAGCACGGCCTTGGCGCGCCGCAGGCACTCGTTGCGGACGATCCGGAACATCCAGGAGGCCAGCGCGCCGGACGCCCGCAGCATGCCGATCTTCCGGTAGAGGATGATCAGCGCCTCCTGCGCCGCGTCCTCGGCGTCCTCGGGGGTGGCGCACAGCGAGTGGGCGAAGCGGCGGACGTTGGGGTGCGAGTCGGTGACCAGCGCCGCGATCGCCTCCGCGTCGCCGTCCTGCGCGGCGGCGATCACCTGTTCGCCGGGCCACGCCCGGGCGGTCTCAGCCACGTGCGCCTCGCCGCCGCTTCACGACCAGCACGCAGGTGCACAGCAGCACCGCGCCGACGCCGAGTCCGATCGCGAGGATCATGTCCTACCTCCGGGTTCCGTCCCGGCGCCGTTCGCCGGTGACGGACATGAAAGGGGCGGGCCGGCGAAAAGGATTCACCCGCACCCGCCCCGGACCTCGCCGAACTCCCGGACTACTTCTCGACGCGCTCACCCTTGCTGCGCTCGACGCAGAACTCGTTGCCCTCGACGTCCGCCAGCACGACCCACCCGGTCCCGTCCGCCCGCCGGCGGTCGTCGACCAGTGTGGCGCCGAGGGCGAGCAGTCGCTCGACCTCCTCGTCCCGGGTGAGGTCCTCGGGCTGGACGTCGAAGTGGATCCGGTTCTTGATCGACTTACCCTCCGGCACGGTGACGAAGAGCAGCCCCGCAGCCTCGATCAACGCCTCCGGGTCCCCGGGGTGGTCGTCGTCGTGCAACGGCTGACCGAGCACCTCCGACCAGAACGAGGCGAGCCTGAACGGGTCGAGGCTGTCGATGGTGACGTGGCGGATCACAGAAGTCATATGACGGATTCTCACCTGCAGAAGTAAGGGGCCGCAAGCAAGTTCTCCACTGACACACCCCTCCCCCTACCGGCCAGTGCAATGTTACCGTTCCGGCCATGTCTGCACCCCACGTCGGCACCGACGCCGAAGCCAAGGCGGAGCTCGACCGCCTCACCGCCGAGTTCTTCGGCGCCTTCGACAACCGCGGCGGCAAGCCCGCCGACCTGGCCCGGCTGCGCCGGCTGATGGTGCCGAACGGGGTGATCGTGGTGACCGGGCCGTCGTACACCGCGTACTCGGTGGAGGAGTTCATCGCGCCGCGTGAACTGCTGCTCTCGGACGGCCGGCTCACCGAGTTCAGCGAGTGGGAGACCGCCGAGCACACCGAGATCGCCGGGCTGGTGGCCTGCCGGATCGGCGAGTATCGGAAGGCCGGGCTGCTGAACGGCGAGGTGTACGAGGGCGGCGGCAGCAAGACCTTCCAGTTCGTCCGGACCCCGGACGGCTGGCGGATCGCCGCCTTCTCCTGGTACGACGCGCCGTAGCAGCCGACCCGCCGGGAACCCCGCACGGCCCGGATTCATCCTCCCGTGAGAGAGTCGTGGCCTTCCGAAGGCGGCCACGGCGGAGACGGAGGTGCGGCCGGTGTCAGCAGGACGGGTGCTGGTGGTGGACGACGACGCGGCGATCCGGCGCACGCTGGAGCGCGGGCTGCGGCTGAGCGGCTTCACGGTGGCGGTGGCCGAGGACGGCCCGGCCGCGCTGGAGCGGATCGCCGCCGCCCCGCCGGACGTCCTGGTGCTGGACGTCAACCTGCCGGGGCTCCCCGGGACGGAGGTCTGCCGCTCCCTGCGCGGCCGCGGCGACGACACCCCGGTGCTGATGCTCTCCGCACTGGACGAGCTGGCCGACCGGGTGGCCGGACTGCAGGCCGGCGCCGACGACTACCTGGTGAAGCCCTTCGCGCTCGAGGAACTGGTGCTGCGGCTGCACGCCCTGCTGCGCCGCCGCCCGCCGCAGCCGGACGACCAGCTCCGGGTCGGTCCGCTCACCCTCCGCCCGCAGACCCGCGAGGCGTTCTGGGAGGACACCGAACTACGGCTCACCCGGCGGGAGTTCGAGCTGCTCACGCAACTCGCCCGGAACGTCGGGATCGTCCTCTCCCGGGAGCTGCTGCTGGACCGGGTCTGGGGCTACGACTTCGAGGTGCGCAGCGACGCGGTGGACACCTTCATCTCCTACCTGCGGCGGAAGTTGGAGGCGGGCGGGCGGCCCCGGCTGATCCACACGGTGCGCGGGGTGGGTTTCGTCCTGCGGCTGCCGAACGGAGAGGGTGAGCGCCGGTGAAGCTGTCGACCCGGATCGCGTTGTGGGCGGCGGTCCTGGTGCCGCTGCTGGTGGTCGCCGCCGGTCTGCTGCTGCTGCCGCTGGTCGGATCCGACCTGCACCGCCGCCAGGACGCCGCGCTGAACGACCGCGCCGCCGCGGTGCTGCCGAACGTCCGGGCCCTGCTCTCGGCGGACAACCGGGGCCGGGCGAAGGCCGAGCAGAACCAGCAGCACAAGGTGGTGGACTCGGCACTGGACGCGGGCGTCCGGGTGGCCGCGGCGGACGGCACGGTGCTGCTGGAGGTCGGCCCGCAGCCCGACGACCCGAAGCTGCTGCCCGCCGACCCCGGCAAGGTGGTGACGGTCAGTCAGAATGGCGACTCCTGGCGGGTTTTGACGGTGCGCGCGGGCAGCGGCACGGCCACCGGGACGCTCTGGGTGCTCTCCCCCGCCGCCCAGCCCGCCGACGAACTGCAGGCGGTTCGCCGCCGGGTGCTGCTGGTGGCGCTGGTCGCGGCCCCGATCTCCGGCCTGATCGCCTTCGGCCTGGCCGAACGGGCCACCCTGCCGCTGCGCCGGCTCGGTCGCCGGGCCGCCGCGCTCGACCCGCGGGCCGGGCACGCGGCCTTCGCCCACACCCGCACCGGCACCACCGAGGTGGACGAACTCTCCGGCGCCATCGCCCTGTTGCTCTCACGCTACGACGAGCAGGCGGCCCGCACCGCGCAGGCCCTGGACACCGCCCGCTCGTTCTCCTCGGCCGCCTCGCACGAGTTGCGCACCCCGCTGATGAGCCTGCGCACCAACCTGGACGTGCTGGCCGCCCACCCCTCCCTGCCGGCGACCGAACGGGCCGAGATCCTCGACGAGTTGCAGCAGGACCACGCGCGGCTGCGGGACCTGCTGGACGCGCTCTCCACGCTGGCCCGCGGCGATCTGGTGGAGGTCTCCGCGTTCGGCCCGGTCGACCTGGCCGACCTGGTGGACACCGCCGTCGCGGAGGCCTCACGGCGCCGCCCGGAGGCCGAGTACACCGCCGAACTCCCCTACGAGGCACGGGTGTTCGGCTGGGACTCCGGGCTGCGGATCATGCTGGCCAACCTGCTCGGCAACGCCGCCGTGCACGGCCGTACCGCCGAGCGGGGCGCCGAGGTCACCGTCCGGCTGCGGACCGAGGGCGGCACCGCGGTCCTCACCGTGGACGACCGCGGCCCGGGCGTCCCGCCGGCCGAACGCGCCGCCGTCTTCCACCGCTTCCACCGCCGCCCCGGCAGTCCCGGCTCCGGCCTCGGCCTCACCCTGGTCGCCCAGCAGGCGGCCCTGCACCGCGGCGCGGCCCAGGTCACCGACCGCCCCGACGGCCCCGGCTGCCGACTGGAGATCCGCCTCCCCCTGCTCCGCCCGGACCGCCCCACCCTCCAACTCCCGCCGCCCCGCGACTGGCTGACCACCGACGCGGAACCCACTCCCTCCTGACCGCCCGCCCTGGCGGCGGCCGCCCGGCATGGTCCGACAGACACGCCCCTGTCCGGCGATGCGTTTCCCGTACCGGCTTGGTCCGACCGACCCACCCGCTATCCGGCGATGCGTTCCCGTACCGCCGTGGCGAGGTGGTCGCGGAACCAGCGGTGGGCGGGGTCGTCGGAGTTGCGGGGGTGCCAGGCCATGCCCAGTTCCAGGGGCGGCAGTCGCAGCGGGATCGGGAAGGTGCGCAGCCCGAGGTCGTGGACCGGGTCGGGGAGCCAGTCGGCGACGGCCAGGGCGATCAGGTCGCTGTCGCGGGCCACCAGCATGGCGCTGGTGTGGCTGGGCACCACCACGGCGGTGCGGCGGCGCAGGCCGAGCTCGGCGAGCGCGCGGTCGATCGGGCCGTGCCGTCTGCCGAGGCGGGAGATGCCGATGTGGTCGGCCGCGGCGAACCGTTCGGCGTCGATCGGGCCGGTGAAGATCGGGTGCTCGCGGCGGGCGACGGCGACCAGCGGCAGGTCGGCCAGCGGGCGGGTGCGGATCTCGGGGTCGAGGTGGCCGAGCACGCCGAGTTCGACGTCGACCAGGCCCTGCCGCAGGGCCGGTCCGCCCTCGACCGACTCCGGCAGGAAGACGGTGTCCACGCCTGGCGCCTCCCGGCCGAGCCGCTCGGTCAACGCCCCGGCCAGGCCGGCCAGCAGCAGGTCGGTGGCCTGCACGGTGAAGGTGCGGTGCAGGTGGACCGCCTCGAACCCGGCGCCGGGGCGCAGCACTTGGGCGCAGCCGCGCAGCAACGCGGTGACCTCGTCGCGGAGTTCGACCGCTCGCGGCGTGGGCACCAGCCCCTGCCCGGCCCGGACCAGCAGCGGGTCGCCGACCGCGCGGCGCAGCCGGGCGAGGCTCCGGCTGACCGCGGCCGGGGAGGTTCCGAGGCGCTCGGCGGCGCGGGTGACGCTGTGCTCCTGGAGCAGCGCGTCCAGGACGGGCAGCAGGTTGAGGTCCACGAGCTGGGATGTTACGCCTGGCGCAATGATCTGCTGCGGATTCTTGCATTGTCGCGTAATCCGCCTGGCCCGGAGAGTGGAGGTGCGACGGCGGGCGGGTGCCCGCCGGACGCTTCGTCCACTCTTCGAGGAGCTTTCCGTGATGCAGTCCATGCGTGCCGCCCGGTCCGACCAGGCAGACCGGTCCGACCGCGCCGACCGGGCCGGTGACGTGCTGGCGGTGATCAGCCAGAGCGGTGCGACCGTCTCGTTCTTCGACGCCGCCTCCGACCGGCTGCTCGGCGCGGTCGAAGTCCCGGCCGAGCCGCACGAGTTGTGCTTCGACCCGGGACAGCGGCTGCTGTGGTGCAGCACCGCCTACCGCTCCGGCTACTACCACGCCAACAGCGGCCGGGCGTCCGAGCTGACCGCGATCGACCCGGACACCCGCCGGGTGGTGGCGGTGATCGACCTGGCACCCGAACACGCGCCGCACGGGCTGGCGTTGGACGCCGCACGCGGTCTGCTGTACGTCAGCGTGGAGGGCGGGCCGGACCGTCCGGGCGGTGTGGTGGTGGTCGACACCGCGACCCGGAAGGCGGTCGGCCGGATCGACACCGGCGCTCCCGGTCCGCACTGGTTCGCCATCGACCCGGCCGGGCGGACCGGTTACGCCACCAACAAGGAGGCACCGTTCGTCTCGGTGGTCGACCTGGCCGGCGGCGAGCTGGTGGCGAAGGTCGAGGTCCCCGGCAGCGAGGGCCTGGCGGTCTCCGCGGACGGCTCCCGGGTCTACGCGGGCGGCCCCTACCTCGGCTTCGCGACCGGGCCCGAACCGCGTCCCGCCAACGGCGTCCGGATCATCGACCCGGCGGCCGGCGCCGTCGTCGGCCTGATCCCCACCGAGGCCCCGGCGTTCGCCGTCCACCTGACCGCCAAGGGCCTCCTGCTGGTCGGCGAGGTCCGCACCGAGACCGTCCTCGGCACCGGCCTCGGCCGTCAACTCCCGGGCCGCCTCTCGGTCTTCGACCCCGCCACCGCCACCCGCCTGGCCACCCTGGAGACCGGCCGCTTCCCCCTCACCCTCACCTCCTCCCCCGACGGCCGCCTCGGCTACGTCGCCGCCGTCGAGTCCTCCACGGTGGACGTCGTCGACCTGGAGACCTTCGAACTACTCGCCCGCCTCGACATCCCCAAGCCCGGCGCCCCCGGCGCCCACGGCCTCGCCTACCTCCCCCGCCCGGCCTGACGGCTTCGCCGGCCGGGCCGTCGCCGGGTCAGGCTCCGGCCTTCCGATCCGCATGCACCTGCGCCCCGTCGACCAGCCTGCGGCTCGCGTCGACGCGCTGGAACAACCGGTCCCGCCACTCGATGCCCGGCATCGAGGTATCGGATCTGATCGGGGTGCCGTGGAGGAAGAGCTCGTCCTGCCACGACACGCCGAAGGGTCGCCCTGGGCCCTGCCGGTAGAGGCCCACGAGCTGTGGTGGGCCCCCGGTCGCCCGGTCCGCGCCCCGTTCCAGCGCCTCACAGAAGGCGCTGAAGGCGGCACGGCTGGTACCGGAGGCGTCGGACTGCCGCCACTCCGCGAGCGCGTCCTCGAGCGCGTTCCTCCCGCTGCCCAGCAGCTCCAGCTCGGAGCTCGTGGCGGCCATGGGCGGCTTCTCGACGCTCCAGTCGTCCGTCGCCTTCCGGTACCGGAGGAGCTGGAGCCCGAACTCGCAGCCCACGCCGGACCCGTCGCGCGAGCAGTGCACGAACACCACGTCGGCCCGCACATGGCCGGGCAGCTGGGCGGCGGCCGCCCTCACCAGACTCTCGAAACGGGCCTGCCGTGCAGCCATGTCGGCGCCCGTCAGACCCTGGTGATCGAAGAGGTCCACGACGAGGGGCAGCGTCATGGCGGGGAAGAGCACGTCTCCGACGTAGCCGAAGATGTCCGGCGTGGTGTGCGAGTGGAACGTCTTCCGCCCGTGGTCCCAGGGCTTCCGCCCGTCGGGCCAGCTGATCCGGCTGTCGGTGGCGATGTACAGCGAGGCGGGTCCCCGCTGGTCGACGCCGGTCCACACGGACAGGCTCGTCATGCTTCCTCCCTGTTTGACACCGACTCAGCGGCCGTAGCAGCATGAAAGTGCAACTCCGGGGGCTTCCACTCATGGGAGCGGCGAGGTGCCCACGGTGGTGGAACGAGCCGAGCTCGTCCGCCAGTTGTCCGTGCCCGCGGTTTTGGTGGCCGATCATTTCATGGTCGGCCATCTTTCTTTTTCGTCCGGCGCTCCCGGTTCCACAGGGATTCCACAAGAAGGGTCCCTACCGTCCTTCTCGACCGGGCGACCGCGGCCGGTCGGGAGCTGAGGGACGGAACGGAGGGGATACCCATGCGCATCAACCGGATGGCTGGCGTGGCCGGGGTGGTTGCCCTGGCGGGGCTGCTGGTGTCGGCGGTGCCCGCGCAGGCGGCGAGCGCGCCGAAGGGCGACGGGGCGAAGGCGGTCTGCAAGCGGCTGCCGAAGACCCAGGAACGGGTGGACAAGGCGCTGGAGCGCCTGCACGGCGACGCCACGGTGGCCGGCTCGGTGACCCGGCTGCAGCAGCGGGTGGACAACGCCCACAAGGAGGGCCACGCCGAGATCGAGAAGTACCTGAACGACCGGCTGACCTTCCGCAAGAGCCTGGTGCCGACCCTGGAGACCCGCCAGGCGGACCTCAAGGCGGTGGCCGACTGGTGCGCCAAGAACGCCCCGGCGGCCGGCAAGTGACCCGCCGCCGGATCGGCCGCCCGGCCGCCGCGATGGCGGTGCTGGCCCTGGCCGCCTCGGCCCTGCTGACCGCCTGCGGCCCGTCGGGCCAGCAGGACGGCGGCAGCGCCGACAACTCGCAGGTCCAGCAGATGCAGCAGAAGGTGGACGCGGCCGACAGCGCCGCCGCCCAGGCCGACGAGAACGCCGGCCAGGACAACTGACCCCACCCGCCGACCCCGACGGCCCGCGCCCACCCCGGAGCGCGGGCCGTCGGCCGTTCCCCCTGCGCGTCGGCCGTCCCGCCCCCGGTTGCCGGTACCCACCCGTCCGCCCTTCGAGACGAGCGTGTCCGCGATGCGGCCGTTCGCGTGGCGGAACTTGACGCGCCGCCGCCCCGTCGTGAACGATCAGCGGCATGGATTCCGGCACGGTTCTGGTCTGCCGCCTGCACGTCGATCTGCGACGCCAGGCGAGCGACATGTGTGCCTGCTGACGTTTTCCTCCCGCGCCCTGTGAGTTGAGCCAGGGCTACCCGCACCGCCGTGTGCGGTCCCGCCGTACCCCGCCGAGCCGGCCCGTGCGCCGGTCCCCGCCGTCCGTCCGTGCGACGACCGGCGCACTTCCCCGCAGCTCCGCCGCCTCCGGCCCGCCGGACGGCGCCTCGGCACATCCCGGAGGAACCCATGCCCGCCGACCTGGCGACCGCCACCGCCACCGCTCCGGCCGTCGACACCGACGACCGTCGCAAGCCGCTCTCCCCCGCCGCCCTGCGCCGGATCGTCAGCGATCTGGCGGAGCATCCGGAGCTGTGGCTGCACCGGGTACGGCTCTCGGGTGAGGAGCGCTGGTACGAACGGCTGGAGCTGGCGGAGTCCTACGAGGTGTGGCTGATCAGCTGGCTGCCGGGGCAGTCCACCGGTTTCCACGACCACGGCGGCTCGCGCGGGGCGTTCACCGTGGCGCTCGGCGAACTGGAGGAGCTGGCGCTGGCGGGCCCCGAGCACGGGCTGACGGTGCGCCGGCTGGCGGCGGGCAGCGAGCGGGCGTTCGGACCCGAGTACCTGCACGATGTGCGCAACACCACGCAGGGACCGGCGGTGACCATCCACGCGTACTCGCCGCCGTTGAGTGAGATGTCCAGGTACGAACTGCGGGCCCAGGGTCTGGTCCGCACCGCGACGGAGGGAGCGGAACAATGGTGATGACGGTGGATCAGCTGGTGGAGAGGTCGCGCGAGGGCGTGCACCGGCCGGGGCCGGAGCAGGCGCGGGCGGCGGTCGACGGCGGGGCGCTGCTGGTGGACATCCGGCCGGCGGCGCAGCGGGCCCGGGAGGGTGAGATCCCGGATGCGCTGATCATCGAACGGAACGTGCTGGAGTGGCGCCTCGATCCGACGGGCAGTCACCGGATCCCGGAGGCGTCGGGCTTCGACGTGGAGTGGATCGTGGTCTGCTCGGAGGGCTACGCCTCGTCCCTCGCGGCGGCCTCGCTGCGCGAGCTGGGCCTGCACCGGGCGACCGACCTGGACGGCGGGTTCGTCGCCTGGGCGGCCGCGGGACTGCCCACCACGGGCGGGGGCCGACCGGCCGCCTGACGGTCCGTTCGTCGATCCACTCTTGCGATAACGCCCGGACGCGAGGCCGGACAGCAGACATAATCAGATCATTGTTCGATAAACCTTTGCCGGCCACTGCTAGGAACCACCCGTGATCAGATTCGAGGGCGCCGCCAAGCGCCACCCCGACGGCACGGTCGCCGTCGGTGGCCTGGACCTTGACGTACCGGCAGGCCGGACCACCGTGCTGGTCGGCCCGTCCGGCTGCGGCAAGACCACCATCCTGCGCATGGTCAACCGGATGGTGGTGCCGACCGCCGGACGGGTCCTGCTGGACGGCACCGACGTCGCCGCGCTGCCCGCCGCCGAGCTGCGGCGCGGCATCGGCTACGTGATCCAGCAGGCCGGGCTGTT
The DNA here is from genome assembly GCF_040678815.1 of Kitasatospora sp. NPDC049285. NCBI lineage: Bacteria > Bacillati > Actinomycetota > Actinomycetes > Kitasatosporales > Streptomycetaceae > Kitasatospora > Kitasatospora sp. NPDC049285. The sequence goes on along the minus strand of NZ_JBFAQR010000090.1, from coordinate 13,441 downwards.
CCCGCACCGCCGGGTGATCGACAACGTGGCCACCGTGCCGCGGCTGCTCGGCTGGGACCGCAAGCGGGCCCGGGCCCGGGCCGCCGAACTGCTGGAGCTGGTCGGCCTGCCGCCGGAGACCGCCCGCCGCTACCCGGCGCAGCTCTCCGGCGGCCAGCAGCAGCGTGTGGGCGTGGCCCGGGCGCTGGCCGCCGACCCGCCGGTGCTGCTGATGGACGAGCCGTTCAGCGCGGTCGACCCGTTGGTACGGTCCGGTCTGCAGGAGGAACTGCTGCGGATCCAGGCGGAGTTGGGCAAGACGGTGCTGTTCGTGACGCACGACATCGAGGAGGCGGTGCGGCTCGGCGACCAGGTGGTGGTGCTCCGCAACCACGGAGAGATCGCCCAACTCGCCGACCCGCACACCCTGTTGACCGCGCCGGCGGACGCCGGGGTGGCCGCCTTCCTGGGCCGCGACCGCGGCCTGCGCGGCCTGGGCCTGCGCCCGGCCGTCGGCGTCCGGCTCGATCCGATCCAGCAGCGCTACCAGGACTGGGAGTTGGCGCTCGACCAGGACGGCCGCCCGCAGTCCTGGGTGCGCGGCGCCGAGCGCCACCCGGTCCCGGTCTTCGACCCGGCCCGGGACACCCTGCGCTCCGCACTGGACGCGGCGGTGCTCGCCCCGTCCGGCCTGGCCGTGGCGGTGGACGCCGACGGCCGCGCGGTCGGCGCGGCCGACCGGGCCGCGGTGGTCGCCGCGCTGGGCGAGCGGGCCGCCGACCCCGTCCTCGAGGCGTCCAGCGACCCCGAGCAGGTGCCGCATGCTGGACGGTGAGCCGCTGATCCGCTGGCACTGGCTCGGCGACCACCTGGGCTACCTGGGCGGCCTGACGGCCGATCACGCGGTGATCGCGCTGGTCCCGGTGCTGCTCGGGCTGCTGCTGGCGCTCCCGCTGGGGCTGGCCTGCACCCGCTTCCCGCGGCTGTACCAGCCGCTCGCGGCGGTGTTCAACGTGGTGTACGCACTGCCCTCGCTCGCGGTCTTCGTGGTGCTGATCCCGTGGACGGGGCTGGCCACCCAGGCGACCGTGATGCTGCCGCTGACGTTCTACGCGCTGGCGGTGCTGCTGCCGACCACGGTGGACGGGCTGCGCGCGGTGCCGGTGTCGGTGCGGCAGGCCGCCACCGCGATGGGCTACGGCCCGTGGCGGCGGCTGGCCGCGGTGGAACTGCCGGTCGCGGTGCCGTACCTGATCGCGGGTCTGCGGGTGGCCGCGGTCTCCTCGATCTCGCTGGCGGCGGTCGGCGCGCTGGTCGGCCGCGGCGGGCTGGGCTACCTGTTCGTGGACGGCTTCCAGCGCACCTTCCCGACCCCGATCTTCGCCGGGATCCTGCTGGTCGCGCTGCTGGCGCTGGCCGTCGACCTGGTGCTGGTGCTGGCGCGGCGGGTGCTGGCGCCCTGGGCGGGGAGGACGGCCCGGTGAACTGGTTCGACTGGCTGAACTCCTTCCTCTCCGACCCGGCGCACCGCTCCGGACCCGACTCGATCGCCAACCGGGTGCTGGAGCACCTGGCGTTCTCCGCCGAGGCGCTCGCCCTGGCCGCGCTGGTCGCGGTGCCGCTCGGCCTGCTGATCGGCTACACCGGCCGCGGGCTGTTCCTGACCACCGCCTTCGCCGGGGTCGCGCGGGCACTGCCCACCCTCGGCCTGGTCACCCTGACGGTGCTGCTGGCCGGGGTCGGCGACGTCGCGGTGCTGGTGCCGCTGACCGCGCTGGCCGCGCCGCCGCTGCTGGTGGCCGCCGCCGAGGGGGTGCGCGGCACCGACCCGGACGTCCGGGACGCCGCCCGCGGCATCGGCCTGACCCACCCGCAGACCCTGTTCCAGGTCTGCGTGCCCGCCGCGCTGCCGACCATGCTGGCCGGCGCCCGCACCGCCGCCGTGCAGGTGATCGCCACCGCCACGGTCGCCGCGTACGTCGGGCTCGGGGGCCTGGGCCGGTACGTGATCGACGGGCTGGCCACCCGGAACTTCCCGACCACCGTCGGCGGCGCCGTCCTGGTGGTGCTGCTGGCCGTGCTGGTCCAGCTGCTGTTCGCCCTGCTCATCCGGTTCGCCTCGCCGCCCGGCACGCGCACCGTCCGTGTTGACGATCACGCGGGGACTCCCGCACTCCAGAAGGAATCGATATGACGACCCGTCTGCTGCGAACCGCCACCGCCGCCGTGCTGCTGCTCGGCGCGGCGGCCTGCTCCTCCTCCGGTGGCGGCGACCCGCTGGCCGCCGGCTCCTCCGCCCCCGCCTCCGCCGCGAGCGGCAAGACCGTGGTGGTCGGCTCGGCGAACTTCCCGGAGAACGTACTGCTCGCCTCGATCTACTCGCAGGCCCTGAAGGCCAAGGGCGTCAAGGTCGAGGAGAAGTTCAACATCGGCAGCCGCGAGGTGCTCTACGGCCAGCTGCAGAGCGGCGCGCTGACCGTGCTGCCCGAGTACAACGGCGCCCTGCTCGGCTACCTGGACGCCAAGTCCACCGCCGCCGGCACCACGGCGGTCAACGCCGAGCTGAAGGCCAAGCTGCCCGCCGGCCTGGCCATCCTGGACTCCTCGGCCGCCGAGGACAAGGACTCCCTGACGGTCACCCAGGAGACCGCCGACAAGCTCGGCCTGAAGTCGATCGCCGACCTGGCGGGCAAGGCCCAGGACCTGGCGGTCGGCGGCCCGCCGGAGTTCAAGTCCCGCCGCGAGCAGCAGTTCAAGGACGCCTACGGGCTGACCTTCAAGGAGTGGAAGCCGACCGGCGACACCACCGCCAACGCGCTGAAGGACAACACCGTCCAGCTCGGCAACGTGTTCACCACCGACCCGAAGATCGTCCAGCTGAAGCTGGTCTCGCTGGCCGACCCGAAGAACGTGTTCAGCGTGCAGAACGTCACCCCGCTGGTGAACCAGGCCGGTCTGGACGCCACCGGGACGGCCGCCCTGAACGCCGTCTCCGCCAAGCTCGACACCGCCGGGCTGACCGCGCTGATGAAGCGCGTCGCCATCGACAAGGAGGACCCGGCGGCGGTCGCCAAGGACTGGCTGAAGAGCTCCGGCCTGAGCTGACGAAGCACCGTCGGCCCCGCACCCGAGGACGGGGGGTGCGGGGCCGACGGCATGTCAGAACGCCTTTCCGGCACGGCTTCCGGCGCGGTTCCCGACGGCTGCGCGCACGGTTCCCGAGGTCGCCCGGGCGAACTGTTAGGAGTCTTGACAGATCAAGTGGTCCAGACCAACTATTAGGCCTTGTTCCATCGCTGTTCCTTCCCGACCGGGACGCATCGTGGGGGTGTGACCACCGGCCGGGGCGTCTGCCCTGCCCCGTTCCAGCCCGGCACTCCCTGTTCCAGGCCAACCGGCCTGCCGCCGCCCCAAGACCGGCAGCAGGCTGCCCTCCCATGCCTGTTGGAGACCCGATGCGCCTTCACCGACCACTCCACGCGCTGCTCACCGTCGGCGCGATGGCCGCCGCCTCGCTGGGGCTGATCTCCGCCCCCGCCCAGGCCGCCACCCCGCTGCCGCAGCACGTCTTCGCCCCGTACTTCGAGGCCTGGACCGGCGACAGCCCCGCCGCCCTGGCCGCCCAGTCCGGCGCCAAGAACCTCACCATGGCCTTCCTGCAGACCGCCACCAAGGGCAGCTGCACCCCGCTGTGGAACGGCGACACCGCGATGCCGGTGTCCAGCTCCGTCTTCGGCGCCGACATCACCACCATCCGGGCCAACGGCGGCAACGTCATCCCGTCCTTCGGCGGCTACACCGCCGACAACACCGGGACCGAGCTCGCCGACTCCTGCACCGACGTCAACCAGATCGCCGCCGCCTTCGAGCAGGTGATCACCACCTACGACGTCAGCCGGATCGACCTCGACATCGAGGACAACTCGCTCACCAACACCGCCGGCATCGACCGCCGCAACAAGGCGATCAAGCTGGTGGAGGACTGGGCCGCCGCCAACGGCCGCACCATCCAGTTCAGTTACACCCTGCCGACGACCACCAGCGGACTGGCCGCCAGCGGGCTGAACGTGATCAAGAACGCGATCACCAACAACGCCCGCATCGACGTCGTCAACATGATGACGTTCGACTACTACGACAACGCCAGCCACGACATGGCCGCCGACACCCAGACCTCCGCGCAGGGCCTGTACAACCAGCTGGCCAAGCTCTACCCGACCAAGACCGCGGCGCAGCTGTGGGGTTCGATCGGGATCACCGAGATGCTGGGCATCGACGACTTCGGTGCGGCCGAGACCTTCACCGTGGCCAACGCCACCACGGTCTACAACTGGGCAGTCTCCAAGGGCATCAACACCCTGTCGTTCTGGGCCCTGCAGCGCGACAACGGCGGCTGCGTCGGCACCGCCGGCTCCGACAGCTGCTCGGGCATCGCGCAGAACAAGTGGGACTTCAGCCACATCTTCGCGCCGTTCACCAGCTCCACAGTCCCGGCCAACGACTTCTCGGTGTCGCTGAGCCCGGCGTCCGGCTCGGTCCAGGCCGGCTCCGCCACCTCCGCGACCGTCACCACCGCGGTCACCTCCGGCTCCGCCCAGACCGTCAACCTCTCGGTCTCCGGCGCCCCGGCCGGCGTCACCGCCACGCTCAGCCCGGCCAGCGTCACCGCCGGCGGCTCGGCGACCCTGAACGTCTCCACCACCGCTGCGGTCGCCAACGGCAGCTACCCGCTGACCGTCACCGGCACCGGCGCCTCCGGCAGCCACACCGCCACCTACACCCTGACGGTCACCGGCGGCAGCACCGCCAACGACTTCTCGGTGTCACTGAGCCCGGCGTCCGGCTCGGTCCAGGCCGGCTCCGCGACCACCTCGACCGTCACCACCGCGGTCACCTCCGGCTCCGCCCAGACCGTCAACCTCTCGGTCTCCGGCGCCCCGGCCGGCGTCACCGCCACGCTCAGCCCGGCCAGCGTCACCGCCGGCGGCTCGGCCACGCTCAACGTCTCCACCACCGCCGCCGCCACCCCGGGCAGCTACACCCTGACCGTCACCGGCACCGGCGCGTCCGGCAGCCACACCGCCGGCTACGCGCTGACCGTCACCGGCGGCACCGCCACCGGCCTGGCCAACGGCGACCTGGAGTCCGGCAGCCTGGCCCCGTGGACCTGCCAGAGCGGCGGCGGCCTGTCCGCCACCGCCCACGCCGGCGCCCACGGCCTGCTCGCCGCGCCGACGGCGGGCCAGACCGGCCAGTGCCAGCAGACCGTGACCCTCGCCCCGAACCACGCCTACACCCTGACCGCCTGGGTCCAGGGCCCGTACGCCTACGTCGGGGTCTCCGGCGGCGCCACCGCCTCCACCTGGGCCAACAGCACCGCGTGGACCAAGCTCACCGTCCCCTTCACCACCGGCGCCAACGGCACCGTGACCGTGTACCTGCACGGCTGGTACGGCCAGGGCAGCGTCTACGGCGACGACTTCTCCATCGCCTGACCGTCCGTTCGCCTGACCTGACGCCCTCCTGACCCGGCGTCAACGGCGCCCCGGATCCCCGCGTGGGACCCGGGGCGCCGTCCTGCGCTAGGCGATGCCGCCGTTCACGTACACCGTCTGCCCGTTCACCCAGCGCCCGGGACCGGCCAGGAAGGACACCGCCTCCGCGATGTCGTCCGGCGTGCCGAGCCGCTCCAGCGGCGGCTGCTTGGCGAGGCGCTCCACCGTCGCCTCGTCCTTGCCGTCCAGGAACAGCGGCGTCGCGGTCGGGCCGGGGGCGACCGCGTTGGCGGTGACGTCCCGGCCGCGCAGCTCGCGGGCGAGCACCGGCGTCAGCGCGTCCACCGCGCCCTTGCTGGCGACGTACGCGCCGTAGCCGGGGAACGCCAGTTTGGTGACCGAGGTGGAGAACAGCACGATCGCGCCGCCCGCGCGCACCCGTCGCACGGCCTGCTGCGCGACCACGAAGCTGCCGCGGACGTTGGTCCGGTGCACCCGGTCGAACTCGTCCAGGTCCAGCTCGGCGATCGGGGCGAGCCGCATCACGCCCGCCGTGTGGACCACCACGTCGATCCCGCCGAACTCCCGCTCCACCGCGTCGAAGGCCTCCGCCATCGCCCGCTCGTCGGCGACGTCGCCCCCGACCGCCACCGCCCGGCCGCCGGCCCCGGTGATCGCCGCGACCGCGCCGTCGGCCGCCGCCTTGTTGCCCGCGTAGTGCACCGCGACGGCCATCCCGTCGGCGGCCAGCCGCTCGGCGACCGCCCGGCCGATGCCGCCCGAGGCCCCGGTGACCAGGGCCACCCGCGTGTTCTCCGTCATCAGTCCGCTCCTGCCGGTCGAATCCCTAATGGACGCACAGTCCATATAACCACCTTGTGAACGCCGCGTCCATATGACAGCCTGGAGCCCCGGAATCCCGCAGCCGAGAGGCGTCGAGCAGCAGATGACCGAACAGCTCGAACCCCGCGTCCGCCGCGGCCGCGGCCGCCGCCCGGCCGACGAGGTCCGCGCCGACGCGCTCGCCGCCGCCGGGGCGCTGCTGCTCGAACAGGGCATGGGCGGATTCACCTTCGAGGCGGTCGCCGAGCGGGCCGGGGTCAGCAAGACCACCCTCCACAAGTGGTGGCCCTCCAAGGGCGCGCTCGCCCTGGACGGCTACTTCCAGGCCGTCGCCACCCCGCTCGCGTTCCCCGACACCGGCGACATCGAGGCCGACCTGACCACCCAACTCCGCTCGTTCGCCCGCCTGTTGACCACCACCCCGGCGGGCCCCACGATGGCCGGCCTGATCGGCCAGGCGCAGACCGACCCCGACCTGGCCGCCGCCCTCCGCGAGCGCTACACCGGCCCGCGCCGCCGCCTGGCCGTGGAAGCCGTCCGACGCGCCCAGGACCGCGGCCAGCTACGCCCCGACCTCGACCCGGAATCCCTGGTCGACCAGCTCTGGGGCGCCTGCTACCACCGCCTCCTGCTGCCCGACCTCCCCGTCACCGAGGCCTTCGCCACCACCCTGGTCCGCAACCTCCTGCACGGCGTGGCCACCGCCTGACGCCCCGTCAGGGCTTGCGGCAGAGCGGCACGAACGACGCCAGGGCCAGCACCGAGCAGGCCAGCACGACCACGCCGAGGACGGTCGCGGACGGGTGGCCGCCGAGGCTGCTGAGCGGGGCGACCACCGAGCCGCACAGGAAGGTGCCGGTGCCGAGCAGCGCGGACGCGGAGCCGGCGGCGTGCGGGGCCATCGTGAGGGCCTGGCCGTTGGCGTTCGGAAGGATGACGCCCATCGCGCCCATCAGCACGGCGAGCGCGGGCCAGACCCCGGCCAGCCCGGTGTCCCAGACGGTGGTGCACAGCACCACCGCGGCGCCGGCCAGCACCGCGACGGCGAGCGCGGAGACGGTCAGCGTCCGGGACGGGAAGCGCTGCACCAGCACCCGGCCGTTCAGCTGGGTGAAGGCGAGCAGCGAGACCGAGTTGACCGCGAAGACCAGGCTGTAGGTCTGCGGGGAGATCCGGTACACGTCCTGCAGCACCACCGAGGAACCGCCGACGTACGCGAACAGCGCGCCGAAGGCGAAGGTGCTGGTGAGCAGGTAGCCGAAGAACGGGCGGTCACGCAGCAGTCCGCCGATCGCCCGCAGCGTGGTGCCGAGGCCGTCGCCGTGCCGTCGCTCGGGCGGCAGGGTCTCGTCCATCCGCAGCACCGCGCCGGCGGTGAGCACGGCACCGAGGACGGCGAGCGTGAGGAAGGTGCCGCGCCAGTCGGTGAGGTGGAGCAGCTGCGCGCCGACGACCGGCGCGAGGATCGGGGCGAGCCCGGAGATCAGCCCCATGGTGGCGAGGAAACGTATCATCGCCACCCCTTCGAGCCGGTCGCGGACGATCGCCCGGGCGATCACCAGCCCCGCGGAGCCCGCCACGCCCTGCAGGGCGCGTCCGGCGACCAGCAGCGGCATCGAGTCGGCGAGCGCGCAGACCACGGTGGCCAGGGTGTACACCGCGAGGCCGACCAGCAGCGGACGGCGGCGGCCGAGGCGGTCGCTGAGCGGGCCGAACAGCAGCTGGCCGAGGGCCATGCCGAGCAGCGAGCCGGTCAGCGTCAGCTGCGCGACGGGCGCGGTGGAGTGCAGGTCGGCGGTGAGCGCGGGCACCGCGGGCAGGTACAGGTCGGTGGTGAGCGGTCCGAGCGCGGCGAGGCCGCCGAGCAGCACCACGGTGGTGGTCGCGAACGGCGCGCTGCGCCCGCCCTGGTCGGCGGCGCCGGTCGGCTGGTCGGCGGGCGGGGCGGTCTGGTCGCCGTCGGCGTCGACGGTCGGGCCTGGCATGGGACTCCTCGGGGTGGTGGGTATGCGCCCCGTCCTATCGCATCGCCCGCCCGCGCGAAACGGCGGCCCCCTCGCCCCGGTCCGTTCCGCCGCTGCTCAGTGCGCCCTCGCCGGACCGCTCTGCACCGGCGTGGCACTCTGCGGGCTCTGGGCGGCCACCACAGTGGCGTCGTCCTGCCATCCGTACAGCTGGTCGCCGATCAGCGCGACGTCGTAGAGGCCGCAGTGCGCGGTGGCCTTCCGGGGGGTGTCCGCGGGGAACCAGTGCGCGCTGAGGTGGACGCTGCCCTGCGTCCGGCCGCTGGTGCAGCCGGACGGCAGCGAACCGTCGGGGAGGGTGGCGCGGATCAGCCGGTCACTGCTGTGACCCGACATCAGGAAGGCGACGCCGGTGGCCTTGTCGGGCAGCCAGCGCGGCACCTCGGGGCGGCCGGCCTTGGCGGCGGCGCCGTTCGCGAAGTGCTCGGTGTGCTCCAGGCGGTCCCGCGCCCGGTCGACCGCGGTCGGCACCAGTATCGCCAGCAGCACGGCGGCGGCCGCCCCGCCGAGCACCACCGTCACCGCCGTCCGTCCGTACCCCATCGCGATCCGCCCCGTCCCGCTCGAACACCTGGTCACCCGTCCCTTCCATGGTGGGTGCGGGCGGGGGCGCGAACCATGCGCATGTGGTACCGAACGGCATCGTCCCGCAGGTGGAGGAGCCGCCCCGCGCCCCCGCCTTACGACGGAGGGCGCGGGCCACCCGGGGGCGGACTCAGCGGAACTCGCGCACCACCTCGATCGCCCCCACGATGTGCCGGTTGAACTCCGCCAACTCCTCGGCGGGAACCCACAGTTCGAGGATCGTCTCGCCGCCGGCCCGCTGCACCGGGTAGCGCTCCAGGAAGGCGCTCTCCACCTCGAACCGCGTCACGTACCCGACCCCGGACGCCGGCACGTTCCAGTCCCGGGCGATCCGGATCGCGTAGTCCTCGTTCAGCACCGGGTAGAAGATCGGCTGCTCGGGCAGGCGCGGCGGCCACGCCCGCCACCCGGACTCCGCCACCAGCGCCAGTTCCTGCGGCCCGGTCGGTCGCCAGAGGGTGGTGGTCTGCTTCTGCTGCGGGCTCATGCACCCCACCCTAGGGACGGCCCACCGGCCCCCACCAGCGAATATCCGCACCGGAACGACGGCGGCCCGCCCCGCGAACTACCACGGGGCGGGCCGCCGTTCGGCAGTCGGTCGGGTCAGTGGAGGTTGAACGACACCGCCGTGGCGTTGCCCGCCGTGCCGGCGATGGCGCCGTCGTACCAGTAGCCCGCACTGTCGGTGTAGATCTCGTGCAGCACGCCGCCCTCGACGGCCTCGACCACCCGGACGCCGGTGGCGGTGGTCCGGACCGACAGGGCCGTGATGCCGCCGCCCACGCCGACGACGGGGTTGTCGTGCCAACCCGCGGCGTCGGTGTAGATCTCGTGCAGCACGCCGCTCTCGACGGCCTCGATCACCCGCTGCCCGGAGGCGTTGTAGGTGAAGGCGATCGCGCTGATGTTGCCGCCGACGCCGCCGACCGCGTTGTCGTGCCAGTAACCGGCGCTGTCGCTGTAGATCTCGTGCAGCACCCCGCCCTCGACGGCCTCGACCACGCGCTGCCCGGAGGCGTTGTAGGAGAAGCCCAGTGCGGTGATGTTGCCGCCGACCCCGGCGACGACGTTGTCGTGCCAGTAGCCGGCGCTGTCGCTGTAGATCTCGTGCAGCACCCCGCCCTCCGAAGCCTCGATCACCCGCTGGCCCATCGGCCCGTACGCGAAGCCGAGCGCCACGATGTTGCTGCCGGCGCCGGCCACGGCGTTGTCGTGCCAGCCGCCGGTGCTGTCGCTGTAGATCTCGTGCAGCACGCCGCCTTCGGAGGCCTCGATGACCCGCTGGCCGACGGGGCCGTAGCTGAAGGCGAGCGCGTTGATGTTGCCGCCGACCCCGGCGACGGCGTTGTCGTGCCAGCCCGTCCCGTCGGTGTACACCTCGTGCAGCGCGCCGTTCTCGACGGCTTCGAGGACGCGGTCGGAGCTTGCGGTGTTGGTCTGGGAGGACCACAGCGAGGGGCCGTCCGCGGCGTACAGGACGAGGTTGCCGTCGGGCTGGAAGACCAGGCTGTCGTTGGCGTGTCCGCTGGTGGAGGTGGCCCACAGCGCGTTGGTCCGGCTGACCGCGTCAGCGGCCGTGGGGTAGCCGACGAGGTTGCCGTCCGCCTGGAGGGTCATGACGGCGTTCGGGCTGGCGGCCGAGCCGAGGGCGAAACGCTGGGTGCCCGCGATCGTGACGGTCAGCTGGCCCTTGGTGAACGCCGCCGTGTTGGCGCCGAGCTGCCAGGTGCTGCCGCTGGGGTAGAGGGTGCCGTCGGACGGCAGGGTGACGGCACTGCCGCTGCCCGCGGCCGCGCCGACCTGGCCGGGGGTGAGTGCCTGGTTCCAGGTCTGGATCTGGGCGATCCGGCCGCTGTAGTAGGCAGTACGGGTGTCGTTGTACAGGTAGTCGCCGACCGTGAACGCACCGCGGAACAGGGTGCCGGCGACCCGGGTGTGGCCCGCTGTGGCGGCTTCCACGCCGTTGACGTACAGGACCATCTGACCGGTGGCCGCGTTGTAGGTGGCGGTGAGGTGGCTCCACACGCCGAGGGCCATCGTCCCGCCGTGCGCGCAGTCGTAGGGCCAGCCGGTCGCGTCGGCGGTTCCGAGGCAGAAGAACCACTGACGGGTGTTCAGGTCCGGGTACAGCAGCAGACCGGAGGAGTGCGTGCCGTCCTGGGAGAGGATGACGCCACCGCCGCTGGTGGGCTGGGTCCAGACCGAGAGGCTGAAGTCGCCGCTGACGTTCACGGCGGGTCCGGTGGCCGTCAGGGCGCCCGCGGCGCCGTCCAGGCGCACGTCGGGGGTGAACAGGTCGCCGGTCCGCCAGGTCGCAGCCGCGGAGCCGGACAGCGGCAGGGCGCCGACCTGGTCACGCGCGGCGCCGTTGCCGACCGCGCCGGACGACTGGTCGTTGAGCGGCCAGCTGTGCACGGGCGAGGCCAGCGGCTGGGGCGAGAGGGTGCTGCCGTCGAACAACCGGGCGGTGACGTTGCCGGTGCTGTCGACCGACCAGAGGTCGGCGGTGCCGTCGCGGTTGATGTCGGCGGCCTGCAGGACCGGCTTGGCGGCGGAGGTCCAACCGCTGGCGGCGACCCGGACCGGCGCGGTGGGCGTCGGGTTGGTGCCCAGGATCTGGGTGGCGGCCAGGTTGGTGAGGACGGTCGGGCTGTAGTACCAGAGCTCACCGGTGGTGGTGTTGCGGGCGTACAGCGCCGGCAGGTTGTTCACCAGGGCGGTGGTGATGGTCCAGCCGGTCCAGTCGGCACCGCCGGCCGGGTTGGTGGCGGACAGCGTGACGCTCGCGTCGGCAGCCGCGTACGCGCCGGGGGTACCGGTGCCGCCGGTCAGGACGAGGTGGTTCTGAAAGACCATCAGCAGGCCGGGAATCCCGAGCGGGTCGCCGCTGGCGGACTCGTAGAGGGCGCCGGCGTTGGCGACCTGGGTGGCCTTGGTGCTGCCCTGGCCGGTGAATGCGGTTGCGTTGACGTTGACCTGGGAGCCGGAGACCGGGCTCAGGGCGGAGCCGTCGCCGTTGCCGTAGACGATGCTGGCGGCGCCGGTGGCCGGGTTGTAGGCGAGGTAGTCGTTGAAGCCGTCACCGGTGGCGAAGTGACCGGTGATCACCTGGGTGCCGTTCCAGTCGGTGGCCGCGCCGGGCGCGTTGACGCCGGTGCCCTTGGCACCGATGTTGTCCGCGGCCGAGCTGAGCGTGTTGGTGGTGATGCCGGACGCCAGCCACAGGCCGGACGGCAGGGCGGCCTGGTTGCCGACCACGGCGAGGTCGGCACGGCCCTGGCCGGTGAGGTCGCCGTCGAGCGCGGTGGCCGGAGCGGCCGCGTTGAACACCAGGTTGGCGGTGTCACCGATGTTGCCGCCCGGCGAAACCGCCGTCACGGTCAGGGTGTTGACCCGGCGGGTCGGCTCCAGCGAGATGGTCGCGCCACCGGAGCTGGCCGCCGCCGTGCGGGGCGTGCCCCCGTTGAGCTGGTACAGGAAGCTCGCCGGAGCGCTGCCCGTCGCGTTCGCCGCGATGGCGAAGGAGGCGGCCGTGCCGACCTTGTAGCTGCTGGTCTGCGGGGTGACGGTGGGTGCACCCGGGACGGTCGAGTCGAAGACGAACTGGCAGGTGGCGCTGACCGGGCTGTCGGCGCTGCCATCACTGGCGTACACGTTCCAGGAGAACGTGGTCAGGTTCCCGGCCGCCGCGTCGCTCAGCGTCTTGCGGGGGATGACGAAGGCCGTGGTGGTGCCGGAGGTGGCGGCGAGGCTGCTGCCCACGCTGGTGGCAACGACAGTGCCGTCGCTCTTCTTGAGCGTGAAGCCGACCGCGAGGCTGCCGCCGTCCGGGTCCCCGACGGCCGCGTACAGCGTCACGTCGCCGTTGCCGAGCACGGTGGGCGGGTTGGCGCCGCAGGCCGTGGTCGGCGAGGTGCTCAGCGAACCCGGCGCGGTCGGGGCGTGGTTGTAGGTGGTGGAGATGGTCATGGTCGACGGCTGGAACTTCTTCCAGCCGTAGGAGTCGCCCTCGTCGGAGGCCTTCAGGCCGAGGGTGAGGTCGGACTGGCCGTTGTTGACGGCGCTCTGCATCGCGCCGGTCATGTTGAAGCCGACGGACTGGGTCGGGCAGCTACTGCTGTAGCCGTGCGCCTCGTACTTGGTGTCCTGCCAGGAGCTCCAGCCGGGCTGGTTGTTCCAGGTGGTGCCGGAGCCGATCCCGCCGGTCGCCCACAGCTCGACGTTGCGTCCGGAGCAGGAGGGGGACCAGGTCTCGGTGGCGTAGAAGGTGGAGGAGCTGATCTGGGCGCCCGCGAGCTGCGGCGCGACGTTCATCTGGGCGAACGCGCGGCCGACGTAGTACGGGGACTGCCAGCCGTTGTAGCCGACCCGCAGGCCGGTGGCGTCGCTGGTGCGCCAGTAGCTGGTGGTGGGGAACGCGGAGCTGACGTAGGTCCAGTTCTGGCCCCAGCCACCCGCCGAGTACGACGGGTCGATGTACAGCGGCCAGACGGTGTCCTTGCCGGCGAGCAAGTC
>NZ_JBFAQR010000089.1:0-22870 GCF_040678815.1 Kitasatospora sp. NPDC049285 | reverse complement strand
AGTTTGGGGTCCGCGCAGTAGACCGTGCGGCCGTCGACGGTGATCTCGTAGTGGAAGCCGTCCGGTACGCCGTACGCGGGCCCGCGCAGCCCGCCGGCCACCGCCTCCCGGGCCAGGGCGTGCACGTGCGGGGCGTCCTGGCGATCGGCGGTGTCCAGTTCGGCATACCGGAGCAGGCCGGCGAAGCCGCCGGTACGTGTGACCTGGATACGCATGGTTGTCAGTGTGCTACGCAGTGAAGGGGTTTGCCGAGGCTTTTCACCAACTCCACGCACCGGGTCGTCGTCTCACTGGGTGGAATCGTGGCGGCGCTCACTGCGTCCGGCCGTTCGCTCGGGTTACAGTTGGCGACATCATGCGTATCCGGCTGCTTCTTCTTAGCTGCCGCGGCGAGGGCCTGTAGTCCAGTCAAGGCCGGCTCCCTCGCCGCGGGGAGTCGTGTTGCGCCCAGCGTGATCGTGAAGCGGCGCACGTCCGTCGGCCGAGTCGGGTGTCCTGTATCCCCGACCACACACCGCCTTCGACCCAGGGAAGCCGAGACTCTCACCCATGACCGAGCAGCCGTCCGTCGCCCGCGCGTTCGTCGACCGTCCCACCCCGATCACCGCCGCCTCGGTGCAGCAGAAGCCGTCGGGGATGCCGTTCCACCGCTACGTACCCTTCGGCACCGTCGACCTGCCCGACCGCACCTGGCCGAGCAAGGTGATCACCCAGGCCCCGCGGTGGCTGTCCACCGACCTGCGGGACGGCAACCAGGCGCTGATCGACCCGATGTCGCCGGCCCGCAAGCGCAAGATGTTCGACCTGCTGGTGAAGCTGGGCTACAAGGAGATCGAGGTCGGCTTCCCGTCCTCCGGCGCCACCGACTTCAACTTCGTGCGCTCCCTGATCGAGGAGAACGCGATCCCGGAGGACGTCACCATCTCGGTGCTGACCCAGGCCCGCGAGGACCTGATCGAGCGCACCGTGGAGTCGCTGAAGGGCGCGGCGCGGGCCACCGTCCACCTGTACAACGCCACCTCGCCGCTGTTCCGCCGGGTGGTCTTCAAGGGCAGCAAGGACGACATCAAGGCGATCGCCGTCGACGGCACCCGCCTGGTGATGGAGTACGCCGAGAAGATCCTGGGCGACGAGACCGTCCTGGGCTACGAGTACTCGCCGGAGATCTTCATCGACACCGAGCTGGACTTCGCACTGGAGGTCTGCGAGGCGGTGATGGACGTCTGGCAGCCGGGCGAGGGCCGCGAGATCATCCTGAACCTGCCGACCACGGTCGAGCGCTCCACCCCGAACGTCTACGCCGACAAGATCGAGTGGATGTCGCGGAACCTGTCCCGCCGCGAGTTCGTCTGCCTGTCCACCCACCCGCACAACGACCGCGGCACCGGCGTCGCCTCGGCGGAGCTGGCCGTCATGGCCGGCGCCGACCGCGTCGAGGGCTGCCTGTTCGGCCAGGGTGAGCGCACCGGCAACCTGGACCTGGTCAACGTCGGGATGAACCTGTTCTCGCAGGGCGTCGACCCGATGATCGACTTCTCCGACATCGACGAGATCCGCCGCACCGCCGAGTACTGCAACCAGATGCCGGTGCCGGAGCGCCACCCCTACGCCGGCGACCTGGTGTACACCTCCTTCTCCGGCTCGCACCAGGACGCGATCAAGAAGGGCTTCGACGCCCTGGAGGCGGACGCCGCCGCAGCGGGCGTCCCCGTCTCCGAGTACACCTGGGGCGTGCCCTACCTGCCGATCGACCCCAAGGACGTCGGCCGCAGCTACGAGGCGGTCATCCGGGTCAACAGCCAGTCCGGCAAGGGCGGCATCGCCTACGTGCTGAAGAACGACCACAAGCTGGACCTGCCGCGCCGGATGCAGATCGAGTTCTCGAAGATCATCCAGGCGAAGACCGACGCCGAGGGCGGCGAGGTCACCCCCGGCGCGATCTGGGACGTCTTCCAGGACGAGTACCTGCCGACCCCGGCCAACCCGTGGGGCCGGATCTCGCTGAGCGGCTCGCGCAGCCTGACCACCGAGGACGGCCGCGACGCGCTGACCACCGAGGCCGTCGTCAACGGCGACCCGGTCACCCTGACCGGCACCGGCAACGGCCCGGTCTCCGCCTTCGTCAACGCGCTGGGCTCGATCGGCGTGGACGTCCGGGTGCTGGACTACGCCGAGCACGCGCTGAGCGAAGGCGGCGACGCCCAGGCCGCCGCGTACGTCGAGTGCGCGGTCGACGGCAAGGTGCTGTGGGGCGTGGGCATCGACGGCAACACCGTGCTGGCCTCGCTGAAGGCCCTGGTCAGCGCGGTCAACCGGGCGCAGCGCGACTGACGCCCCGGATCCACCGCCAGGGGGCCCGCACCGCGGGCCCCCTTCGCGTTCCGCCGTGCTGCTCCGCTTCGCGTCTCGCTGCGCCGTTCTTCCTTCCTTCCTTGCTGCGACGCTTGTTTGACGGGCCGTCGGGTCGCGTGGAGCGGGCGCTCCGGATGACGCGGAGGGGGCGCTCCGGGCGGGGCCGATGGGGTGCGCGGGCGTTCGAGCAGCGTGTTGAGAACGGTGTGGCCCCCGTCACAAATTTTCGCCTTGGCACCCGTTCAGGGTGCTGACACGGGCCGGTAACCGTGGCAACATCGACGGACCGGAACCGGGGTCGGTGGGACGGCCTCCGGCGTTCGGTCGCGTGACCTGCCCATTGATGTGCAGGCCGCCTGCCATGTCTGGGGAGTGGCGCCGTGACAGGGTTGTGGGGTGTTCGCCCTCGCTGGCGGACGGATGTCCTCGGTGAATTCTTCTGCCCGGGCTGCGGCGGCGACCGCAACTACCGTCGGCAGCACGGCCGGCGGTGGCTGCGGTTGTTCGGCACCCCGGTCCTGCCGCTCGCCGGCGTGGCCCGCAGCGTGCAGTGCACCTCCTGCCGCGGCCGCTACGGCACCGACGCCCTGGAGCAACTGACCTCGGTCCGACTCGGCGCGATGCTTCGGGACGCGCAGTACACCATCGCGCTGGCCGCCCTCGCGGCCGGCGGCACCGGCAGCCGGGCCGGCCGGGAGGCCGCCTGCGCGGTGATCAAGGAAGCGGGCTTCGACGACTGCGGCGAGGCCCAGGTGCTGGCGGCGCTCGCCGCGCTCTCCGGCCACGGCGGCGGCGAACCGCTGGACGTGGACGTCGAGGGCGGTGGCCTCGCCGTCGAACTGCACGCCGCGCTCGAACCCCTCGCCCCGCACCTGGCCCTGCAGGGTCGGGAGCGGCTGCTCACCCAGGGCGCCTGGGTGGCGCTCGCCGACGGGCGCTACCTCCCGCAGGAGCGGGCCGCGCTCGGCGTGGTCGGCCGCTGCCTCAAGCTCTCCGCCGCGCAGGTCGACCAGTTGCTGGAAGCCGCGACCCGCGCCCCGCACTGACCCGCTCCACCTTCTCGTTCTCCACGTCGTCCTCCCCACCCCACGAGCCGGGCCCGAACATCCCCCCTCCCGGGCCCGCCGTGTCCCGCACCGCACGGGTTAACCCCCCACAACCCCGGTGCGGGTTCACGGCTGCGGTCGTACCGGCCGGGCGGCCGGGCGCTCGACCGGGTGCCCCCGGACTGTCGGTGGGGTGCGGGAGAATGGCTTCACCATGAGTCTCTTCCGCGACGACGGCATCGTGCTGCGCACCCAGAAGCTCGGCGAGGCCGACCGGATCATCACCTTCCTCACCCGCCAGCACGGCAAGGTGCGGGCGGTGGCGCGCGGTGTGCGCCGGACCAAGTCGAAGTTCGGCGCGCGCCTCGAACCGTTCTCGCACGTCGACATCCAGTTCTTCAGCCGCGGCAGCGACCTGGTCGGCCGCACCCTGCCGCTGTGCACCCAGGTGGAGACCATCGCCCCCTACGGCGCCCGGATCGTCGACGACTACAGCCGCTACACCGCCGGCACCGCGATGCTGGAGACCGCCGAGCGCTTCGCCGAGAACGAGGGCCAACCCGCCGTCCAGCAGTACCTGTTGCTGGTCGGCGGCCTGCGCACGCTGGCGGCCGGCACCCACCAGTCGCACCTGGTGCTGGACGCCTTCCTGCTGCGCTCGCTCGCCGTCAACGGCTACGGCGCCAGCTTCACCGACTGCGCCCGCTGCGGGCTGCCCGGCCCCAACCGCTTCTTCTCCCTCCAGGCCGGCGGCGTGCTGTGCGGCGACTGCCGGGTCCCCGGAAGTGCCGTACCCTCCCCTGAGACACTGGTACTGCTCGGTGCGCTGCTGTCGGGAGACTGGCGGACCGCCGACGACTGCGAGCCGAGGTACTGGCGCGAGGGCAGCGGGCTGGTCGCCGCCTACCTGCAGTGGCACCTGGAGCGGGGCATCCGCTCGATGAGATACGTGGAGAAGTGAGCATGGTCGCGCGACGGCTGTTCGGCAGCAAGCAGCGGGCGTACGAGCCCCCGGCCCCGCACGCGAGCGGTGCCCGGCCGCCGAAGATCCCCGGCGAGCTGGTCCCGAACCACGTGGCCGTCGTGATGGACGGCAACGGCCGCTGGGCCAAGGAGCGCGGTCTGCCCCGCACCGAGGGCCACCGGGTCGGCGAGGGCGTCGTCCTCGACGTGCTGCGCGGCTGCCTGGAGATCGGGGTCAAGAACCTCTCGCTGTACGCCTTCTCCACCGAGAACTGGAAGCGTTCCCCGGACGAGGTGAAGTTCCTGATGAACTTCAACCGGGACGTGATCCGCCGCCGCCGCGACGAGATGGACGCCATGGGCATCCGGATCCGCTGGGTCGGCCGGATGCCGAAGATGTGGAAGAGCGTCGTCCAGGAGCTCCAGATCGCCCAGGAGCAGACCAAGAACAACGACGCCATGACGCTGTACTTCTGCGTCAACTACGGCGGCCGGGCCGAGATCGCCGACGCCGCCCTGGCCATCGCCCGGGACGTCGCGGCCGGGAAGCTCAACCCGGAGAAGGTCAACGAGAAGCTGTTCGCCAAGTACCTCTACTACCCGGACATGCCGGACGTCGACCTGTTCCTGCGCCCCAGCGGCGAGCAGCGCACCTCCAACTTCCTCGCCTGGCAGTCCGCGTACGCCGAGTTCGTGTTCCAGGACGTGCTCTGGCCGGACTTCGACCGCCGCGACCTGTGGCGGGCCGTCGAGCAGTACGCGATGCGCGACCGCCGCTTCGGCGGGGCCATCCCCAACGAGGTCGCCCCCGGCGCCGACGTGCCGCCGCAGCGCTGACACCTCGTCAGCCCCTTGATCGACCGGAGGGCCCGGATCGGACATCCGATCCGGGCCCTCTGTGTGTCTCCGCGTGTCTCTCTGCGGCTGTCGTTGCCGCCGTGGCGGATGCTGCAGTCGTCGCTGTCGCTGCCGCCGCCGTTGCTGCGTTACTGGGACTGGTGCTTGGCGGCGCAGTCGCCGCAGGTGCCGAAGATCTCCAGGGTGTGCGCGATGTCGCTGAAGCCGTGCTCGGCGGCGACCGCGTTGGCCCAGCGCTCGACGGCCGGCCCCTCGACCTCGACCGTCGCCCCGCAGTGCCGGCAGACCAGGTGGTGGTGGTGCCCGCTGCTGCACCGGCGGTACACCGCCTCGCCCTCGGCGGTGCGCAGCACGTCCACCTCGCCGGCGTCGGCCAGCGACTGCAGCGTCCGGTACACGGTGGTGAGACCGACCGAGTCGCCCCGGTGCTTCAGCATGTCGTGCAGCTCCTGCGCACTGCGGAAGTCCTCGACCTCGTCCAGCACCGCCGAGACGGCGGTGCGCTGCCGAGTCGAACGAGCGCGGGGCGACGGGCCTGCGGTGGTCACCGTGGGTCCTCCTGCTGGTCGAGTGGTTTCGCACATCATTGTGCCAGCCCCCGACTTGGCAGCGGTTCCCCTGACGACGGTGCTTCCGCCACCACCTGTCCGGCGGTCACGACCCGCTGCCCGGCCGACTCACCGTCCCGTCGCCCGGCGAGTTCCCCGACCGCTGCGGTGGCCACGTCCGCATCCGTTCCCTGTGCGGGACCTGCGGGACGTGCGGGCAGCGCCACGTCGCAGACCGCCGGGCCGTGGTCGGTGGCGGCCCGGTGCCGCCGCCGGGCCAGCGGCGCGGCCACCGCGCTGAACAGGGCGAAGACCGCGATCGCCTGCAGCACGATGGTGGGGCCGGACGGCAGGTCCGCCTGGTAGGAGACCCCGACGCCGGACAGCGCCGTCACCACGCCGATGCCCACCGCGGCCGCCTGGGTCGCCGCGAAGGACCGGGTCAGCTGCTGCGCCGCTGCGACCGGGACCACCATCAGCGCGCTCACCAGCAGCAGGCCGACCACGCGCATGGCGACCGTGACGGTGACCGCCGCCATCACCGCCAGCAGCAGGTTCAGCACCCGCACCGGCAGACCGGTCACCCGGGCGAACTCCTCGTCCTGGCAGACCGCGAAGAGCTGACGCCGCAGCCCGAGGGTGACCGCGACGACCACCGCCGCCAGGCCCCCGATCACGGCCAGGTCCTCGGGAGCGACGGTGAGGATGGAGCCCCACAGGTAGCTCTCCAGGCTTCCGCTGCCGGCCTGGCTGCTCATCGAGACCAGCAGCTTGCCGCCGGCCATGCCGCCGTAGAACAGCATCGCCAACGCGATGTCGCCGCGCTGGTTGCCGCGCGAGCGGACCAGCTCCATCACGACGGAGCCGAGCACGCAGACCAGCACCGCCATCCAGATCGGGTTGGCCTGGAACAGGAAACCGAGACCGACGCCGGTCAGCGCGACGTGCCCGATGCCGTCGCCCATCAGCGCCTGGCGGCGCTGCACCAGGTAGATGCCGACCGCGGGTGCGGTGATGCCGACCAGTACCGCGGCGACGAACGCCCGCTGCATGAAGTCGGGTTGGAACATCTCGATCATGCCAGCAGTCCCTGGGTGGTGCGGTGGTGGTCATCGGCGTGCGGGTGGACGTGGTCGTGGCCGGGCAACGCGTGCTGCCCGACGCCCCGCGGCGGCGGTCCGTCGTGGGCCACACAGCCGTCGCGCAGCACCACCGCCCGGTCGATCAGCGGCTCCAGCGGCCCGAGTTCGTGCAGCACCAGAAGCACCGCGCAGCCGCGCTCGACCTCCCGGCGGAGGATGTCGGCGAGCACCTGCTGGCTGTCCACGTCCACGCCGGCCATCGGCTCGTCCATGATCAACAGGTCCGGTCGGCCGACCAGGGCGCGGGCGATCAGCACCCGCTGGTGCTGTCCGCCGGACAGGGCGGCCACCCCGTCGCGGGCCCGCTCCAGCATCCCGACCGCGGCCAGCGCCCGGTCGACAGCCTCCCGGTCCTTGCGGCGGAACGGCAGCAGCCCGTGCTGGGGCAGCCGCCCGGTGGAGACCACCTCGCGCACGGTGGCCGGGACCCCGCTGGCCGCGGTGGTCCGCTGCGGCACGTACCCGATCCGGTGCCACTCCCGGAACCGGCGCTGCGGCCGGCCGAACAGCTCCAGGCTGCCGCTCTCCAGCGGCACCGATCCGATCACGCTCTTGACCGTGGTGGACTTGCCGGACCCGTTGGCGCCCAGCAGGGCCACCACCTCGCCCGGCCGGACGGTGAGATCGACGCCGCGCAGCACCGGCCGTCCCCCGACGGTGGCCACGGCGCCCTGAAGACTGACGACCGCGGGCGCGGCCTCCTCGGTGGAGGAGTGCCACGCCTGGTCGGAGTCTGCCGTTGATGTGACAGCACTCATGGTGGTTTCGCTTTCCCGTTAGCTGGTGGGGTGTCGAAGTCGCTGGGGCCGGTGGCTGGTCGGTTCCGGCTGGTCGGTTCCGGCCGGTCGGTGGTGGCCGGTCGGTTACGGCCGGTCGTTACGGCCGGTCGGTGGTGGTGAGGTCGGTGGCTGGTCAGCTCGCGCCGAGCGCGGACCGCAGGTTGGCGAGGTTCTGCCGCATGACCGAGAAGTAGTCGTTCTTGTCCTGCTCCTTGACCCCTTCCAGGGGGTCGAGCACGGCGGTCTTCAGCCCGAGGTCGCCGGCGACGGTCTGGGCCAGCTTGGGGCTGACCAGGGCTTCGAAGAAGACGGTGGTGACGCCGTTCTGCTTGGCGGCCTGCTGGATCGCGGCCAGCCGGGACGGGGTGGGCTCGGCCTCCGGGTCGACGCCGTTGATGGCGACCTGGTTCAGCCCGTAGTGGTCGGCGAGGTAGCCGAAGGCGGCGTGGCTGGTGACGAACGTCTTGGTCTTGAGGTTCTGCAGGCCATCCCGGTACTCCTGGTCCAGGGTGGCCAGTTGGGCGACCAGCGCGTCGGTGTTGTGCTGGTAGTCGGCGGCGTGCGACGGGTCGGCCTTGGCGAGCTCGGCGCCCACCGCCTGGGCCACTGCCGCGTAGCGGGTGGGGTCCAGCCAGATGTGCGGGTCGCCGGCGGCGTCGGTGTGCTCGTGGCCCTCCGCCTCGGTGGTGCCCTCGTCCAGGTGGTGGTCGACCAGCGGGGAGGCGGCGGTGGCGTCCACCACGTGTTTGGCGTGCGACTGGGCCACGGCCTTGTCGACCGTCGGCTGCAGGCCCTTGAGGTAGACCACCGTGTCGGCCTTCTGCACTGCGGCGACCTGCTTGGCAGTCAGTTCCAGGTCGTGCGGCTCGACTCCGGCGGCGGTCAGGTCGGTGACCTTCACGTGGTCCCCGCCGATCTGTCGGGCGAGGAACTCCATCGGGTAGAACGACGCCACCACGCTCAGCCTGCCGCCGCTGTCGCTGCTGGCAGCGCTGCTGGATCCGCCGCAGGCGGAGAGCACGAGAGAGCTGACAACGGCCGTGGCGGCCAAGGCTATCGAGGTGGGCAGGCGGCGAATCTTCATGACAACCATTCTCATCTTATCTGGAAATGATTGTCAACTTGCGTTTCGAAGGGCCGCCGTCACACTGTCCGGGCACCGCCTCTTCACCGCACCATCCCCCAACACGCCGGGGAACGCACGGGTGTTCACTCCCGGTACAGCCCAGCCGCGACCCCTCCGTGCCACTATCGAGTTGAATCCCGCCCCCGCATCCCCGGTACCCTGAGTTATTCGGGCGCGTGCAACCAGCCGCGTCCTGACCGTGCCGTCGTACTGAAGAGAGCACTGTGGCCGCCGACAAGATCGACACGATCGTCAGCCTGAGCAAGCGCCGTGGCTTCGTCTACCCCTGCAGCGAGATCTACGGCGGTACTCGTGCCGCCTGGGACTACGGTCCGCTGGGAGTCGAGCTCAAGGAGAACATCAAGCGTCAGTGGTGGCGCGCGATGGTCACCGCTCGGGAGGACGTCGTCGGTCTCGACTCCTCGGTGATCCTCGCCCGCGAGGTGTGGGAGGCCTCGGGTCACGTCGCCACCTTCAACGACCCGCTGACCGAGTGCCTCTCCTGCCACAAGCGCTTCCGGGCCGACCACCTGGAAGAGGCGTACGAGGCCAAGCACGGCAAGCTGCCCGCCAACGGCCTGGCCGACATCAACTGCCCGCACTGTGGCAACAAGGGCGCCTTCACGGAGCCCAAGGAGTTCTCGGGCATGCTGAAGACGCACCTCGGTGTCACCGAGGACGCGTCCGGCCTGGCCTTCCTCCGCCCGGAGACCGCCCAGGGCATCTTCACCAACTTCCGCGCCGTCCAGACCACTTCGCGCAAGAAGCCGCCGTTCGGCATCGCCCAGGTCGGCAAGAGCTTCCGCAACGAGATCACGCCCGGCAACTTCATCTTCCGCACCCGCGAGTTCGAGCAGATGGAGATGGAGTTCTTCGTCAAGCCGGACGAGGACGAGAAGTGGCACGAGTACTGGCTCGAGCAGCGCTGGAACTGGTACGTCGACCTCGGCCTGCGGACCGAGAACATGCGCTTCTTCGAGCACCCCAAGGAGAAGTTGTCCCACTACGCCAAGCGCACGGTGGACATCGAGTACCGCTTCAACTTCGGCGGCAGCGAGTTCTCCGAGCTCGAGGGCATCGCCAACCGCACCGACTACGACCTGACGGTGCACAGCGAGCACTCCGGCCAGGACCTGAAGTACTTCGACCAGGAATCCGGCGAGCGGTACTTCCCGTACGTCATCGAGCCCGCCGCCGGCCTCAACCGGGCGATGCTCGCCTTCCTGCTCGACGCCTACTTCGAGGACGAGGCGCCGAACGCCAAGGGCGTCATGGAGAAGCGCGTCGGCATGCGGCTCGACCCGCGCCTGGCCCCGGTCAAGGTCGCGGTGCTGCCGCTGTCCCGCAACGCCGACCTCTCCCCGAAGGCCCGCGGCCTGGCCGCCGACCTGCGGACCGCCTGGAACGTCGAGTTCGACGACGCCGGCGCGATCGGCAAGCGCTACCGCCGCCAGGACGAGATCGGCACCCCGTTCTGCGTCACCGTCGACTTCGACACCCTCGAGGACAACGCGGTGACCGTACGCGAGCGTGACACGATGGCGCAGGAGCGCGTGTCCCTCGACCAGGTGAAGTCCTACCTGGGCGCCCGACTGATCGGCTGCTGACACCGTCTCGATCAGCGCCTCAATCAGCACCAGCCTCCCGGCCGGTGGGCCCGCGATCGCGTATCGCAGGCCCACCGGCCGGTGGCGTCTCGGGCCTCTGTTGTCGGCCTTCTGGTTCCCAGTCGGCTGGCTCTCCGGTTCGCTGGTTGGTCCGTGGCCGGTCCCGTGGCCCACTTCGGGGGAGGGGCTGGCAGCCCGCTGGGCCTGTCGACCAGGCCGCAGCGGGCTCGTGTTCTCAGCGGCGCAGGCGGGACCGGGAGCGCGGACGCGGTGCCGGTTCGGTGGGCAGCCCGGCCGAGCGCAGGGCGGCGAAGGCGCTGCGGGCCCGGCTCTCCTCCAGGGCGTCGGCTGCGAACAGCAGGGCGTCGTACAGCTCCACGGCGTCGTTGATCGCTGCGCCGAACTGGCCGAGGTCGGTGGCGGAGCGCAGCCGCACCACCTCGCCGATCAACTCGACCGCCAACTCCCCGCCCAGCGCGGTCGCGATCGATGCCACCTCCTTGACCGGCCGACCCGCCGCCTGCCGCAGCAGGTTCCGCACATCCTCAGACCGTCCGGCGGTGCGCAAGTGGTCGGCCAGTTCCGCGAGTTCAGCGGGCGGTGCCGAGGCGCGCTCCCACAGCAGGGTCTGCCCGTCCGCGGACTGCCCGGACTCCTCCAGAGCGGCCAGCAGCCCGGGCAGGGCCTCCGAGCCCACCGACCACAGGGTGTGGAACAGGTCGGCAGCCTCCTCGACCAGTCCCTCGCGTCGCAGCTCCGCGAGGGCGTCCGCAGCCTGCCCGGGTGTACCCAGCGCCACCGACCGTGCCAGGTAGGTCGACGAACCGGCCGGTCCCCCCTCCCGCAGCATGCCCGCAAGTCGCGCCAGGTCTACCGGGGTGACCATCACGGAGACCTGCGCGACGATCGCCGCGGACTCGTGCGCCGCGCCCTGTCGGTGCAGCTCGGTGATCCGCTGGACCAGCCCGGTCAGTTCCGCGGCTGTCCGGGAGCGCACCGCACCGGATGCCCGAGTGGTGTCCACGGCTGCCTCCGCTGTCTCGCGGTGGTCCGGCCCGGGGCGGCTCACGCCGGGTTGGACCGAACCTGTCTGGAATGCGACTGTCTGGAATGAGTCACGCGTCGCCGGGTGGCCGCCGGCCGGTGCACCCCAGCGGTCATCGGGGGCAGGGCCTGCGGCTTGTCCCGGTTGTCTGCCGGGAGTGCTGACGCCCGGTCGAGACGCGGGATTGCCGTTGTGTCCAACGAGCGTTGAAGCCTGCCCGCGCGGTGTCCGGGCCCAGCCCGGAGTCTCCCGCCTGCGGGGCTCGGCGAACGCCGCGCTGGTGTCCCGCTGCTCGGCCTGGAATCGGGCGGCATCCGGGCCCGGCCGCTGAGCGGCGACCTGCCCGCCGCTGACGGCACCCGAGGCATAGTCCTGGACGGACAGCGCGCGGTCGCTGAGGCGATCCGCGTGTAACCGTCCCTCCGCCGCCTGTAGACGGTCACTCAGTTCGACGCACCGCGCCCCGAGGCCCTCGCGGAGGGTTTGGGCCTGGGCCAGTTGCCGCAGCAGATCAGGGTCGGGCTGTCGTGGAGGCCGACCGTAGGCCGGCGCGTGATCGGGCTCGTGCCCGGTTCGGACTGCCTCGGCGAGTCGTCGTTCGCGCTGTGCGGCGAATTTTCGTGCTCTGAGTAGTTCGTCCAACTCCGCTCGGAGTGTTTGGACATCGGCCGAATCCGGCCCTTGATCGCGTACGGTCATCGCGCCCCGCCCTGACCCCTCCATCGGGGGCCACCCGACTGGTCCCCGAAACAACGATTGGTGGCCATCCTGGCGCTGCCGTACGGCGGCCACGTTACGGGAGCAAGTCTGGACCTTTTCCAGATGGGAATGCGAGTGGCTGGAGTAGTGCAGAAGTTCGGCTGATTTGGTGGACGCCGGGCCGGTGGCGACGGACTTCGTGAACCAGCAGGTCAGGCAGGTTTCCGCGATGTGACGATTAGTCAGGAGTCGATCTGGTCCCGGTCATGAATCGGCGCTCCGGTCATGAATCGGCGCTCCGGTCATGGCTCGGCGCCTCAGTCATGGCTCGGTGCCTCGGTCTTGACTCGGCACCTCAGTCGTGGTTTGGTGCCCCGGCCCGGATTCGGTCCCGGGCTTCCATCAGGGCGAAGCCCAGCAGGTTGAGCCCCCGCCATGTGGTGGGATCGGTGGCCCTGTCGTCGTCGGCGGCGAGGCCGATTCCCCAGACCCGGTCGACTGGGCTGGCCTCGACCAGCACCCGACCTGCGGTGCCGTACAGGTAGTCGAGCAGCCGCTCGTCCTGGCTGAACTTGGCCACGCTGCCCGCCACCACGAGCTCGAACCGGTGCGCGGCCCACCGCTGCTCGTCGAATCCCGTGACGAGCCGGCCCAACTTCTTGGCCTCGGCGGGGGTTCGGGCTTGGAGGATCCGCGGGACGATCTCCTCATCACCGAACAGCCGCGCCTTGCCGGCCATCATCCAGTGCTCGGCGGTGGCGTACTCGACCCCGTCGACCGTGAACGGAGACGGCCACCACTGGCTGAGTGACCCGGCGCCGATCCGACCGTCCCGCTGCGGCCGGTGGCCCCAGAAGAGCAGGTACTTGGCCCGGGCGCCGGACGCGAGCGCGGCCTCCAGTTGCTCGCGGCTTCGCGCCTCGGTGGGAAGGACGGGCTGGTCAGTGGTCATGTCGTCATCCTGTCATCGGCTCGCAGCATCGGTCTCGCCATTTCCGGGCAGGCCCGCCCGGCGCAGTCCGGCGTCACCCGGCTGCGGTGACGTCGGACTGCCGATGCCATCGGACCGGCCTCGCCGCAGGCCCCTCGGGTATCGGTCCGCGGGGCGTCATCCGACCGAGCGCGGAAGCCGGATGCTCAGCCACCCGATCAGCAGGGAACCGAGCGCCTGGATGGCCAGCACCAGAGCCAGGGCGTTCGCCATTCCCAACGCGGGGACGAGACTGATGAAGAGCGTGCCGAGCGTCGCCACTCCCAGTGCCAGGCTGGACTGCTGAGTGGTCGCCAGCACCCCGCTGCCGACCCCCGCCCGCTCGGCGGGAACCCGGGAGAGGACCACCCGGAACAGGGGCATGCCCACCAGGCCTTGCCCGATGCCTGCGAGGGCCACGCCGGGGAGCATCCGCAGCGGCGAGAAGTGCGACCAGTCGCCCAGGGCGGTGCCGATCAAGGTCACCAGCCCGAGCCCCTGGACAACTGCGCCGACCGTGATGACCCGGCTGCCGAACCGGCTGACCAGCCGCGGTCCGGCCAGTGAGGCGCTGAAGTAGCCGACTGCCATGGGCACCAGCGCCCACCCGGCCGCCACGGGGCCTTCGTGCAGTCCGTTCTGCAGCGTCAGCGCGATCACGAACATGAAGCCGCCGAACCCGGTGAAGTAGGGCACCGCCACGCCGAGGCCGCGCCGCATCTCCGGGATTTCGAGGAGCGAGAGCGGGACGAGTGGGACTCGCCCTTCACGCTCGGCCTTCCGCTCCACCCGCAGGAAGGCGGCCGCGAACACCGGGAACGACGCCAGTGAGACCCAGGTCCACACCGGCCAGTCGACTGCCCGGCCCTCCATCAGCGGGACGAAGAGGGCCAGCAGCGCAGCGGTGAGCAGGGCGGTGCCGGGTAGGTCCACCCCGGCCGCCTGCTGAGCCCGGCTCTCCGGGACGAAGCGCGCCGCCAGGACCGCGGTGAGCAGCGCGAACGGGACGTTCAGCAGGAACACGGAGCGCCATCCGCTGCCGAAGAGGTCCGCCGATACCAGGAGCCCGCCGAGGACCTGGCCGATCACCACCGAAATGCCGCCCACCGCACCGTAGATGCCGAGGGCACGGGCGCGCTGCTGACCGCTGGTGGTGGCGGTGATGGTGGCGAGGACTTGCGGGAGCAGGAGCGCGGCGGAGGCTCCCTGTGCGACCCGGGCGGCGACCAGGGTCCAGGCGGTGGGGGCGACACCGCAGGCGAGCGAGGTGAGGGCGAAGAGGACCGCTCCGGCGATGAACAGCCGACGACGTCCGTAGGTGTCGCCCAGCCGCCCGCCCAGTACGAGCAGGACGGCGAAGGCGATGCCGTAGCCCGCCGCGACGAGTTCGAGCACGGCGGGGCCGGCGACCAGATCGTGGTCGATGGTCGGCAGCGCGACGTTCACTATGAAGAAGTCAAGCATCGGGAGGAACGCGCCGAGAAGGACGGTGACCAGGCCTGCGGTACCCAGCACGGGCACCGCGGGCCGGACCGGCGACGGGATATGTGGAAGCACTGTCTGCTGAGTCACGAGTACTACGATGGGGCTCCTCTCAACCTGGTACCAGAGAGTAGTTATCCGGGTATAACGACTACCTGGCAACAGGATCAGTGATGGGTCATCCTGGTGGCATGGCTACTGCTGTGGACCTTCAGACGCCCTCCGCGGAGCGGCGGCGCGAGCTCGCCACGTTCTTGCGCAGCCGGCGGGAACGCATTTCACCGGAGCAGGTCGGCCTCCCGGTGGTGGGCCGCCGCCGCACGCCCGGGTTGCGCCGCGAGGAGGTCGCCAGCCTCGCCGCGGTGGGCGTCACCTGGTACACCTGGCTCGAGCAGGGCCGCGACATCCAGGTGTCGGTCCAGGTCCTCGATGCGGTGGCCAGGGCTCTGCTGCTCGACCGCAACGAGCGCTCGCACCTGTTCACTCTCGCGGGCAGCGAGGACCCCGTGCCGGTGAAGGAGTGCGCCACCGTCTCGCCGGCCGTGCGCTCGATGGTGGAACAGCTGGACCCGTTCCCCGCGGTGGTGATCAGCAGCCGGTTCGACATCCTGGCGTACAACCGCGCGTACACCTGGCTCACCGGGGACTTGGACGTGATCCCCGAAGAGGACCGCAACATCATGTGGATGCTCTTCACTGACACTCCGTTCGCTCGGAATCTGGCGGACTGCGCGGCGGCCCGGGCCGGCGTGGTGGCCCGGTTCCGCACCGCGATGGCCGACCACGCGGCGGAACCGTCGTGGAAGTCACTGGTCGGCCGACTGCTCAAGGTCTCCCCGGACTTCCGGGAAGCATGGGAACTGCACGAGGTCTCCGGGCTGGTCAACGGCCTCAAGCAGTTCGTACTGCCGGAGGTCGGCCCGCTGCGCTTCGAGTACACCAACCTGTGGCTCGGCCCTCGGACCGGAACCCGGTTGATCGGGTACGTGCCCCAGGACGCCGAGACCCGGGCCCGGCTCCAGCAACTCGCCGCCGGAGCCTGACTGCTGACCCACCAGTCGGCAGCCCTGCCGGCAACGGCTGTCGGACCGGACGGTTCGAAGGCCACCGACCAGCACAGCAAGGCGAGCGGGCACTCCGCTCCGACCGCCATCAGCAGGGCGGCCGCTATCCCGGATCCACCGACGGCGGTGGCGAGATCGCACCCCGCGTCAGCCGTCAGCAGCACCGCGGCCAGCGCGGCTGGCCACCGGACGTCGCGGCCCCGTCGCAACATCACGGCTGTGGACAACAGCGCGGCCGCCTCCACCAGGTCGAGCACGGCCCACGGCAGCCCACCCGGCACCGCGGCCAAGCAGGCAACCCAGGGCAGCAGCAGCAAGCCGCTGGCCAGGAACGGCACTTCCAGCCGCGGCGCAGCCTCTCGTCCAGGCGCGGATATCGCCCCACCCGGCCGTTGCGCCGTACCGGAGCCGAGACGGCGGAAAGCCGGGACGGTGGCCACGCTCATGCCCATGGTCATGCCGCCCTCCCCAACTCGACGTGCTCGGCGCAGCAGGCCGCCGGTTGGGCTCGTACCCAGCGGAACCGTCCCGTTGCCGAGGCGAACCAGAACGGTCCGGAGCTCCGCACTTCGGCGGTCGTCTCAGCCCGCCGCCGCAGGCCGCCGCCGAGGAAGCCCACCGTCGGCGCCGCCCCGCACGAGGGCAGCCTGCCCCAGGCACAGGCGGTCGGCTCGGGCCCGCCGCCCCTACTTCGCCGCGCCCCGCGCAGAAGGGCACGACTCAGTCCGGACTCGACCACCACATCGAGCAACTCGCCGTGCTCGTACACCTCCATGGCGGCTCGTCGGCCAGTACGCAGTCGCACCGACCACGGGCCCACGAGGGAGAGCTGTCCGGGCAGGTCGTCGCCGAGGACCGGGTCGGCGGGGCCGGTGACCAGACCGCGGGAGTGGAACAGGGGACCGCGGCCGCAACGCATCAGGTTCGTGTTCGTCATGCCGTCAAGAATCGCGAGACGCAAAGATCTTGTCGGTAGCGCCCACGTCCGTCTTTGGGGTGTAGCTAGGTACACCCCAAAGACGGACGTGGGCACCATGGAAGCCTTGATCAACCCGCCTCTACGCTGTGCCGCATGTTCCAGTCGCACCTGCGCCAACCCGCCCGCCGCAGCTCGGCGCTGGCCCGTTGGTCCGTGGCGGCCCGACGGGACTCGCTGTTCTTGGCAGCCGGGTTCCCGCTCGGCCTGCCCTGTCTACTCGTCGTCAGCCTGCCTGTGAGCGGGATGCTGTTCGGGCTGCTCCTGCTGGCCGCCTGCCTCGACCTGCTGACCACGCTCCAACGCAGCCGGGTCCGTACGCTGCGAGGGGTCGAGATCCCGGGTCGACTGCCGCCCGGCGCGGGCTGGCTGGCCAGGATCACTGCGGGCCTGACATGGCGTCAGGCTGTCTACCACCTGGTAGTGGCCCCGCTGCAGATGCTCTGCGCCATGGTCGTGCTCGGCCTGTGGGGAGCCGGGGCCGTTCTGGTCTCGTTCTTCGGCTGGGTGTGGCTGATGCCGGCCGACAATCCGCTCCACACGCGGTCGGGCTGGGTTGGCTACGGCATGCTGGCCACGCTGGCCGGTCTGCTGTTGCTCGCCGCCGCGCCCTGGCTCGCGGCCGGCCCGGCCCTGCTCGATCTGTGGACGGTCCGCGTCCTGCTCGGCCCCAACCGCACCGAGGTACTGGAGCAGCGGGTCGAGGAACTGGCGGAGAGCCGAGCCGGCGTGGTCGATGCGGCGGACGCCGAGCGCCGCCGAATCGAACGCGACCTGCACGACGGCGCCCAGCAACGCCTGGTGTCGCTGGCCATGAACCTGGGCCTCGCCCGCCGCACGCTGCGGGACGTCCCACCTGACGCGATGGCGGTGATCGTCGCCGCGCACGAGGAGTCCCAAGCCGCCATCGAGGAGTTGCGCGACCTGATCCGCGGACTGCACCCGGTGGTCCTGGAGGACCGAGGACTCGACGCCGCGCTCTCCGGCATCGCCGCCCGCAGCCCCGTCCCGGTCCGCCTCACCGTCGAGCTGACCGGCCGGATAGCCCCCACCGTCGAGGCGGTCGCCTACTTCACCGTTTCCGAGGCGCTGGCCAACGCGGCCAAGCACGCCAAGGCGTCCCGAGTGGACCTCACCCTGCGCAGACGCGACGACCGACTCCTCATCACGGTCACCGACGACGGCATCGGCGGCGCCGACTCCGATCGCGGCACCGGCCTGACCGGTCTGCGCAAGCGCGCCGCGTCGGTGGACGGTTCGTTCGCCATCACCAGCCCCCGCGGGGGCCCCACCACCCTCACCATGGAGCTGCCATGCGAGCTGTGATCGCCGAGGACTCGGTCCTCCTCCGGGTCGGCATCGTCAAGGTCCTCGAGTCCGAGGGCTACGAGGTCGCAGCTGCGGTCGCCGACGCCGAGGCGCTGCTCACCGCGGTGGAGGAGCACCGCCCGCAGATCGTGGTGGCGGACGTCCGGATGCCACCTGGCTTCACTGACGAGGGCGTCCGTGCCGCCCTGGTCATTCGCCGTCAGTGGCCGGAGATCGCGGTACTGCTGCTCTCGCAGTATGTGGAGGAGCGCTACGCGGCAGACCTGCTGTCCACCAACACCAGCGGCGTGGGTTACCTGCTGAAGCAGCGGGTGGCCAATGTGGACGAGTTCGTCGAGGCACTCCAACGTGTCGCCGAGGGCGGCACCGCCCTCGACCCCGAGGTGGTCGCCCAACTGTTGCTCCGCCGCGACCGCGATCCGCTGCACCGGCTGACACCCCGTGAGAAGGACGTGCTGGCGCTGATGGCAGAAGGCCGCTCCAACACCGCGATCGCCGAATCCCTCGTGGTCAGCGACAGCGCAGTGGCCAAGCACATCAACTCGATCTTCACCAAGCTCGACCTTGCCCCGGCCGACGACACCCACCGGAGAGTGCTGGCCGTGCTTCGCTTCCTGGAGGTCGGCCAGTGACCGACCAGCGGGTGTCGGCTGACAGGCGACCGGGGTCCGGCAGGCGGTCGGGCGCACCCGGTCGACTTCCCGCCTGGTGGCCGGCCACGCCACTCGCTCCGGCGAAACGGCCCAGCGAAGGAGAGCGCCGTACCTGGCGGATCGTCAGCGTGCTGGTGCTCGTCGGCCTACTGCTGTCAGGCGGTGCCACCGCTTGGGCCATGCTGGCCGAGCAGGAGACCGTCGCCGAGCAGAGTTACTTCGAGTCGATCAGTCGGCTGGACATCGACTCAGGACCGGCCCGGGTCACCATCCGCGCCGGCGGCAGCGACCGCATCGTCGTCGAGGAACGGGTCGGGTGGGCGTTGGGCAGACCGGCCGTGCGCAAGGAGGTCAAGGACGGCGCCCTTGCCGTCACCGTAGGCTGCCCACGCGGCCACCAGGTGCTCGGCTGCGCGGTCGCGCTCGACATAGAGGTGCCTGCCGCGACGGTGGTGCACGCGCGAAACGGCTCCGGCCGAACGGAGGTGCACGGCATCTCGGGCGAGACCTCGGTGGAGACCGGCTCGGGCCAAGTGGAGCTGATCGCGGTCAGCGGACCGATCTGGGCCAAGGGTGGCTCCGGCCAGATCCTCGGCTCCAAGTTGAGCGCCCCCACCACCAGGGTGTTCTCCTCCTCCGCCGAGGTGGTGCTGCGCTATGACCGCGCACCCCAGTCGGTGACCGCCCGGCTCTCCTCGGGAGGGCTGACGCTCACCGTCCCCGACGACCACAACCACTACCGGGTCGATCTCTCGACGGCCAGTGGCCATCAGGACGTCGACCCGTCCATCCAGGACTCCTCGGCACCCCGCTCGCTCGACGTCACGGCCGCCTCCGGCTCCGTCACGCTCAGCCGCGGCGGCCCGCAATAGGCGGCTCGTCGAAGTGGCGCCGTCCGGCCCGGCC
Source organism: Kitasatospora sp. NPDC049285 (assembly GCF_040678815.1). NCBI lineage: Bacteria > Bacillati > Actinomycetota > Actinomycetes > Kitasatosporales > Streptomycetaceae > Kitasatospora > Kitasatospora sp. NPDC049285. Next base: position 3,325 of record NZ_JBFAQR010000089.1, on the reverse strand, counting down.
GACGGGTGGATGGCCGGGCTGGGCCACTCACCCGGTGAGGGACAATGAAGAGTCCCGATTCCCGCCGTAGGGGCCCGACCCGTTGAGGATCTGCCGCGCATGACCACCACGCCCGACTCCGCCCAGGCGACCCCGACGGCCTCCGCCGCCCCGGAGTTCGCTCCGCTGAACATCGGGCCGCTGCAGGTCTGGCCGCCGGTGGTGCTGGCCCCGATGGCAGGCATCACCAACGCCCCGTTCCGCACCCTGTGCCGAGAGCAGAGCGGCGGCAAGGGCCTGTACGTCTCGGAAATGATCACCACCCGGGCGCTGGTCGAGCGGAACGCCAAGACCATGCAGCTGATCAAGTTCGACCCGAGCGAGAAGCCCCGCTCGATCCAGCTGTACGGGGTGGACCCGGAGACGGTTGGCAAGGCTGCCCGGATGATCTCCTCCGAGGGCCTCGCCGACCACATCGACCTCAACTTCGGCTGCCCGGTCCCCAAGGTGACCCGCAAGGGCGGCGGCTCCGCGCTGCCGTACAAGCGCAACCTGCTGCGCGAGATCCTCCGTGAGGCGGTCTCCAACGCCGGCGAGCTCCCGGTCACCATGAAGATGCGCAAGGGCATCGACGACGACCACCTCACCTTCCTGGACGCGGGTCGGATCGGTGCCGAGGAGGGCGTCGCGGCGATCGCCCTGCACGGCCGCACCGCCGCGCAGCACTACGGCGGTACCGCGGACTGGTCCGCCATCGCCAGGCTGCGCGAGTCCGTCCCGGCCGAGATCCCGGTGCTCGGCAACGGCGATATCTGGTCCGCCGATGACGCGCTGCGGATGATGCGCGAAACGGGATGCGACGGCGTCGTGGTCGGCCGCGGCTGCCTGGGCCGCCCCTGGCTGTTCAAGGACCTGGTCGCGATCTTCGAGGGCGACGTCGACTACGCCCGCCCCACGTTCGGCTACGTCGCGCGTGCCATGGTGCGCCACGCCCAGCTCCTGGGGGAGTGGCTCGGCGACGAGGCTCGCGGCGTCATCGACTTCCGCAAGCACGTCGCCTGGTACACCAAGGGCTTCTCGGTCGGCTCCGAGCTGCGGGTGAAGCTCGCCAGCGCCAGCTCGCTGACCGAACTCACCGAGACGCTCGCCCTGGTCGACCAGGACCAGGACTGGCCGCTCGGCGCCGACGGCCCGCGTGGCCGGACCAGCGGCAACAACCGGGTGGTCCTGCCCGACGGCTGGTTGGACGATCCGTACGAGTGTGCCCGGCTCGGCGAAGACGCCGAATCGGACACCTCTGGTGGATGATCTGTCCATAGTGGCAATTTGCTGCCTCGATCGAGGCTGGCCGAAGCGTCCCAGGGGAGTTGTCCATGATGGACAAGCGGGCTCCTTCAAGGCGAAATCCAGCGACGTAACGCAATGGATCATCAACGGAACGCGACATCTTGCGTAGGCGGCCTCGCTTCGACGGCTGAGATGCGTCCGTGACGCTGGCCACATATCGTGGCGAGTGACGGTCAGTCAGCGGAGTTCGCCAAGGTGTACAAGTCCGGATCGCTTCCCGAACGGGCCCCTCGGTGGATCGGCGCAGCTGGCTGCAGGAAATCAAGCCGGGGAAACGCGGCGAGGCGAGAGCCGTAACTCTCTGTCCGGTTCGTGTGAGCTTCAGGTTTCGATGCCTTCACTTCTTGAACGATAACTAGCGTCATCCGGACGATTTCGAGAAGACAGGCAAACGCCTACTCGGGCATTCGATCTGCTGGTCAATCGGCTGCTCGGCAGCTCGTACGAGCTATTCGCTCCCCTACACGGCCTTCGAAATGGGTATGTTCTCCGGCGTCAGGGCAACCGTGTGCGAGGAGAGCGACCCGTGGCGGCGAAGCAGAAGTTTGTTTACTCCTTCACCGAAGGAAACAAGGACCTGAAGGATCTTCTCGGCGGGAAGGGTGCGAACCTCGCCGAGATGACCAACCTGGGCCTTCCCGTCCCTCCGGGGTTCACCATCACCACCGAGGCCTGCAAGGTCTTCCTGGAGACCGGCCGTGAGCCGGCCTCGCTGAACGAGGAGATCTCCGGCCATCTGGTCGCCCTCGAGCAGGGGATGGGCAAGCAGCTCGGCCAGGCCGACAACCCGCTGCTGGTCTCGGTCCGCTCGGGCGCCAAGTTCTCCATGCCCGGCATGATGGACACCGTCCTGAACATCGGTCTCTCCGACGCCTCGGTGACCGGGCTCGCCGCCCAGTCCGGCAACGAGCGCTTCGCCTGGGACTCCTACCGTCGTCTGGTCCAGATGTTCGGCAAGACCGTCCTGGGTGTCGACGGCGAGCTGTTCGAAGAGGCGCTGGACGAGGCCAAGCACGCCAAGGGCACCGCCAACGACCTGGACCTGACCGGCGAGGACCTGAAGGCGCTGGTCGAGACCTTCAAGGCGATCGTGCTCCGGGAGACCGGCCGGGCGTTCCCGCAGGACCCGCGCGAGCAGCTGGACCTGGCGATCCACGCCGTCTTCCACTCCTGGAACGGCGACCGCGCCCGCCTGTACCGCCGTCAGGAGCGCATCCCGAACGATCTGGGCACTGCCGTCAACGTCTGCACCATGGTCTTCGGCAACCTCGGCGAGGACTCGGGCACCGGTGTCGCCTTCACCCGCGACCCCTCCACCGGCACCCAGGGCGTCTACGGCGACTACCTGCAGAACGCCCAAGGCGAGGACGTGGTGGCGGGCATCCGCAACACCCTCCAGCTGGCCGACCTGGAGCAGCTCGACAAGAAGTCGTACGACGAGCTGATGACCATCATGCAGACCCTGGAGAACCACTACCGGGACCTGTGCGACATCGAGTTCACCATCGAGCGCGGCAAGCTCTGGATGCTGCAGACCCGCGTCGGCAAGCGCACCGCCGCCGCCGCGTTCCGGATCGCGGTCCAGCTGGTCGACCAGGGCCTGATCGACCTCGACGAGGCGCTGCACCGCGTCACCGGCGGCCAGCTCGCCCAGCTGATGTTCCCGCGCTTCGCCCCCACCTCGGAGACCAAGCCGGTCGCGTACGGCATCGCTGCCTCGCCCGGCGCGGCGGTCGGCAAGGTGGTCTTCGACTCCTACACCGCGGTGAAGTGGTCGCGTTCCGGCGAGCAGGTCATCCTGGTCCGCCGCGAGACCAACCCCGACGACCTCGAGGGCATGATCGCGGCCGAGGGCATCCTCACCTCCCGCGGTGGCAAGACCTCGCACGCGGCCGTGGTCGCCCGCGGCATGGGCAAGACCTGTGTCTGTGGCGCCGAGGAACTCGAGGTCGACACCAAGAACCGCAAGTTCACCACGGCCGACGGCCATGTCGTCCAC
>NZ_JBFAQR010000088.1:10719-23210 GCF_040678815.1 Kitasatospora sp. NPDC049285 | reverse complement strand
CAAAAGTTCACTTAATGAAAAAGAATGAAAACACGTGAGATGATACCCCCTTTGTGAACTAAGCGCTCGACTTCTCGTAACAAATCGTCTCTTAAAGTACAACATATGCATCCATTAGAAAGTTCTACTAATTTCTCATCTGTTCTAGATAAGCCGCCACCTTGTGCTACTAAATCCTTATCAATATTAACTTCACTCATATCATTGACTATGACAGCAATGCGTCGCCCTTCTCTATTTTTTAATATATGATTAAGCAATGTCGTTTTGCCCGACCCTAAATATCCACTTAATACAGTTACAGGTATTTTCGCCATTTCAAGAACCCTCTCTTTTGTAAATAGTAATTATTACGTTTTACATTCTATAGAAAGTTCCTTCTTTTATCAATACTCAATTTTTTAAAAATTGAATAAACGTGATTAAATAAAAAAAGCTAGTTGGAATCATTTCGCCACCGTGACCCTCAGCAGCGCCCGCACCGAGTGACCGTCCGATACAACGCCAGCGAATACGAAGAGATCCGCCGAGCCGCCGCTGACCGCAGCCAGACTGTCGCCCGCTTCTGCGCCACCAGCCCCCTCAACGACGCCCGCGGCCTGAGTGCCAGTGATCCGCAAGACCGCCTCGACCGCGCGATCGACGAGTTGGCCGGCAGCCGCGCTCAACTGGCCCGCGTCGGCAACGACCTGAACCAGATCACCTTCGTGCTCAACGCCAGCGGCTTCCATCACCCCGCCGAGCTCGGTGCGGCCCTTGAACTCGTCCAGCAGGCTGTCGCACGGGTCGACGCCACCGCAGCCGAACTCGTGGGCAGGTAGTGGGACGCACGTACACACGTCACCCGGTGTACCGCGATCCGGACGAGTGCAAGGCGGCACTCAGCCTTGGAAGTTGGTGTCGATTCGATGTCATCTGGACAGGTTGGGAACATTCTCGCACCAGGGTGTCTTGTGGTCGTTCCTACGTGGCATCACCACCACCTGCCCGGAGTGCGACGCCACCCGCGACTGGCTCCTCCTCAACGTCCGCCACCAAGTCTTCGTCCGCTGCCGTTGCGCGGCCGAATGGCACGAGCCCGACCTCACCCGCGACGACTTCGACGAACACTTCACCGCACCCGAACGCGAGTGGGACGCCTTCGATGACGCCATGACCGGGCTGGGTTTCGACGGCCTCCTGGCCGGAACGATCTGGAACGGCTGAGCGAACAGGGGCGGCTCCCTGAGCAAGGATCCGCCCCTGCCTTACAGCTCTCGGAGAGCTACCCCTTCTTGCTCGGCAGCATCAACCTTCTTGGTGAGCGCGTCCACCAACCCGATGCTTCCCTCGAAGAGTTGGGAAACGTCCTGGCCGGTGAACATGATGATGTTGTTGTGACTCCCCCGGGACTTGCGTAATCTTCTGCTTTCCCACCCCGCCGACGGGAACCGGTCGATCCGGGAGCTGCCGGGAGGCGGGGCCTGCGCTCGGAGGGGACGGCCCGGAACGGGTGCCTGCCCCGCCCGGTGTACGGGGCCACCGTCCTCTTGTCGGGCCGCCGGGGTGTCGGCTCACGGCGGTTCCGGTCCGATCATCCGGCGGTGGCCGGAGCCGTCGTCTTCTCCGCCGTGCCGGGCTCCGGGCCCGCGCGTGTCGCCCGGAGGAGCGTGACGGCCCCGAGGCGCCACAGTGCGACGGCAGCACCCAGCAGGGTGATCGCGGTGCAGATCCAGGTGCCGTTGTGCATGGCCGCGGTGAAGGCCTGGTCGGCCGCGGTGACCAGGCGGGCGCCCTGCTCCGTGGGCAACCGCGCTGCGAGCGCGTGCGCGGAGGTCAGGTCGTCGGTGGCGGGCGCGGTGGTACCCGGCAGGGCGGCGCCCAGGTGATTGCGGTAGGAGCCCGACACGGCGGTGCCGACCACCGCGATGCCGAGCACTCCACCGAGTTCCCGCACCACGCTGTTGATCGAGCTCGCCATCGGAGCCTTCTCGCGCGGCAGGGCGCCGACGGTGGTGGCGCTGGCCGGTGCCATGATCAGCCCCATGCCGGCGCCGACCACGGTCGTCGCGAGGGCGACGAGCGCGTACGGCGTTCCGGTGTCGACCAGCGACACGCCGCCGAGCCCGAGGGCCATCACCGTCAGACCGCCGCCGATGGTAGCGCGATTGCCGAAACGCCTTGTGAGCAGTGCGCTGGTGGCCGCGGTGGCCGACATCGCCAGGGCGAACGGCACCGCGCCGAGCCCCGCCTTCAGCGGACTGTACCCGTGCACGAGTTGGAGGAACTGGGTGAGGACGAACAGCAGGCCGAACAGGGCGAAGAAGGTGATGCCGAGGACCACACCCGCCGTACTGAAGGTCCGGATCGCGAACATCCTGACGTCGACCATCGGATGCTCGGTCCGCAGCTCCCACCAGGCGAAGGCGGTCAGCAGGACGGTGGCGGCGCCGGCCTCGGCGAGTGAGACGTCGGGCAGCCATCCGTGTCTGGGGCCTCGGATGATCACGTCGACGAGCGCGGCCAGGCCGCTGCTGGACAGGAGCAGTCCGGGCACGTCGACGCGGCCGACCCGGTGCCCCGGGAGCGCGGGAAGCAGGGTCAGGACGGCCGCCAGGGCGGCCGCGACCAGAGGTACGTTGATCCAGAAGACGCTGCTCCAGGAGAAGTGTTCGAGCAGCAGACCGCCGGTCACCGGGCCGATCACGATGCCGATCCCGGAGGTTGCCGACCAGACGGCGATCGCCTTGGGGCGCTCGCGTTCGCCGAACAGCGCCACGATGCTGGCCAGGGTGGCCGGCATCGCGAAGGCGGCGCCCAGCCCCATCACGGCGCGCAGCCCGATCAGCTGACCGGCGGAGGAGGCCATGGCCGCGATCGCCGACCCCACGGCGAAGACGGTCAACCCGCCTATCAGGGACCGGCGTTGTCCGATCCGGGAGCCGATGGAGCCGGCCGTGATGAGCATTGCGGCGAACACCAGGGTGTAAGCGTTGCTGATCCACTGCAGGTCGGCCGTGGAGGCCCGGAGCGCGGAGGCGAGCGCGGGCAGTGCGGTGTTGAGCACCGTGTTGTCGATGGTGACGACCACCAGCGAGGCGCAGAGAGCCGCCAGGGCCGCCCAACGCCTCGGATGGCCCCCGTCCGGGTCGGCCGTACTGTCTGAACTCATGTTCTCACCCTTGTGAACCGGGGTTCGTAGGCGTCGGCAGGGACCGCCGGGAAGAGCCGTCTGTCGGCCTGGGAGAGCCCGGAGCCGGAGGCGCGGAGCACGGACAGTGCGTGCCTCCGGTCATTGCCGGTCGGAGGTGTCGCGTCCGGTCGAGGACTCGGCGGCTCCTCCAGCTCGCCGTATGGTGACGACACCCCCGTACCAGTCAGCGGTTGCTGTCGCCCACGATGGCGTTCAGAGCGTGCACCAGGCCGCTGAATGTGCCGGTGTCGTCGGTCTGGAGGAGGCGTACGTCCCGGCCGGCCGTCGCCCCGTCCGTGTCGTGGCCGCACTCCGAGGGGGTCTCCGCGCGGTGCGCGGAACTCCCGTAGGGGCCGACTGCCACGCCGCCCGCAGTCCTCGGTTCGGGAGCGGTGTCCCTGTCGGACGGGGACTGCGCCAGCGTGACGCGCGCGTAGCTGTCGCCGAGGACGACGTAGTACTGGCCGGGCCGACCCGGCACCGGCAGGACCATGTCGACCGTCGTCTCCGTCTTGCCGACCAGGGCGCCGGGAGCCGGCGGCGCGGCGGGGCCGGGGTGCCGGCCGGGTGCCGGACGAAGGCCCGGAGTGTTGCCGCCGCCGTGCTGTGTTCCGTAGGACTCCGCTGCGTCGTGAGCCATGCGTACCCCTCCTCCTCGGTCGGCCGGCCCAAGCGGCGGGGCCGCGGTGTGCGGGCCGCCAGGCGTGGAGTCCGGCATGTCTCTATCGAGATCACGCGCCGGTGCCGCTGCCGGTTCGACGCGGGCGGCATTCGCCGTCCGAGGCGGATCAGGGCGGCTCCCCAGCGCGGTGCGCAGGCCTCGGTTCCTTGGAGGAACGGCCTGTGCATCGTGGCGTTCCGCGTCGCCAGAAGTTGTCGTACGGGCACCGGGGGAGTGAGATCCATCTTCGGAAGCCGGCGCCCTGGGGCGGCGGCGGGCCGGGCTCGAACCGGCGTGCACGGATCGGCCGTGAGGAGCGATATGAACCGCCCCACTCGAACTCGTACCGCCCTGCGCCGCCACTACCTGATGTGCCGGCCCACCTACTTCGACGTCACGTACTCGATCAACCCGTGGATGGATCCCGCGAAACCCGTGGACGGCGCCCTCGCGCTCGCCCAGTGGGAACGACTCGTGGAGCTCTACACCGACCTGGGCCACCGGGTCGAGCAGATCACCCCGCTGCCGGGCCTGCCCGACATGGTGTACGCAGCGAACGGCGCCACCGTGGTGGACGGCCGGGTGCTCGGGGCCCGCTTCCGCAACGCCGAACGGGCCGCCGAAGGACCTGCGTACCTGGGATGGTTCCGTGCCCGGGGCTACCGGGAGACGCACGACCCGCTGCACGTCAACGAGGGTGAGGGCGACCTGCTGGTCACCGGGACGTACGTGCTGGCCGGCAAGGGCTTCCGCAGTGCCGTCGAAGGACACGGCGAGGCCCAGGAGTTCTTCGGCCGCCCGGTGATCGGGCTGGAGCTGGTCGACCCGCGCTACTACCACCTGGACACGGCGCTGAGCGTGCTCGACGGCGACGAGATCATGTACCACCCGGCCGCCTTCTCACCGGGCAGCCGGGCGGTGCTGGAGCGGCTGTTCCCCGACGCCCTGCTCGTGGACGCGGCGGACGCCGCGGTGTTCGGCCTCAACGCGGTGAGCGACGGGCTCAACGTCGTGCTGCCGGAGGCGGCGGCCGGACTGGCGGAGCAGCTGCGCGAGCGCGGCTTCCGACCGGTGGGGGTGGACCTGTCGGAGCTGCTCAAGGGCGGCGGCAGCGTGAAGTGCTGCACCCTGGAGATCCGCCCGGGAGGCTGAGGGCCGGAGGCACCGGCCGGATCGCCTGTCACGCATCGGGCCCCGCCCTGGCCGCGCCGATGAGCACTGGCAGGGCGGGGCCCAGGTGGACGGAGTCCGTCGTGAGTCCCTCAGTTCCCGCTCGCGGCTCGCTCTCCGCGGCGTAGGAGGGGCGAGTTGCTGCCCTCCAGTACGACCCGGGCGACCAGCGCGGGATCGTCGCCCATCGGGACGTGACCGCAGCCGACCAGCGGGACGAAGCGCGCCGTCGGCAAGGCCCGGCGGGCCCGGCGCCCCTGGGCGTTCGGCAGGAGCAGGTCGCGGGTGCCCCAGGCGATGGTCACCGGGACCTCCGACGCGGGAGCGGGGAAGCGCAGGGCCTGCTCGGTCCGCCCGGCGCGCGGAGTCTGCCGGAAGCCGGGCGCCGAGAGCATCGCCCGGGTGTCGAGCAGCAGTTCGTGCGGGTCGAGCTGCTGGGAGCGCCCTCGTCAATAGTCCGGCCGTCGCCGCCTCGGTGAGACGGGCCCCAGCCCCGTCAGGGGGATCGGACGGGACGCCGACCCGCTTCGCAGGCGCCGCTCGGGCGTACCGGTCGGGTTGACGGCCTCTACGGCCTGCCGACTGCAGGTGTACCGGTCAGTGCCAGCTGAATGGGCTCTGATAGCGGTTCAGGCCTTCGAAGCGCCGCCGGTGCATGCGAGTCCCCGGGCCGCGGTCGCGGGCCGCCTGGGGTGTTTTCTGCGCTCTCGCGGCGGCGGTTGCCGCGCGGACCGCTACGAGGATGGCGATCAGCGCAGCGAGTTCCTCGGGGCTGGGCCGCCCCCTGACAATCCGGATCAGGGCCTCGGTCCCGGGGTCGCCGGTACCCGCGGCGGCATCGGCGGTCATGTGCTGCCCTCCTGGGGGAATGATGCGCCGTAGCGGCCGCGCCGGCCGCCCCGCGCGGTCACGTCCGTACGCGGGGCAGCCCTTTCACGGCGGCGGTCAGAAGCGCGGACGGACTGCCTGCGGGATGTCGGGAGCTGCCAGGAGGGCGATCTCATGGTCCTCGAGTCCGTCCAGGAAGAAGTCGATGACCTGGCGGTACTGGTCCGCGACGAGATCCCCGTGGAGTTCGCGCAGGCCCCGCATGTGGCTGGTCATGGCGTGCAGGAAGGTGGCCGGCTCGAAAAGCATGGGGACGATCCGACCGCGCCGCAGGTAGCTCGCCACCTCAGGGCCGGCCGGCTCGAACACCCTCCCGAAATTCGCGAACGCCAGCTCCACGAACGCGGCCTCCACACGCATGAGAAGGACCCGGTACCCCGCTCGGATCGCGTGATGCCACATCGCCCGGTAGAGCCGCTGCATGCTCGCCTCGGCACCGAGCTTCCGGGCCAGGCCGGACACCTCCACGACGGATCCCGGGTCCAGTATTCGTGCTGCTCCGATGCGCTCCCGGGTGGCGCTAAAGAGCTCGAAGTCGGCCTCCACGGGGAGCCGCTGGGCATCGCCTCGGGCGCCGATCGGAACGGTGATGTATCGGCCGGTCGCCTGCGGCTCGCCAGATACCGGATCGGCGATCAGGAAGTATTCCGAGTGCGGGACGCAGGGATCGAACTCGACGGTCAGGCAGCCGGTTCTCTCATCGATGTTCTCCGGGACGATCCACCCGTCCGAGAGATAGCGTTCGACCACCAGACGGCCGCAGACATCGATCGTGTCCGGGTCGGTGGAATGGTGGAACGGGCCTTCGGATCGGCGACTGCGCGCGCGCGTTTCCATGATCCTCACAATCGGACGCGGAGCACGAGGGAGCCGCGGTCGACTTCGTCGCGCCGCCGGTCTCCCGCATTTGAGGGCTGCACCGTAGCACCGGGATGCCGACGGGCCGGTACACAGTCTGAAACGGCGGTCGCAGCTCCCGAGTTCATCCGGGACGGGCGCTTCGTACCATCGCCGAGCAGGCGTGGCCCGGCCCTACAGGCTGCCCGACCGGTTGCAGCCGTGGCCCGATCCAAGGATCGCGGAACGGACCGAACCGAACCGTGCCCCGGCGCCGTTGCACCAGTGACCTCGTCGTACGTCGCCGGCGACTGCCGGATCGGGGCCCCCGACGCACCCCTCCGAGCGCCGCAGGAGCGAGCCCGACTCGGGCAGCGCGGCAGGAGTCCGTCAGCGGCAAGAACCGAGCAACCCCAGAAGGGCAGGAGAGTTCCATGTCGACCACGCGGCAGTCAGCCGGCGGCCAGGTTCTCACGAGCAGTGGACGTCACGGGGCGGCACCGGCTCCGGCGTTCTCGCCGTCCGAGGTCCTGGAACTCGTCGAGCGCATCAGGACACCGGTCCACCTCGTCCGAGAACGGTCGACCGGACGCCCGGGCCTGGCCGACGCCTCCGCGGCCGACGGACTCCCCGAGTCACTCTTCGAGATCATCGGATCACTGCCCGCTCTCTACCCGGAGTGGCTGGGCGACCGGTCGTTCTGCGAGACCCATCGTCTGCGATTCCCCTACCTGGCCGGAGAGATGGCCAACGGGATCGCCACCGTCGAGATGGTGACCGCGATGGCGGAGGCCGAGATGATGGGCTTCTTCGGCGCCGGCGGCCTCGGATACGAAGCGGTTGCCCGGGGGGTCGACGAACTCACCGGACGACTCCGGGAGCGAACGAACTGGGGCGTCAACCTGATCCACTCCCCGAACGAGCCGGCAATCGAGGAACGGGTCGCGGACCTTCTCATTCGCACCGGGGTGCCCCGGATATCCGCCTCGGCGTTCATGGACCTCACCCCCGCCGTCGTCCGCTGCGCCCTCGTGGGTCTCACGGTGCTCCCCAGCGGGGAAGTGGCCCGGAGGGTACAGGTGTTCGCCAAGGTGTCGCGGCCGGAGGTCGCCGAGAAGTTCATGTCGCCCGCGCCAGGCGCCATCGTGGACGTGCTGCTGCGGCGGGGCGAGATCACCCCCCTGGAGGCGGAGCTGGCCGCGCGAGTTCCGGTGGCGGACGACGTGACCGTGGAATCCGACAGCGGCGGCCACACCGACAACCGGCCACTGGCGGCTCTGCTCCCCGCGATCACGGACCTGCGGGACGTACTCGCCCGGCGCCACGGGTTCGCCCGGCAGATCAGGATCGGCGCCGCCGGGGGACTGGGCACCCCCGCCGCCGTCGCGGGCGCGTTCGCGCTGGGCGCGGCGTACGTCGTCACCGGGTCGGTGAACCAGACGGCGCGGGAGGCCGGCCTCTCCGAGGACGCCAAGACCATGCTCGCCCAAGCGGACCTCGCCGACGTCACCATGGCACCCGCTGCCGACATGTTCGAGCTCGGTGTGAAGCTTCAGGTGCTGCGGCGCGGCACGCTCTTTCCGGCCCGGGCCGCGCAGCTCTACAACCTCTACACCGCACACCCGTCCCTGGAGGCGATCCCGGCCGAGGCGAGAACCCGCCTGGAACAGGACGTGCTGCGGGCACCGATCGACGAGATCTGGCGCACGACCCGCGAGTTCTGGCAGCGGCGGGACCCCGCACAGCTCACCCGGGCAGAGCATGACCCGAAGCACCGGATGGCCCTGGTGTTCCGGTGGTACCTCGGCAACTCCAGCCGCTGGGCGATCCAGGGGACCGTCGAGCGGCGCAGCGACTACCAGATCTGGTGCGGGCCGGCCATGGGCGCCTTCAACCGCTGGACCGCGGACAGCTTCCTGGCGGAGCCCGAGAACCGCACGGTCGTTCAGATCGCCCGGAACCTCATGGAGGGCGCCGCCGTGGCCGGCCGTGCGCACCAGGTCCGCAACCACGGCGTGCCGGTGCCCTCCGCCGCCTTCTCCTTCCGGCCCCGACGACTCGCCTGACGCCCGGGCGAACGGCGCGTCACCCGCTCCGCTCCCCGGTGTGCGTCCCCTCGCCGTCCCAACCACCCCACGGGGTGGCCCGGAGGCCATCGACCGCGCAGCCACGCGCTGCGCCCTCCGGGAGCAGTGCCCCGCTCGTGCCTCTTCCGCTCCCCCTTCCCTTGGAGTCACCCGATGTCCGGATCCGTACCACCGTCCCTGCCGCCGGTGGCCATCGTCGGTGTCGCCGCCCTCGTTCCGGGGGCCCGGGACGCCGCGGAGTTCTGGAAACTGATCATGTCCGGGAAGGACATGATCACTGACGTCCCGTCCGGCCACTGGCTGGTCGAGGACTACTACGACGCCGATCCGCAGGCCGCCGACAAGACGTACGGCAAGCGCGGCGGCTTCCTGCCGCCGGTCTCGTTCGACCCCCTTGCCTACGGCATCCCGCCGAACGCGCTGCCCGCAACCGACACCACCCAGCTGCTCTCCCTCATCGTGGCCGAGCATGTGCTGGCCGACGCCACCCGAGGGGACCTGGCCGGTCTGGACCGCGACCGGGTGAGCGTCATCCTCGGCGCAGCGCCACTGGAACTCCTGACCACCATGGGCAGCCGCCTGCAGCGCCCGGTCTGGCTCAAGGCACTGCGCGAGCACGGCGTCGCGGAGTCGCAGGCGCAGGAAATCTGCGACCGGATCGCCGACCACTACGTCCCCTGGCAGGAGGCGACCTTCCCCGGCCTGCTCAGCAACGTGGTCGCCGGGCGTATCGCCAACCGCTTCGACCTCCACGGGACCAACTGCACCACGGACGCGGCCTGCGCCAGCTCGCTCGCCGCGATCTCGAACGCCGTCAACGAACTGGCGCTCGGCAGGTCCGACATGGTGGTCACCGGTGGTGTCGACACTCTCAACGACATCCTGATGTACATGTGCTTCAGCAAGACACCGGCACTGTCCCGGTCCGGTGACTGCCGGCCCTTCTCTGACAGCGCCGACGGGACGGTCCTCGGCGAGGGGCTGGTGATGTTCGCCCTTCGGCGTCTGGAGGACGCCGAGCGGGACGGCAACAGGATCTACGCGGTCATCCGGGGCATCGGCACGTCCTCCGACGGCCGGAGTACCGCCATCTACGCCCCCCTGCCGGCCGGCCAGGAGCGCGCGCTGCGGCGCGCGTACGAGGCGGCGGGGTACTCGCCAGACACCGTCGAACTCGTCGAGGCGCACGGCACCGGCACCACCGCGGGGGACCTGGCGGAGATCACCGCCTTGCGCGAGGTCTTCGGGGACACCGGCCGAACCGACTCCCAGTGGTGCGCGCTCGGCTCGGTCAAGTCCCAGATCGGGCACACCAAAGCCGCGGCCGGAGCTGTCGGGCTCCTGAAGGCCGCACTGGCCCTGCACCACAAGGTGCTGCCGCCCACGATCAAGGTGGACCGCCCCAATCCCGCCCTCAACCTCGAGGACAGCCCCTTCTACCTCAACCCCCGGCCGCGGCCGTGGATCTCGGCCGGTGATCATCCCCGACGCGCATCCGTGTCCAGCTTCGGCTTCGGTGGCAGCAATTTCCACATCACCCTGGAGGAGTACGTGCCGCAGGAGGAGCCGGAGCGGACGGCGCAGATGCTGCACGCCGCCCCCAACGAACTCGTGCTGATCAGCGCAGACTCGGCGGCAGGCCTGGTCCGCCGGCTCGGCGAGCTCGCCGGGGCGGAGGAGTCCTTCACCGCCCTCTCCCGGCGTTCCTGGCGCGAGTTCGACGCGCAGGCCCCGGCCCGCGCCTCCGTCGTGGCCGTCGACCGCGACGACTTCGAGGCCAAGTCGGAGCACCTCGCCGGTGCCGTCCGATCCGCCCCGGTCCGCTCTTTCTCCCTGCCGACCGGCATCTCCTACGCGACCGGCCCCGCCGAGGCCGGCCAGGTCGCCTTCCTCTTCAGCGGGCAGGGATCCCAGTACGTCGGCATGGGATCCGACCTCATGACGCACTTTCCCGAGGCGCGACAGGCATGGTCCGAGGCCGCGCGGGTGCTGTCGGCCGACCGCACGCTGCAAAGCGTCGTCTTCCCGCCCTCCGCCTTTACCGACACCGCGAGGGCGGCGCAGCAGGCCGCCCTCGGCGCGACCGAATGGGCACAGCCCGCCCTCGCCGCGCAGAGCCTGGCCCAGCTGAGCCTGCTGCGACGGCTCGGCCTCACCCCCGACTGCGTCGGAGGCCACAGCTTCGGCGAACTCATGGCCCTGCACGCCGCCGGGACGCTGGACGCGCGAACCGTCGTCCACCTGGCGCGGCGCCGTGGGGAGTTCATGCGGGACGCCTCGGAGTGCCGTGGCACCATGCTCGCGGTCACCGCTACCCGGGAGTCGGTGGAGAACCTGCTGACGGATGCCGACCTCTCCGACGGCCTGTGGATCTCCGCACACAACGCTCCCACCCAGGTCGTCGTCTCGGGAGAGGCCGAAGCCGTCAGCCGGTTCGAGCACAGGCTGGCCGCGGAGGGCGTGTCCGCGCGGCGGCTGCGTGCCGCGACGGCCTTCCACAGTCCTCTTGTCGCGCCCGCGAGTGCCGGGCTGCTCGACTCCCTGCAGCGGGTGGAGGTGGAGCCGCCCCGATGCGACGTCTACGGCAATGCCGACGGCAACCCCTATCCCGCGGAGCCGGCGGGCATCCGCGAACGGCTGTCGGTCCATCTCGCCCGCCCGGTCAACTTCGTCCGGGAGATCGAGGCCATGTACGAGGCGGGGGTACGCACCTTCGTCGAAGTGGGCGCGGGGAGCGCGGTCGCCGGACTCATCGGGCAGATCCTGGAGGGCAGGGAGCATCTCGCGGTCAGTCTCGATCAGGAGCGTCGTGACGGCTTGGCCGCCTTCCATGACGCCCTCGGCAGGCTGGCCATCAAGGGCGTCGTCCTGGACCTCGATTCGCTGTGGGCCCACACCACGCCGGCCGTTCCACAGCCTGCGAGGCGGCCCGGCCTTTCGGTGACAATCAGCGGTGCCAACTACGGCAAGGTCTATCCGCCGTCGGCCGGCGCGGCCGCGCTGCCCGGACCGAACGCCGAACCCTCGAACGGCCTTCGGCCGGGGGGCCCGACTGCGGTGGCTTCCGCTGCTCTGCCCGCCTCCCTCGTCGAAGCCGCAGAGGTACGCCGGTCGCCCGCCCCGCCGGCACCGTCGACGACCGAGCCTGCGGCTGATCCCACGCCGAAGCAACATCCCATGCCGCGAGCCGCGGATCCGGGCCCGGCGCACTCGCCGACGGCAGCTGGCGCAACAGAGCCGTGGCTGAGAGTCCTGCAGGAGTCGGATCGGCAGACGGCGGAGGCCCATGCCGCCTACCAGCGCGCGATGACCGACAGCCACCTGGCGTTTCTGGCCTTGGCCGGGAACTCGCTGGCGAGCCTGGCATCCCTCCCGGGGAGCGTCGTCGCACCGGCCTGCGAATCCACCTCCGCAGTGGCTTCCCCGCAGCGCGACGCATCGCTCGATTCCCCCCTGCCGGTCAATGTTCCGATCCGCCCGAGTGAACAGGCCACGACTCCCGCCCCCGCGGCCGTCGACCTTCCCAGGACAGACGCCGCGCCCGATGCCGCGGACGGCATCGGCTTGGCTCTTGGGGCGGTGGTGTTGTCGGTGGTGGCGGAGAAGACCGGTTATCCGGTGGAGCTGCTGCGGCCGGAGATGGAGCTGGAGACGGATCTGGGGATTGATTCGATCA
>NZ_JBFAQR010000088.1:0-10620 GCF_040678815.1 Kitasatospora sp. NPDC049285 | reverse complement strand
GTCTGGTTGAGGTGAGTGCTGCGGATGTGGGGCGGTTGCGTTCGCTGCGGCAGATCATCGATGCGTTCGGCTCCGCGGACGCGGCGCCCGCGGCCGATGGCGCTGCGCTATCGACCGGCACCTCTGCGACACCGCTCCCGATCGGACGGCCTCTCACTCGGCACGTCGTCAGAGCTGTCCCCGTGGAGGCTTCCGGACTGCGTGTGGGCGGTCTCGGCCAGGGAAGGGTCGCCGTCACCGATGACGGCACCGGCGTGGCACAACGGATTGTCGACCGATTTGCCGAACTGGGCATCAGAGCCTCCGTGGTGAACCGGATTCCGGCGGACGTCCATGGCGTCGTCTTTCTCGGCGGGCTGCGGGCCGTCGCGTCCGTGGACGAGGCGCTGGCTGTGAACCGGGAGGCGTTCCGCAGCGCCCGGGAGTTCGCCCGGCGTGCGGGTACCGGCGGCGACGAAGCCGTCAGCGGTTGGTTCGTCACCGTCCAGGACACGGGCGGCGACTTCGGGCAGGGGGGTGCCGATCCCACGCACGCCTGGCTCGGCGGCCTGGCTGCGCTGGCACGGACTGCCCGGCTGGAGTGGCCCAAGGCGGCAGTCAAGGCGATCGACTGCGAGCGTGGCGATCGCGACGCCCGGGCCGTCGCCGACGCGGTGGTGGACGAGCTGCTCGCCGGCGGCCCGGTCGGAGACGTGGGGCTACGAGCGGACGGCAGCAGGGTGGTCCTTCGGATGGTCGAGCTTCCGGCCTCGGCGCTGGAGGCCGGCGTCGTCGACGACCGTTCGGTGATCGTGGCCACCGGAGGCGGTCGCGGTGTCACCGCAGAGGTGCTCCGAGGCCTAGCCGGCGCACACCGTCCGCGCATCGCCCTGGTGGGCCGGACCGCTCTGGCCGACCTCGCGGACGACCTTCCGGAAGCCGGCGATGCCGCTGCCCTCGGCCAGGCACTGCTGGCCCGCCGGGCGCGGTCCGGTGACGCCCCCCCGAGCCCGGCCGAGCTTCGGGCGGAAGTCTCCGCCGTTCTGGCGGGCCGGGAGGTGCGGGCCACCGTGGACGCCCTGCGCGCGGCCGGATCCGACGTCCGCTATCTGGCGGTCGACGTCCGGGAGGAGAAGGCGCTCGCCGCTGCACTGGACGACGTCCGTCAGGCCTGGGGCCCGATCACCGGAATCCTGCACGGTGCCGGGGTCCTGGCCGACCGCTTCCTCGCGGACAAGACCGACGAGGATTTCGACCGGGTGTTCGACACCAAGGTCGGCGGGTTGCGGGCCCTTCTCGCGGCCACCGAACACGACCCACTCGCGCTGCTGTGCATGTTCTCGTCCGTCGCAGCCCGGTACGGCAACCCCGGGCAGGGCGACTACGCGATGGCCAA
This sequence comes from Kitasatospora sp. NPDC049285, assembly GCF_040678815.1. Classification (NCBI taxonomy): domain Bacteria; kingdom Bacillati; phylum Actinomycetota; class Actinomycetes; order Kitasatosporales; family Streptomycetaceae; genus Kitasatospora; species Kitasatospora sp. NPDC049285. The sequence goes on along the minus strand of NZ_JBFAQR010000088.1, from coordinate 9,245 downwards.
CGAGGTGCTGAGCCAGGTGGCGGGCGCCTATCGCGCCGCACACCCGGACTGCCTGGTGCGCTCCATCGAGTGGGGTCCGTGGCGGGGCGGGATGGTGACCACGGACCTGGCGGAGCACTTCGAGCGCAACCACGTCCCACTGATCCCGGTCGAGAGCGGCACCGCGGCGTTCCTGGCCGAGCTCGCAGACACCCGCGAGGTCCAGGTCACCCTCAGCGCGGCCGGGCCGGACGACGGACCCGCGCTGGGAGCGGCCGAGCCCGACCTGCTCGGGGAGGTCCACGCCGACAGCCGGACCCATCCCTACCTGGCCGATCACGCGATCGCCGGACGACCGGTGCTCCCCCTGGCCATGGCACTGGAATGGTTCACCGGCCTCGCCCGCGACCTGGAACCGGAACGACGGGTGCACGAGCTTCATGACGTCTCCGTGCTGAGCAAGGTGGCGCTGGATCACCTGGCGGGGGACGGACACCGCCTCCTCCTGCGCAGCACGTCGGACACGGCCGGCCGGCGCATCGACCTGACGGCTCCGAGCGGCAGGCCGCACTTCAGGGCGCGAGTTCGGCCGCTCGGGGCAGCCACGCCGCAGCCCGCCCCCGCCCCGGTGCACCCGAAGGCCACCGCGCTCACGGACGGTGGCTATCGGTACGACGGGAACGTCCTCTTCCACGGCCCGATGTTCCGGGCGCTGACCGACCTGCACGAAGTGTCGGTGGAGGGAGCGAGGGCGACGGTGACCGGAGCGCACGGCCTGGGCTGGCCGGGTACCGGCTGGAACACCGACCCGGCAGCGGTCGACGGCGGCCTTCAGGTCGCCGTGCTCTGGGCCGAACGCGCCCTGGGGGGAGCCACGTTGCCGATGGCGGTAGGCGCCTTCCGGGTCCACCGTCCCGGCCTCCTTCCCAGCCCCGCCCGCTGCGAGGTGACGGCCCGTAAGGTCGGCGCCACCGAGGCGGTGTGCGATGTCCGGATCATCGATGCCGACGGGGTCGTCCGCGCCGAACTGAGCGGCGTCACCCTCGTCCTGCGGCCCGACACCACCCAGGCCAGCCACCCGGCCGGCGGAGAGTGACGCCATGACCTTCGAACCCATCGCGATCGTCGGCCGCGGCTGCGTGCTGCCCGATGCGTTCGCCCCGCAGACCCTGTGGCAGAACGTGGCCGACGGCAGGCGCAGCCTGTCCGCCGCACCGGCCGGACGCTGGGGTCTGCCGAGGACATCCGTGCTCGGCGCCACCGCCGAGGACAGCGCCGACCGGACCTGGCACGATGTTGGCGGCTACGTCCACGGCTTCGACGAGGTCTTCGACCCGGACGGCTTCCAGCTCGCCCCCTCCGACGTCCTCGCGCTCGACCCGCTGGTCCGCTGGGTGCTGCACGCCGCCCGGGAGGCCCTGCGCGAGGCCGGCGACGTCGCAGGCCGGGCACACGCGGGGCTGGTGATGGGCAATCTGTCCTATCCCTCCGCCGGGCTGTCCCGCTTCGCGGAGAGCGTCTGGCTGGACGGTGCGCCCGACTCGCTGCGCAGGGCGCTGCCGGCGCGCGCGATCGGCCGACCCGACCCCCGAAACCGCTTCTCCTCCGGACTTCCCGCGCACCTCGCGGCCCGGGCCCTGGACCTTCGCGCGGGCGCCTTCGCCCTCGACGCGGCCTGTGCCTCCTCCCTCTACGCCGTGAAGCTGGCCTGCGACCGGCTGCACGACCGCTCGGCGGACCTGATGCTCGCGGGTGCGGTCAACTGTCCGGACGACCTGTTCATCCACATGGGGTTCAGCGCACTGGCGGCGCTGAGCCGGACCGGGCGCAGCCGCCCCTTCCACCGCGAGGCGGACGGTCTCGTGCCCGCCGAGGGCGCCGGCTTCGTCGCCCTGATGCGGTTGGCGGACGCGCTCTCCGCCGGGACCCGCATCCTCGGTGTGGTCCGCGGTGTGGGCCTGTCCAACGACGGGCGGACCGGCGGACTGCTGGTACCGGCCCAGGCCGGCCAGGAGCGCGCGATGCGGCTCGCCTACGCCGGTGCGGGAGTCGCGCCCGAGACGGTGTCGCTGGTGGAATGCCACGCGACCGGCACCCAGGTGGGGGACGCGACCGAAGCGGCCAGCATGGCGCGGGTATTCGGGGACGCGGTCGACCTGCCCATCGGGTCCGCCAAGTCCAATCTCGGTCATCTGATCACTACGGCGGGGATCGCGGGCCTCTTCAAGGTGCTCGGTGCGATGGAGGCGGGCATCCGCCCGGCGACCCTGGACGCGGACGAGCCGATCAACGGGCTGGCCGGCACACCGCTGCGGCTGCTCCGGGCCAATGAGGACTGGCCGGGCCTGCGGCGTGCCGCCGTCAGCGCCTTCGGGTTCGGCGGAAACAACGCCCACCTGGTCGTGGATGCCTGGCCGGAACCCGCGACGGCTGCGCTGCCGCTGCCGCCGGCCCTCGACCTGCCGGTCGCCGGGGTGCTGCCCGCCGACGTTACGCCCGCCCCGGTTCCGGTTGCCGTCGTCGCGGTCGCCGTCCGTGCCGGGACGGGGCGTGACACGGATGACTTCCGTCGTGACCTGTTCGGTGCCGGACCGGTCCAGCGGAGCGCTGCTACGGTCGGACTCCAGCTGGACGGGCTCCGCTTCCCCCCGCACGACCTCGGCTCGGCGCTGCCGCAGCAGCTCCTGCTGCTGGAGACGGCCCGGGAGGCCACGGCCGACCTGACCCTTCCCCGCGAACGGACCGGAGTCCTGGTCGGTATGGGCTGCGACGCCGGGGCGGCCCGCTACGGTGCGCGCTGGCGATCCGCGGCCTGGCTCGAGGACAGCGACATCGGGGCGGAGGACCGCGGCCGGCTGGCCGATGCATTCCAAGGCCCCCTCACCTCGGCCGGCGTCGTGGGCACGATGCCCAACATCGTCGCGAACCGGCTCAATGCCCAACTCGACCTGGCAGGGCCGAGTTTCACGGTCTCCGCCGAGGAGGCCTCCGGCACCGTCGCACTGGAGCTGGCCGCCCGCGCGCTTCGCGCCGACGAGTTGGACGCCGCCGTGGTGGGTGCCGTCGACCTGTCCGACGAACCGGTGCACCTCGCCGCGCTGGCTGCCCTCGGCCGGGAGGAGGACGCCGGCGACGCCGCCGTGGTTCTCGTCCTCAAGCGGTTGGAGGACGCCCGCCGCGACGGCGACCGCGTCCTGGCCCTGCTCGGGGGCAACAGTGAACCGGTGGGACTGACAGTCGGGGACCGACACGGGACCGAGGCTTCCGTCGGGCCTGCGGCCGACGATGCAGGGATGCCCTATGTCGACCCCGCGGCGCACTTCGACCCCGCGGCGCGCTTCGGCAGTCCGCACGCCGCGCGCGGACTGCTCGCCGTCGCCGTGGCAGTCCTCGCCCTGCACCACCGGGCGGTGCCGCGGCACGGGGCGCCCGCGATGCCCGCGCTCGGCGCCATGTCCGCCGCGGCGGTCGTGGCCCCGCTGGAAGCTCCGAGCACCGAGGTGCGGCTGGGCAGCGCGGACTGTGAGCCGTGGCTGGAGGAGGAGCCCCCGCAGATCCACGTGTACTCGGGTGCCGACGGCCCCGGCGTAGCCGCCGCGCTCGCGGCCGGCCGCGAGTCCGACACCGGGCCTGCCCGGCTGGTGATCGTCAGCGATCGCGCCGGATTCGCCACCCGTGCCGAAGCGGCCGGCCGCTGGCTGGCCACCGGTGGTCCCCGGCCGGAGGGCGTGACCTTTCGGCCCACGCCGCTGGGCGGAGAAGTCGCCTTCGTCTTCTCGGGCGGCTCGATGGCCTACCCGGGCATGGGCCGTGAACTGATGCTGGCCTTCCCCGGCGAACTTGCTCGCATCGGCGACCGGTTCGGTGGTCTGCACCCCCTGCTGAACTGGGCCCGCGGCGGATGCGAACCGGAGCAGCCACGCGTTCTCGATCAGATCTGGGGCTCCTCGCTGGTCGGGCAACTGCACGCCGAGATCACCACCGGACTGCTGGGCATCAGCCCGCAGGCGGTCCTCGGCTACTCCTCGGGAGAGTCCACCGCACTGTCCGCGCTGGGCCTGTGGACGGACGGTGGCGCCATGGTCCGCGAGGCCGAGGCATCCAGCCTGTTCACGGACCAGCTCGTCGGCGACCACCGCGTGATGCGGGACGACTGGCGCGCGATCGGCGTCGAAGGGGAGCGGTGGGTCAGCCATCTGGTGAACGCCCCCGTCGACGAGGTCCGGGCGGCCCTCGCCGTCGAATCGGCAGCGCACCTGATCACCGTCAACTCCCCCGACTCCTGTGTGATCGGGGGTGAGGAGGGCTCCTGCTCGCGGGTCCTGGAGCGGCTGGTACCCGCCCCCTCGCTCCCTGTCCCGTACGACATCGCCGTCCACGTCCCCGGGCTGGCAGCGGTGGAGCGGCAGTGGTGGGAGCTGCACCACCGGCCGGTGAACGCCCTGCCCGGTGTGCGCTTCTACACCGCGGCCACAGGAGCCTGGTACCACCCGTCCTCGGAGTCGGCTGCGGACGCTCTCACCGCCATGGGCCTGAACACCGTCGACTTCCCCCGGGTGGTCAGGAACGCCTGGAAGGACGGCGTACGGATCTTCATCGAGCACGGCCCGCGAGGACTGTGCACGACCTGGATCCGGCAGACCCTGGGGGAGCGGGAGCACCTGGCCGTGGCCCTCGACCTGTCCGACGGCAAGGACGTACAGCGACTGTTCCAGGTGGCGGCCGAGCTGATCTGTGCGGGAGTCGCGGTGGACGTGGCCCGGTTGACCGGCCACTTTCCCTCCGCCGCGCCGAAGCCGACGGGCTGGCAGATCTCGCTGCCCGCTCACCCTCCCGTCCCTCGACTGCCCGACGCGGGGCCGCAGGCCCAGATCATGGACCGGGCACCGTGGGTTCCACCGGTCCCACCGTCGGAGCCGGTGGCGCTCCGCTCCGCCCCGACAGGGGAGACGACGCAGATCCGCGCGCCTCGGCCGGCCCCGGCCGGAAGCGTTGCGGCTGAGGTCTCGGCCATCGCCGCAGCCACAGCCACAGCCGACCGGGCGAAGGCAGGCCGGCTCGGGGAAGGACTCCCCACGCTGTCGCTGTCGCCCGACGCGCCGGCCCCGGTGTCCCGGGCGGCGGCTGAGATCGCGCTGCCGGCTGAACCGATCGGGTACCCCACGGTCGGCCATAACCCGTACCCGGTGGCGGCCGCCTATGCGGCGTGCTACCGGCAGGCTTCCGACACGCACCGCTCCTTCCTGCTGGTCCAGAGCCAGGCCCACCGGGAGTTCCTGCGGATCCGCGAAATGGTCCGCACCCAGTTCCTGCAGGCGGCGTCCCGCGTAGCTGCTCCGGTGCGATCCGCTCCCGCCGGAGCAAGCCTTCCCGCATCGCCTCCACCGCCGAGGTCTCAGCCGGCCCCGGTGGTTCCCGCTCCACTGCCCGCAGCGGCCCAGAGCCCGACCGTCGAGAGCCCTGTCGCCGAGAGCCCGCCTGCCGCCCGGCCCGCCGCGCCGCTCCCCGCACCGTCGCAGACCCGGCCGGGCCCGTCCTTCGACCGCCGCCAGCTGGAGCAGCTCGCCTCCGGGCGGATCTCCGAGCTGTTCGGACCGGACTTCGCCGCCCAGGACGGCTACCGCCGCCAGACCCGGATGCCCCGCCCGCCGATGCTGCTGGCCGACCGGGTCACCGGCATCGACGCCGTGCCGACCTCCATGGGGACCGGCACGATCTGGACCGAGACTGACGTCGAACTCGACAGCTGGTACCTCGATCCGACCGGGCGAATGCCGGCCGGGATCATGGTCGAGGCAGGTCAGGCCGACCTGCTGCTGATCAGTTGGCTCGGTGCTGATCTGCTGAACCGCGGCGAGCGTGTCTACCGGCTGCTCGGCTGCGAGTTGACCTACCACGGCAGCCTGCCGGTCCCCGGTGAGACGCTCCGGTTCGAGATCCGGATCGACGGCCACGGCGAGCACGACGGCGTGCGGATCTTCTTCTTCCACTACGACTGCTACGTCGACGGCGAACTGCGCCTGTCGGCCCGCGACGGCCAGGCGGGATTCTTCACCGACGCCGAACTCGCCGCGACACGCGGTGTGCTGTGGGATCCGGCGGCGGAGATCGCACCGGCCGCGGTCGTCGACCCACCCGCGATCCGCACCGACCATCGCTCGTTCGGTCCCGCCCGGGTCAGGGCTCTGGCCGCGGGCCGCCCCTACGACTGCTTCGGTGTCGGCTGGGAGGCGACCCGCTCGCACATCCGCAGCCCGCAGTTGGGGGAGGGCCGGATGCTCTTCCTCGACGAGGTCTCCGCGTTCGAGCCCGACGGCGGTCCCTGGGGGCGTGGCTACCTCAGGGCGGAGCGCCGCGTGTCGCCCGACGACTGGTACTTTGAAGGCCATTTCAAGAACGATCCCTGCATGCCCGGCACACTCATGTTCGAGGGCTGCCTCCAGGCGATGGCCTTCCACCTGGCCGCGTTGGGCTTCACGGCGGAGCGGGACGGCTGGCGTTTCGAGCCCGTCCCCGAGGAGCCGTACGCGATGCGCTGCCGCGGCCAGATCACTCCGGAGAGCCGCGACCTCAGCTACGAGGTGTTCGTCACGAAGGTGTCCGCCGGCCCCACTCCCACGCTCTTCGCGGACGTGCTGTGCACCGTCGACGGGGTCAAGGCCTTCCACGCGCGCGGCCTGGGCGTGCGGCTGGTCCCCGACTGGCCGCTCACGCACTGGAAGCAGCTGTCCGGACCGGCCGAGCAGAGCACCGGGCTCCCGGTGCCGGCACGGGAACTCGCCGGCCTGCGCGGCCAGGTCGAGACCTCCACGGTGGCGGCGGTCGACGGCTTCCCCTTCGACCGACACTCGCTGCTCGCTGCCGCCTGGGGCCGGCCGTCGGAGGCCTTCGGCCCCATGCACGAGGTCTTCGACAGCCACCGCAGGGTCGCCCGGCTCCCGGGGCCCCCGTACCACTTCATGTCCCGGATCAGTGCCGTCCACGGCCCTCAGAACGGTATGCAGGAAGGCAGTTGGGTCGAAGCCGAGTACGACGTCCCCGACGAGGTCTGGTACCGCGAGCAGAACGCGAGCGGCGCCATGCCGCTCGCGGTACTGCTGGAGGTCGCCCTGCAGCCGTGCGGCTGGCTCGCCTCCTACGTGGGCAGCGCCCTGCGCGTCGAGACGGACGTGCTGTTCCGAAATCTCGACGGCACCGGCACCATGCACGCCGAAGTGCTCCCCGGCACACGGACGCTGCGGACCCGCGCGGAGGTCACCCACATCGCTCAGAGCGACGGTATGATCATCGAAACATTCGAGGTGCGGTGCACCGCCGACGGCGCACCCGTCTTCACCGCCTCGACCGTCTTCGGGTACTTCCCCCCAGACGCCTTCGAGAACCAGGCCGGTCTGCCACCCGTGGACGACGAGCGCTCCCATCCGGAGGAGTCATCCTGGCACGTCGACCTGACGGCCCGTCCGGCCCGCTACTGCGAGGGACCGCTGCGCCTGGCCGGCCCGATGTTGCTGATGCTCGACCGTGTCGTCGGATACTGGCCAGAGGGAGGCCAGGCCGGGCTCGGCAGGCTGCGCGCGGAGAAAGACGTCGACCCGCAGGAGTGGTACTTCAAGGCCCACTTCTTCCAGGACCCCGTCCAACCCGGTTCGCTCGGCCTGGAGGCGATGGCCCAACTGCTACAGTTCCACATGATCGAGCGTGGCCTCGGCACCGGTCTGCGCAACCCTCGCTTCGAAGCGGTGGGCACCGGCAGCACCCTGAACTGGAAATACCGTGGCCAGGTGGTTCCGTCCGACCGTCGGATCACCGTCGAGATGGAGATCGTGCGCAGTGGGGTGGACGAGGTCGGCCCCTTCGCAGTGGCCGACGCCTGGCTCTGGGTCGACGGCAGGCGGATCTACCGCGTCGACGGGCTGGCGATGCGGATCGTCGAGGACGCCTCCGAGCCCGTCGGACAGTCGGTCCCCGGCTCGCTCGGCTCCGAAGGCGCAGCCCTGGCACTGGACCCGGCCGTCGACGGGTGGCTGCTGGACCACTGCCCCACCTGGTCGGTGCCGACCCTGCCGATGATGTCCACAGTCGACCTGCTCGCGACCGCCGCCGCCGAGCACACCGGCCTCCCGGTCACCGGACTGCGGGACGTGCGCTTGTACCGGTGGATCCCGCTCGCCGAACCGGTGACGGTGCGCTGCGAGGTCGCCCCTGGTACCGATCTCCACGAAGGGGAGGTCGCGGTGACCCTGCTTGCCTGGCGCAGGGCCCGCACGGCCACCCTGTCCCGATTCGAGCCGGTCGCTCGTGGGATCGTCCGGACCGGCCCGGGCCGCTCGGATCCGCCGCCGGTCCTCGCGCCACCGGCGGACGCCGTCCCCGTACCGGACCCGTACGCCGAAGGGGCGCTGATGCACGGGCCGGCCTTCCAGTACCTGACGTCGCTCCGCATCGGGGCCGCCGGCTCCTCGGCAATGCTGGAGGCCGGACGCGGCGGCGTCCCACGCGGGCTGCTTCACCAGGGACTGCTCGACGCCGCGACACACGGGATCCCGCACGACCGGCTGAGCCAGTGGTCGGAGGAGATCCCGGACGGCACGGTCGCCTATCCGCACCGCCTGGCACGGCTCGACGTCTTCGAGCCCCTGCCCCAGGAGGGCGAGGTTGCCGTGGAGGTCCGGTTCGCGGGCTTCGACGACGGGGACCGTACGCTGCCGGTGTTCGACATCCAGATCGCTCATGGCGGTCGCACGGCCGTCACGATGCGCCTGGTGGAGATCCTGCTGCCGCAGGGGCCCCTGGGCCGCGCCGGCCGGCCACAGCGGATGGCATTCCTGAGGGACCACCGGTACGCAGAGGGCCTCGGACTGTCCACCACCCGCGATGACGTCACACGCCTCACCGCTGACGACGTGGAGAGCTGCGACTGGCTGCACAGCACGGTCGCGCACGCCTACGGGCTCCCGGACGGAGCGAAGGGGGTGGACCACCTGGCCGAAATCGCGGTGCGTGACCATGTGGCCAGGCTCTGCGGACTCCACCCGACGCAGGTGGAGGTCGGCGAGCGCCTCGATGCCGCCTACCCGGCGACCCGGCCGGACGAGATCCACTACGTCCACGTCGTACAGGACGAAGGCGTCGTGGTCGTCCGCTCCCGGCGGGCGGACTGACCCCGGGCCGGGAGGCGGCCGGCCGAGGGCCGCCCCCGCCCGGCCGGCCGGGCGGCCCCTGGCGCCTCCGGGCGCCCGCCCCCGGGCGGGGCGCCCCCCGCGGGG
>NZ_JBFAQR010000087.1:0-23984 GCF_040678815.1 Kitasatospora sp. NPDC049285 | reverse complement strand
GGGTCAACGTCCTTTGGGCCTTGCTGCGGGACGGGCGACCCTACGAGCGCAGTGCGCCCGTCCCAGCAGCTAGTTGACAACGGCATTAGGAATCCCGGCCGGGCGGCAGGGAGAGCATCGAGCGGTGCCGGCCGCCGGAGCCGGACGGCTGGCCCGGGCCGAGGTAGCCGGAGGCCACCCAGCCCTGGCCGCCGGTCGGCGCGGTGGCCTGCGCGGGCATGAACTGCGGCGCGCCGTGCGCCTGGCCCGCGTAGGTCTCGAACGTCTGGTGCTGCGGGTAGGGCAGGCCCTCGCGGGTGGCGTCCGGCGGCTGCGGGTCGCGGACCGCGAAGCCGGTGAACCGCATCCCCTCCTCGCCGGAGCGGTCGCCCGGCAGGGCGCGGAACAGCCTGCGGTATTCGGAGTACAGCGAGTCGTAGATCGGCGTGGCCGAGACCGGGTGCTCCGCGTCGTACGACGGGCGCATGCTCGGGATCGACCGGCCGACGCCGGTGGGGGAGGGGACGGCGGGGCGGCTGGGGGAGGCGAGGTCGTAGCTGTACACGTAGGAGCCAACGAGCGAGACCGGCCGGGGATGCGGGGGCGGCTCGCCCTGTCCTATGCCAAGTCCGCCGTCCGGGTCGGCCTCAACCACCTGATCGGCGGCCGGGGTTGACGGCTCGTCGGGAGCGGCCGGGGCGGCGGCGGGGTCGTTCACGGGGTCGCTCATCGGCGCGGGCCCGCTCAGGTCCCGGCCAGCGGGAGCATCGCGGCGCCCACCAGGCCGCGGGCGGCGCCCCGGTCCAGGGCGAGGCGCAGCAGGTCCTCCCGGGGCTGCCGCCCGACCGTGCCGGCCGGCACCGCGAACATGATCACCTCGGACTTGCGGGCCGCCGCGGCCCGCCACGCCGGGGTGACCTGCAGCGGCTGGTGGGCCTGCCACCAGGCGGCCGAGCCGCCAGTGGCGGACGGCTGCAGGATCGCGTGCAGCTGGCCCATCGCCATCAGCACCGACCAGCCGGAGCGGGGCCGTACCGGCGCCTGGTTGACGTCCTGGACGAGTTGGAAGCCGTGCTCGGTGAGCAGCGCGAGGAACTCGTCCTCGCCTTCCTGGCTGCCCGGGCGGCCCACCGGGCCGGTCGGCTCGACCACCAGGGCGGCGTGCTGGGTGTCCCCGCACAGCACGATCCCGCAGGTCACGCCGAGGACGGCGGGCTGCGACTGACCGCGCATCACGGTCCGCGGGGCGGTGATCGGCTCCGGGATGACGACCGGCTGGGCCGGCTCGACCGGCTCGGGGGCGAGCGCCGCCGGGGCGTCCTGCGACTGGCTGATCGACGCCACCGCGCCGCGCAGCTGCTCCTCGGCGACCGGCACCACCTGCGACGGGATGCAGCGGGCGTGCGCGAAGGCCAGCACCGCGGTCTCGTCGCCGACGAACAGCACCGTGCTGGTCGGCTCGCGCAGCGAGTCGCCCGGTTGTCGGCAGGAGGTGCAGTCGTAGGAGTCCGGCGCGTGGGCTCCGGCCAGCAGGCTCTCGGCCTCGTCGTCGCCGATCTCGGCGCGTACGTCCTCGCTCACCTCAAGCATGCGCGGCACAACCACTCCTCGTTCGTCCTCTTATGCGCCCGGGTGGGGACCTCCCGGGTGCGCGGCGCGGGACGCGCCGAACGCCATTACCAACGGGAGGTTGTGGCTGGGGTCACGGGTGGCGCTCCGGACGACGGGAATTGCGTCGGATCTGACAGCCCTGTGTGTGCCTCCGGTCGCAATGTGTCGACGCTGTGCCCGACCTCACACGGGCCAAACTGTGACCGGGACCATATTCCGATATGGTTTGATCTTCGAATACCAGGACAAATCGGGCAAATTGCCTTGGTTAACTAGATCCATACCGCCGGTAACGGGCGCATGACCTGGGCGGATCCGAAACTGTTTGGCGGCCGGTCCGCGGTGTTCGTAGGTTCGTGGCCGGTGCATCGAGCACCTCCCGGGTGGTTCACCCCCGAAGCGACGGCGCGGTACGTCCGACACGTGCACCGCCGCCCACCGGACCTGGCGAGCGAGACGAAATCCCTGCGTGCAGGGCCTGGTTCCGCCTGCCCACCCCCGGGATTGTCGAGAGGAATCTCATGATCTTCCGTAACGAGACCGCCGCTGCCACCTCCGCCCTCAAGCGCAACCGCGTCCGCGCGGCGGTCGTGGGCGGCGCCCTCCTCGCCGTCCCGGTGGCCGGCCTCGTCACGGCCACCTCGGCCTCCGCCGCGGACGTCTCCACCTGGGACAAGGTGGCGATGTGCGAGTCGACCGGCAACTGGTCGATCAACACCGGCAACGGTTTCTACGGCGGGCTGCAGTTCACCTCCTCCACCTGGGCCGCGTACGGCGGCACCGCCTACGCCGCGCAGGCCAACCTGGCCACCAAGGCGCAGCAGATCTCCGTCGCCGAGAAGGTGCTGGCCGACCAGGGCCCCGGCGCCTGGCCGGTCTGCTCGGTGGTGGCCGGCCTGACCAAGGGCGGCGCCCCGGCGCAGGTCGACACCTCCTCGTCGACCGCCTCCACCTCCTCCTCGTCCGCCGCGAAGTCGAGCTCCTCCTCGGCCGCGACCGCCGACTCCTCGAAGGCCTCGCGCTCCGAGACCCGCGCGCAGGCCCCGAAGGCCGCCGCCCAGGAGACCGCCCCGGCCCAGCAGCAGGCGCCGAAGCAGACCTGGAAGGACAAGCCCGCCGCGGCCCCGACCAACACCGCCAAGGGCGGCACCTACACGGTGAAGTCCGGCGACACCCTGTCCAAGATCGCCGCCGGCCTGGGCGTCGACTGGCACGCGCTGTACAACAACAACACCGGCGTCGTCGGCGGCAACCCGGACCTGATCTTCCCGGGCCAGGTCCTCTCCGTCTGAAGCCCCACCGGAAGCCCCGCTTCCCCCGGGATCGGCTGATCCCACCCTGTCGGCGTGAAGCCGCCACCCCCGCGCTCGGGGTGGCGGCTTCCGCCGTTCCGCCCGCCTGACCGTCCGTCAGGCCGCCGGGCGCCCCGACCACCCGGCTGGGGGCGCTCCGCGGGTGGCCGACCCGCCGGCTGCTTAGCGTCGGTGGAATGCGGATGCCCCACCTGCGGATGCCCCGGCTGCGAAAGCCCCACCTGCGGAAGCCCCGGCTGCGCCCCGCCTCGCCGCCCCGGCGGACGCCCCTGCTCGGCCGCGGCGTGCTGGCGCTCGGCCTGCTGCTCCCGTCGGCGGCCGCGCTGTCCTTCGCCCGCCAGCCCACCCCGGACCTGGTGTGGGACCGCCTCGCCGACTGCGAGAGCGACGGCGACTGGCGGGCCGACACCGGCAACGGCTACTACGGCGGCCTGCAGATCTGGCCGCCGACCTGGCGGGAGTCCGGCGGCCTGCGCTACTCCGACCGGCCCGACCATGCCTCCCGGCGCCAGCAGATCGCCGTGGCGGAGGAGATCCTGCGCCGCCAGGGCTGGAACGCGTGGCGCTCCTGCGCGCGGGACATCGGCGTCCTGCAGTAGCCCCGGGTGCTGCCAGGCGCTACCAGGTGCGCCCGGCGGGGAGGTCGGCGAGGCCCGGGGCGGACAGGTGCGGGACGCGGTAGACGGTGCCGGTGTCCTCGGTCGGCGCGTCCTGCCAGAGCGTGAAGCGCAGCAGCTCCCAGCGCCCCGGGTCGAGCGCGAGCAGTGCGGTGTGCACGCCCGGGCGTTCGGCGAGCGCACGCAGCGCGTCGAGCGCGCGGTCGACGGTGGCGGCCAGGGCGAGCGGGTCCGGGTCGGTGGGGACGGGCGTCAGGGCGCGGGTGGCGTAGCCGGGGGCGCTCGCGCGGGCCGGGCCCGGGTACTGGCCGAGCGGCGTCCAGTCGCCGACCGCGGGGCGGCCGAAGTCCCGCACGATGTGGTGGAAGCCGCCGCCGCCGACCAGGAACGCGGCCATCGCCCCGGCGTCCTGCCAGAGGTAGAACGGCGCGTACTGGTTCACCGGCGAGCCGTCCACGCCGCGTTCGCGCAGCAGCCACGCCTTGAAGCCCAGGCCGGGGCGGTCGTCCAGCAGCGGGGCGCCGGCGGCGATGCGGCGGCGGATCACGTCGAGGTCGTAGTCGGCGGGCAGGGTGATCTCGTACTGCTTGGCGTGCACGGGGACCTCTCGGCTCAGGGGAGGGCGGGCGGGGCGGCGAGCAGGGCGAGCAGGCCGTCGACCGCCTGGTGGAACGGGGCGGGGGTGCCGGCGGCGCGGGCCAGCACGTAGCCGCCCTGGAGGACGGCGACGACGGTGGCGGCGGTGGCCTGCGGGTCGGTGGCGGCGGGGAGCTGTCCGGCCGCGCGGCCCTCGGCGAGCACCTCGGCCAGGCGGCCGCGCAGCCAGCCGAGGGTCTCCTCGACGGGAGCGCGCAGCACCGGGTCGGCCATCACCTCGGGGTCCTGGGTGAGTCGGCCGATCGGGCAGCCGCGCAGCACCTCGCGCTCGCGCCGCAGGTAGGCGGCGACCCGGTCGACGGCGGTGCCGGGCCCGGAGAGCAGTTCCTCGGCGGTGGCCCGGAGCTCCTCGGCGGTACGGCGGATCGCGGTCAGCGCCAGCTCGGGCTTGCCCGCGAAGTGGTGGTACATGCTGCCCTGGCCGGCCCCCGCGTGCTGCTGGATGGCCTTCGGGCTGGTGCCCGTGTAGCCGCGCTCCCACAGCAGCTCGCGGGTGCTCTCGATCAGGCGGTCGGCGGTGCTCATGCGGCGCACTGTACATACCAGTAGGTACAGTGCGCAGGGGTTCCGGCGGGGCGGGCCGGTTCAGGCCCAGGTGAGCTCGCCCTTGGCGGCGCGGGCGCCGAGTTCGACGGCGAAGGGCACCGCCGCGTCCGGGTACCGGTGCAGCATCGCGGCCTCGACGGCCGCCGGGTCGGCGGGCTTGCCGAGCTCGGTCTCGAAGGCGCGCAGGTAGTCGGCGGTCCAGGCGATCGGGTCCGGGGTGCCGTCGGGCGGCAGCGGCAGCTCGGTGTGGCGGTGGCCGGGGACGGCGCGGGCCGGCTCCAGCGCGGCCATCTCGTCCAACAGGGCGATCCAGGCCTCGCGTTGGGCGACCCGCGGGGTGTCGGCGGTCCACGGGTGGACGCCGAGGTAGAGCAGCGGGCCGCCGAGCAGGGTGCGGCTGCGGTGCTCCCACAGGTAGTGGTGGTCGGGCAGCCCCAGGGAGGCGCCGCGCAGCTCCAGCCGGTGGTCCTCCAGCTCCACGGCGTCGCCGGTCAGCGGCTCCAACGCGACCAGCCGGGTGGGCAGTTCGGGCCCGAGCCGGGCCCAGGTGGCGCGGTGCGCGGGATAGTCGCGCTCGATCCGCTCGGCCACCGGCTCGGGCGCCAGGAAACGGGCCTCCGGGAAGGCGTCGCGGACCTCCTCCGCCGCGAAGTAGCAGTCCGGGGCGGCGTGGTCGATCAGCACCGCGGCCAGCTGCCGGCCCGACGAGCGGATCTCGCGCACCAGCCGCCGGCCGTCCGACAACCGGAACCCGGTGCCGACCAGTACCGCCCGGTGGCGGCCCAGCACCAGCACCGCCGTCTTGTGCAGTGAGCCCTCCGGCAGGTCGACCACGCGGAACTCCAAGGCTTGCATCGCGGCTCCTCCCGCCTCGGCACGGCCTCCCCCCAGCGTGGAGCGCCCGCGCGCCGTCCGCATGCGGGACGCCCGCGCGCCCGCCCGGCGGGTACGCCGAGAGGATGACCGCGGGGCCGACCGGAGGGCCACGGGCGGGGCGGGCCGCTCGTCCGGTGAGCGGACGACGGTCCGTCAGGTCGGACGGGCGGCGGTGACACCCAGGCCCCGGTGCGAGGATGAGGGGATGAGCGGGTTCGCCGGGGAGCTGTTCGGGCGCGGGCGCCAGGAGCCCGCGCCCGGGGTGGTGCTGCTGCCCGGCTGGCTGGACGGGGCGCGGCAGCGCGAGCTGGTCGCCGCCTGCCGGGAGTGGGCGCGTCCGCCGGCGGGGATGCGCACGGTGACGCTGCCGACCGGCGGGGTGATGTCGGTGCGGACGGTCTGCCTGGGCTGGCACTGGTACCCGTACGGGTACGCGCGGACGGTGGTGGACGGCGACGGCGCGCCGGTGAAGGCGTTCCCGCCGGAGCTCGGCGCGCTGGCCCGGCGGGCGGTCGACGAGGCGTACGGCGCGCGGGCGGCGGAGATCGCCGGCGCGGTCGGCTACGCGCCGGACGTGGCGCTGGTCAACCACTACCCGCACGGCGCGAAGATGGGCCTGCACCGCGACCGGGAGGAGCGGGTGGACGCCCCCGTGGTGTCGCTGTCGCTCGGCGACGACTGCGTGTTCCGGCTCGGCAACACCGAGACCAGGACCCGGCCGTGGACCGACCTGGAACTGCGCAGCGGCGACCTGCTGGTGTTCGGCGGCGAGATGCGCTTCGCCTACCACGGCGTGGTGCGCACCCTGCCGGGCACCGCCGACCCGGGCCTCGGGCTGGTCGGGCGGCTGAACATCACCGTCCGGCAGACGGGCCTGCCGTGACCGGGGACGCGGCGGGCCGGGCCCGGAGTGACCCGCGGGCGGCGGGTCGCCCCACGGGAATTCCCGGGGCGCAAGGAGACTTGTGCTGGACGAACGCGGTGGGCGCCGGCGCTCGAGGACCGGACGGCCGCCAGGAGAGGAAGCCACCCATGGGAACCCCCGTCGACCAGCTCGTCGACCTGCTCGACCTGGAGCGGATCGAGCTGAACATCTTTCGCGGCCGCAGCCCCGAGGAGGCGCTGCAGCGCACCTTCGGCGGGCAGGTGGCCGGGCAGGCGCTGGTCGCGGCGGGCCGGACGGTGGACCCGGACCGGCCGGTGCACTCCCTGCACGCGTACTTCCTGCGCCCCGGCGTCCCGGGCGTGCCGATCGTCTACCAGGTCGACCGGATCCGCGACGGCCGTTCCTTCACCACCCGCCGGGTGCTCGGCATCCAGGGCGGGCGGTCGATCTTCGCGCTGACCGCGGACTTCCACAAGCCCGAACCCGGCGGCATCGAGCACCAGATGACCATGCCGGACGTGCCCGGCCCCGAGGCGCTGCCCAGCGCCCTGGACGAGGTCGGCGCCAAGCTCGGCGAACTCCCGCCGTTCATCAGCCGGCGCCAGCCCTTCGACATCCGCTACGTGGACCGCCTGCGGTGGAGCCGCGAGGAGCTCGACGGCGTGGAGGCGCGCAGCGGCGTGTGGCTGCGCACCAACGGCGAGCTGCCCGACGACCCGCTGATCCACGTCTGCGCGCTGACCTACGCCAGCGACATGACGCTGCTGGACGCCGTCCGCGCCCCGGTCGAACCGCTGTGGGGCGAGCGGAACTTCGACATGGCCTCGCTCGACCACGCGATGTGGTTCCACCGCCCGTTCCGCGCCGACGACTGGCTGCTCTACCAGCAGGAGGCCCCGATCGCGCACGCCGCGCGCGGCCTGGCCCGCGGCGAGATCTACGACCGCAGCGGCCGGCTGGTCGTCTCCGTGATGCAGGAGGGCCTGTTCCGCCCGCTCGCCGGGCGGCCGTCCGCCGACGCCTGATGCTTCCGAACGTCCGTACCGTAACCACGACTTGGGAGGGTGAGCGATGACCGAGACCGATGCCGACGCGTGGCAGCGCTGGACGGAGTCGCGGACCGCGGCGGTGAGTGCGCCGCACGGGCCGCTGGCACTGACCGGCACCCACTGGCTGGAGCCCGAGCCGGGGGAGATCCCCGGCCTGCCGGGCCGATGGTGGGCCGAGGACGGCCTGGTGCGGACGGTGCTGGCGCCCGGCGCCGGCGTGCGACTGGAGCGCGGCGACGGCGAGTTGACCGGCGCGGTGGCGCTGCGGACGGACGGCGACCCGGAGCCGCAGATCGCCGTGCTGGGGCAGCGCAGGCTGGTGCCGATCGAGCGGGAGGGCGAGCTGGCGCTGCGGGTCTTCGACCCGGACGCGCCCACTCGGACGGGGTTCGCCGGCATCTCGCTCTTCCCGTACGCCCCCGACTGGGCGGTGCCCGCCGTCTACACCCCGTTCGACACGGGGGAGCGGGCGGTGGTGGTGGAGAACGCCGACGGCCGGGATCGCCCGCTCGCGGTGACCGGCCAGGTCGCGTTCACGCTGTGCGGCGAGCCGCACACGCTGACCGTCGGCCGCTCCGGCAACCGGCTCAGCGGCGTCATCGCGGACACCACCAGCGGCCACGAGACCTACCGCTTCCGGTTCGTGACGCTGCCCGCGCCCGACGCCGACGGAAACACCGTGCTGGACTTCAACCGCGCGTACCTGCCGCCGTGCGCGTTCGCCGACCACTTCATCTGCCCGTTCCCGCCGCCCGGCAACCGGCTGACCGTCGCCGTGGAGGCGGGCGAGCGGCAGGTGGTGACGGTCTGAGGCGAGGCCGGGTGCGCCAGCTTGTTGAGAGCGCTCTCAGAGTGCCGGTCGACCCGCTAGGCTGCTGGTAGCGACCGAGGCGCGGCCCGGTCGGCGGACGCGGAGAGGAGCCCAGGGTGTCGGAAGCCGAGACGCGGGCCGAGGCAGGACCGGCCGGGCGTCCCACCCTGGAGTCGGTGGCCGAGCTGGCGGGTGTCTCGCGGGCCACCGCCTCGCGGGTGGTGAACGGCGGCGCGGGGGTCCGCGCCGCGCTGCGGGAGAAGGTCCAGCGCGCCGTCGACGAGCTGGGCTACGTCCCCAACCTGGCCGCGCGCACCCTGGTCACCCGCCGCAACCGGGCGATCGGGGTGGTGGTCGCCGAACCCGAGAGCCGGATCTTCTCCGACCCGTTCTTCGCCCAGCACCTGCGCGGCATCAGCCGCGAACTCTCCGCCGCCGACAACCAGATGGTGCTGCTGCTCGCCGAGGACGAGCGCGACCACGAGCGGATCGGCCGCTACCTGGCCGGCGGCCACGTCGACGGCGTGCTGCTGTTCTCCCTCCACCAGGCCGACCCCACCCCCGACACCGCCCGCCGCCTCGGCCTCCCCTTCGTGATAGGTGGCCGCCCCGGCTGGCCCGGCGCCGAGTCCGACCGCGACCTGGTCTACGTCGACAGCGACAACCGCGGCGGCGCCCGCCTCGCGGTGCAGCACCTGAAGGCGCTCGGCCGGACCCGGATCGCCACCATCACCGGACCGCTCGACCAGACCTCCTCCGTCGACCGCCTCGACGGCTACCGCGACCTGCTCCCCGACGGCGACCCCGAGCTGATCGCCGTCGGCGACTTCACCGCGGACGGCGGCGGCCGCGCGATGGCCGAGCTGCTGGCCCGCCGACCGGACGTGGACGCCGTCTTCGCGGCCTCCGACGCGATGGCCTCCGGCGCGCTGCGGGTGCTCAAGGCCGCCGGGCGGCGGGTGCCGCAGGACGTCGCGGTGGTGGGCTTCGACGACGTCGAGTCGATCGCGGAGTGGACCGAGCCGCGCCTGACCACGGTCCGTCAGGACATCGAGGAGATGGGCCGCCTGATGACCCGTCTGTTGCTGCGCCGCCTCAACGACGCGGGTGCCTCCGCACCGTCCTCGGTGATCATCCCGACGGGGCTGGTGATCCGCGAGTCCGCCTGAGCCCGGGTCAGGTCGAGCCGGGCCGGTCGGCGCGGCGGTACGGTCCGCTAGGCTGCGCGCCGTTCGAGCGGTTGATCGGGAGCGGTGGGGGCGCCACGGTGCAGCATGACGGTGAGCGGGTGGCGCGGTCCGGGCCGGCCGGGCGGCGGAAGGCCGTCCTGCTGGCGGCCGCCGGTGGCGGTGTCCTGCTGCTGGCCGGGAGCGGCGTGGTCGTGGCGCTGTCCGGTGCCGAGCGGCCGGGGCCGACGGGCCGGGCACCGGTCGCGAGTGCGAGCGCGGACACGCCGGCTCCGAGCGGCGGCCCGGCCGAACTCCCCGGCAGCCCTGCCGCGACGCCGTCCGCCGCTGCGAGCGCCGAGCCCAGCGTCGAGCCCTCGCAGACCGCGGTCGACACGCCCGCGCCGAGCACGTCCGGGCGGCCCCGGACGCCGACGGCGAAGCCGTCCACCGCCGGGCCGGGCGACATGTCGCCGGTGAACGCCCGTCCGTCGGCCAGCCGGGCGCCCGCGCCGACCGCTTGCCCGCCCGGGCAGATCTTTGCCCCGGTGGGCGACGGCTGGTGCGTCACCGTGCAGACGGGTACCCCGGTCCGGCCGTCGGCCGGATCGTCGACGCCCGGCCGGTAGCGCGCGGACGGGCTCGCCCGGCGTCGAACCCGCCGGGCCCGGCCTGCGGTCCGGTGGCATCAGGCGGCCCGGACGACCTCGACGCCCTGGGCGGCGAGGCGGGTCAGGACTTCGTGCTCCGGGTCGGCGTCGGTGACGAGGGCGGTGATCTTGTCCCAGGGGAGGACGCGGTAGGGGGAGGCGGCGCCGATCTTCTCCGAGGACGCCAGGACGTAGGTGTCGGCGGCGCGAGCGGCGAGGGCGCGCTTCATGGCGGCCTCGTCGGGGTCGCCGGTGGTGAGGCCGGCTTCGGGGTGGACGCCGGTGACGCCGAGCAGGCAGAGATCGGCGGAGACGTTCTGGGCGGCTTCCACGGCGGCGGCGCCGCAGGTGACGGCGGAGTGCTTGAAGAGCCGGCCGCCGAGCAGGAAGACCTCGGCCAGAGGGTGGTCGAGCAGGGCGGTGGCGACGGTCGGGCTGTGCGTGATCACGGTGCAGGCCAGGTCGGGCGGCAGCAGGCGGGCGACCGCGAGGGCGGTGGTGCCGCCGTCCAGGATCACGGCGGCGCCGGGGCGGATCAGGGCGGCGGCGGTGCGGGCCACCCGCTGCTTGCCGTCCGGGGCGACGCTCTGCCGGGCCGCGTAGTCGGCGACCGCGGGGGAGACGGGCAGGGCGCCGCCGTAGACGCGGTGGCAGAGCCCTTCCGCGGCGAGGTCGCGCAGGTCGCGGCGCACGCTGTCCTCGGAGATGCCCAGGTCGGCGGCGACGTCCTTGGCGACGATCTTGCCCTGGCGGGCGAGCAGGGCCAGCAGGTGGTCGCGGCGTTCGGCAGCCAGCATCCGTGTTCTCTCCCGTTCTTGCACGTTTCTGCGTGTATCGTAGCGCGCCATGGACGACACCACACGGACCGCCCGCACCACCGACCCGCACCGCCCCGGCGTCGACGTCCCCGACCACCGGGGGCGCACCGGCCTCGACCGGGCCGGGCGCGAGCTGGACCGCAACCCCGGCGTGGTGGTCCGGGACGTCGAACTCACCTCGCAGGGCTGGCACGTGCTGCGCCGCACCACCTTCGACTACCGCCGGCGCGACGGGCGCTGGGTCACCCAGCAGCGCGAGACGTACGACCGCGGCAACGGCGCGGTCGTCCTGCCGTACGACGCGGAGCGCGGGACGGTGCTGCTGATCCGTCAGTTCCGGTACCCGGCCTACGTCAACGGGCATCCGGACGGGATGCTGGTGGAGGCGGCCGCCGGGCTGCTGGACGGCGACGAGCCGCTGGCGGCGATCCGGCGGGAGGCCGCGGAGGAGCTCGGCGTGGAGCTGGGGCCGCTGACGCACGTCTTCGACGCCTACATGAGCCCGGGTTCGGTCACCGAGCGGCTGCACTTCTACGCCGCCCCCTACCGTCCGGGCGACCGGACCGGGGACGGCGGCGGGCTGGAGGAGGACGGCGAGGACATCGAGGTGCTGGAAGTGCCCTTCGGTGAGGCGCGCGCGATGGTCCGGGACGGGCGGATCGCCGACGGCAAGACCGTCATGCTGCTGCAGTGGGCGGCGCTGGACGGTCCGTTCGGCGGCTGATCCGCCCTCGCGGGCGCGGTCAGCCGAGGACGAGTTCGTTCTCGACGGCGGAGTCGTCGCCGGGGACCGGGACCTGGTGGCCGCTGCGGGTGAAGCCGAGCTTGCGGTAGAAGGCCTCGGCCCGGTGGTTGTCCTGGTGGACGTAGAGGCGCACGCGGGAGACCTCGGGCTCGTCGTGCGCCTGGGCGAAGGCGATCGCGGCGTCGAACAGGGCGCGGGCCAGGCCGGTGCCGCGGTGTTCCGGGCGGACGAAGACGCCGACCAGGTGGGCCTGGGTGACGTCGATCGGGGCGCCGAAGACGTCGCCGTGGCCGGCCTGTTCGATGAGCACGGTGACCGAGCCGTCCCAGCCGCCGTCGGGCCGCTCGGCGACGAACTGTTGGGCGATCAGCTCGCTGCGGGAGCCGGCCGCGCGGGCCTGCCAGACCTCGTCGGGCTGGGCGGCGGCGTTGTCGTAGGTGTCGAGGAAGGCGATGCCCGCCACCGGGTCGCGCAGGGCGTCCAGTCGCAGGTCCCTGACCTGCCGCCAGTCCTCGGCGGTGACGGCTCGTATCACGTGGCTCATCCGCCGATCCTCGACGGGAGCGTTGACGTGGGCAAGCGGATTTCCGCCGGCCCGCCCCGGCCGGACGCCGGAGCCCCGGGCCGTGGGCGGCCCGGGGCTCGGTGCTTTCGGGGTGACGGCGGGTCAGTTGTAGGGGATCCGCAGGACGGAGGCGTTGCCCTGGGCCTGGGTGGCGCCGGTGCGCAGCTGGGCGGGGGCGTTGCCGATGGCGGGCCAGATCTCGATCCGGACGGTGGCGTTGGCGAGGTTGGCGGGCGCGGAGCCGGTGGTGGCCTGGAGGCCGGACGCGGTGGCGTTGTAGCGCTCCCAGCCGGTCACCGGGTCGGTGGCGAAGTAGCGGTAGGTCTCGGTCCGGTCGTACGTGCCGTCGCCGGTGAAGTCGTAGGAGACGCGGGCCTGTTGGCCGAGGGCGACGTTGGCGCCGGCGTCGACGTAGAGGTCGAAGTCGGTGGTGGCGCTCGGGCGGAGCGTCCCGGTGACGTGGCTGATGGTGTAGGTCAGCGGCTGGTAGGGGGCGCCGTCGTGGTTGCCGCCGCCGCCGGAGACGACGGTGTCGGCGGTGGCGCCGGTGCCGTAGCCGGGGGTCAGCGTGCCGCCGGGCTGCAGGTAGAAGGTGTTGGCGGTGGTCTGCGGCACGGTCGGACTGGCCGACGGGGACGGGGAGTTGCTCGCGGACGGCGACGGCGACGGCGAGGGCGAGGCGGACGTCGACGGGGTGGGGGAGGGGCTGACACCGCCGGCGCCGCCGTCGGGCTTGGTGCCGCGCTCGCTGGCGGTGGAGCGGGCCGGGACGGTCAGGGTGTAGCCGTCGGAGAACCGGACGGTGCGGGCCGCGGTGGTGTAGTTGTGCGCCACGTGGGTGCGGGTGGCGCCGTTGACGAAGACCGCGGCGGTGGGGGTGTCGGCGGTGGTGGCCGGGTCGAGGGTACCGAGGACGGCGAGGTTGTAGATCCAGTGGTAGGTGTGCGCCTTGGACTCGCCCTCCTCGGGGGTGTACCCGGCGTTCCCGGCGTCCCAGTCGGCCTTGGCGGCGGCGGGGTCGGTGAGTGCCTCGGCCTCCCAGAGCAGGTCCCGCCAGTCGGTGAAGACGCCGCCGTTGTTGCCCTTCAGCTCGGCGAGGTTGGCCGCCAGGTCGTCCTTGCGGCGCGCCAGGTAGAGCGAACCGCCGGTGACGGGGAGGAAGTTGATGCCGTGGATCATGCCGGGCGCGGCAGTCCACCAGGTGGAGTAGGCGGCGCCGTCGCCCCACACCATGCCGACCGTGCCGTGCTGGAAGCCGGCCGGGAAGGCCCGGTGGTCGGCGTCGAACCAGTACTGCTGCACCGCGTTGGCCTCGGTGGTGTACAGGTAGACGCCGAGGTCGCGCAGCGTGTTGTCGCCGGTGGCGGCGCCGTACAGGATCAGGCCGGAGCTGAAGTCGAGCGACTCGGAGGAGGACTCCTCGTTGTTGCCGGCCGCGAAGCCGGCGTGGCCGGAGGCCCAGCCGTGGCCCGCGTACGGGTCGAAGTTGCGCAGCACGGGGAAGCGGGCGTCGGCGCGGTCGGCGTTGGCGGCGTCCTTGGCGAGCAGCTTGACCATGCCGCCCCAGGCGGAGTCGGCGGCCCACGCGGAGTCGTAGCGGGCGACGGTGGCGGCGGCCTGGATGAAGTAGCCGTAGTGGAAGTGGTGGTCGTTGAGTTCGGCGTCGGTGCCGTAGGAGGCGGGGTAGCCGATCAGGGTCTTCCAGGTGGTGTCGTAGGCGAAGACCGGTGAGCCGGTGCCCTTGAACCAGGTCTGCAGCTTGCCCTTGATCAGTCCGAGCAGCTTGTCGCGGACCGCGGTGTCACCCAACTGGTCGGCGACCGGCACGAGTTGGGCGAGTCGGCCGAGTGCCTTGCCGACCCAGTAGGTGTCGGTGGCGGCGTTGAACGGGTCGCTCGCGTCGGCGACCTGGTGCAGGTAGCCGTCGAGCGCGGTGCGGTCGTAGCCGCCGACGTCGGGCAGCGAGGGCAGGACGCCGGTGACGGACTGCACGGTGCTGAACGAGCCGCCCTGGCGGACCTTCATGGTGCCGCGCGGCGAGGTGTACGTCAGCGCGGTCAGCGGATCGGAGGTGGCCTGCCACTGGTGCGGGTAGAGGGCGAGCAGCGTGCCGCTCTGGCTGCCCTCCTGCGCGGTGGTGGTGGCGGTGTAGGTGGTGGTGAGGGTGCCCGCGGCCGGGTCGTAGTTCCAGCCGACCTCGGTGTCGGTGACGAAGGAGTACGCGTAGGTGCGGAACAGCGCCAGGTCGGCGGTGGAGGGCAGCAGCGCGACCGAGTAGTAGTCCTTGGCGCCGAGGCCCACGCTCAGCGTGCTGCCGTTGACGTTCCAGGTGGTGCCGGTGGGGGCGAACAGGCCGTAGTTGTGGCCCGCGACGGTGATGCCGAGGACGTTGCCCTGGTTGGCGAAGACGGTGGGCGCCGAGGTGGTGGTGACCTGCGCGGCGCCGCCGGTGGCGTGCGCGTAGACGTAGGGCAGGCCGTGGCCGATGGTGGCGCTGAAGGTGTGCGCGCCGTCGGACCAGTACGGGGTGACCGTCCAGTCGGACCAGCCGTCGACCTTGGTGTCTGGGGAGTCGAGGCCGGCCACGCCGAGGGTGAGGTCGCGGGCGTGGGTGTAGTCGTACTGGCGGCCGTCGGAGGTGATGGTCGGCGTGGTGGGGTAGCCCACCTCCAGGCCCGCGGCCTGGGCCTTGAAGGTCATCGGGTGGGCGTACAGGTTCTCCGAGTACGGGTTGCCCGCGTAGCGCTGGTAGATCAGCGAGGACCACCAGTCGTTGGTGGGCGCGGCCTGGCCGGCCATCCGGGCGGTGACCTTGGGGGCGACCGGGGCGCCGTCGGAGTTGGTGGGGCCGGTGGTGCCGGCCGGGCGAACGTCGGTGTAGCCGCCGAGGCCGACCGGGACGGTCGCGGCCGCGGCGCTGCCGGCGCCGACCGTGGCGGTCAGCGCGGCGGCCGCGGCGAGCGCCAGCGCGGTCACGGCGGCCGCCGGACTGCGCAGGGAGCGGTGCTTCATGGATGTCCACCTCGAGTGGGGGGCGGGCGAGTGGCTGAGAGCGCTCTCAGTCCGGGGACGCTAGGGGCGTCCCTGAAGGGGTGTCAACAGGTGCGGCGAAGGCTGTTTCGTTCAGAACTCGAATGCCCAGGTGGGCAGGACGCGAGATTACGTTCAGGTTTCGAGGGCTTGACGGGCGCGTTCACCGCCCGGCACTCTCTCGGCAGCGGTTGAGAGCGCTCTCAGAACGTGGCGGCGCCGACGACCCGCATCACCCACGTCCTTCGACTTCCCCCGCATCCGCCCCGCCCAGGAGGCCTCCCCATGCGTCCCCACAGAGCCCGCCGCTCCTCCGCGGCCCTCGGCTGCGGCCTGCTCGCCGCCGCCCTGCTGCTCAGCGCGTGCAGCAGCTCCGGCACCACCGGTTCCCAGGACTCCGCCGCCGGCAACGTGACCCTCACGGTGGACCTGTTCGGCACCTTCGGGTTCAAGGAGGCCGGCCTCTACGACGAGTACATGAAGCTGCACCCGAACGTCACCATCAAGCAGACCGACACCCAGGACGAGGGCCAGTACTGGCAGGCGCTGCAGACCAAGCTCGCGGGCGGCGGCGGCCTCGCCGACGTGCAGGGCCTGGAGGTCGGCCGGGTGGCCAGCGTGGTGCAGAAGCAGGCCGACAAGTTCACCGACCTGAAGACGCTCGGCATCGGCGGGGTCAACGACGAGCTGGTGCCGTGGAAGGGCGCGGCGATCAAGACCGCCGACGGCAAGGTGCTCGGCGCGGGCACCGACGTCGGCCCGGAGGCGATCTGCTACCGCACCGACCTGTTCAAGGCCGCGGGCCTGCCCACCGACCGCACCGAGCTGGCCGCCAAGTGGTCGACCTGGCAGGGCTACCTGGACCTCGGCAAGCAGTACGCCGCCAAGGCCGAGGCGGGCAACGCCTGGACCGACAGCGCGGCCGGCATGTTCACCGCCGAGGTCGGCCAGCAGAAGGTCCGCTACGCCGACGAGGCCGGAAAGCCGGTCTACGACTCCAGCACCGCGGTGAAGACCGCCTGGGCGGACGCCACCTCGCTGGTGGCGAGCGGCCTGTCCGCGAAGCTCGCGCAGTGGACCCCCGAGTGGAACAAGGCGTTCTCGACCGGCAAGTTCGCCACCCTGAGCTGCCCCGCGTGGATGATCGGCTACATCAAGGGCCAGGCGGGCGACGGCGGTTCGGGCAAGTGGGACATCGCCGCGGGCCCCGGCAAGACCGGCAACTGGGGCGGCTCGTACCTGACGATCCCGAAGACCGCCAAGCACCCGAAGGAGGCCGCCGAGCTGATCAAGTGGCTGACCGCCAAGGAGCAGCAGGCCACCCTCTTCACCAAGCAGGGCTCGTTCCCGTCCTCCACCGGCGCGCAGGCCGCCATCAAGGACGTCACCGACCCGTACTTCAACAACGCCCCGATCGGCCAGATCTTCAGCGAGTCGGCGGGCAACATGCCGGCCCAGGTGCTGGGTACCGACGACGGCGTGATCGGCAAGGCGTTCACCGACGCCCTCGGCGAGGTGGAGCGCACCGGCACCGCGCCGGACGCCGCCTGGAAGCACGCCCTGGACAACGTCAAGAAGGCCAACGGCAGCTGACGCCACGTCAGTGCCGGTCGCCAACCCGCCGCCCCGGCCCGCCCGTTGACCCGGGCGGGCCGGGCGCCCGTCGAAGGACCCCGCCCATGGCTCTCGGTTCCACCGCCCGGCTGCCCGCCGCCCGGGCCGCCGGCCGCACCCGCCGGCGGCTCGCCCCGTACGGCTTCGTCGCCCCGTTCTTCGTGCTGTTCGCCGCGTTCGGCCTGTTCCCGCTGCTGTACACCGCCTACGTGTCGCTGCACCGGGTCGAGCTGCAGACCTCCGACCGGATGGACTGGCTGGGCCTGCAGAACTACACCCGGCTGTTCGAGGACCCGTTCTTCTGGAACGCGCTGCGCAACACCTTCACCATCGGCGTGCTCTCCACCGTCCCGCAGCTGCTGATGGCGCTGGGCCTCGCCCACCTGCTCAACTACCGGCTGCGCGGCCGGACCTTCTTCCGGGTCGCGATGCTGCTGCCGTACGCCACCTCGGTCGCCGCCGCGACCCTGGTCTTCGCCCAGCTGTTCGGCCGCGACTACGGCCTGATCAACTGGGTGCTGCACACCCTGGGCCTGCACCCCGTGGACTGGCAGGCCTCCACCTGGGCCTCCCAGCTCGGCGTCTCGGCGATCGTCACCTGGCGCTGGACCGGCTACAACGCGCTGATCTACCTGGCCGGCATGCAGGCCATCCCCGGCGAGCTGTACGAGTCCGCGGCCGTCGACGGCGCCTCCCGCTGGCAGCAGTTCCGGCACGTCACCATCCCCGGCCTGCGGCCCACCATCGTCTTCACCGTGGTGGTCTCCACCATCGGCGCCACCCAGCTGTTCGGCGAACCGCTGCTGTACGAGGGCAACTCCGGCGGCGGCATCTCGCACCAGTACCAGACCCTCGGCCTCTACCTGTACGAGCAGGGCTGGACCTTCTTCCACCTCGGCCGGGCCGCCGCCGTCGCCTGGGTGATGTTCCTGCTGATCGTCGTCCTCGCCCTGCTGAACGCGGCGATCGCCGCCCGCCGCAACCGTACGGACCGGTGACCCGATGACCCACGTCCTGTCCAAGCCCGCCGCCCCGGCCCGCAGTTCGGCCCGCCGGGCGCGCTCCCCGCTGAACGGCGGCCCGCTCGCCTACGCCGTGCTGATCGTCGCCACGCTGCTCGCGGTCTTCCCGTTCTACTGGACGCTGGTCGCCGCCAGCCGCTCCAACTCCGAGCTCAGCGCGGCGACGCCGGCGCTCACCCCCGGGCCCAACCTGTTCCACAACCTCGGCGAGGCGCTCCAGCAGGCCGCGATCGGCACCGCCCTGGTCAACTCGCTGATCGTGGCCGGCGTGGTCACCGCCGGGGTGGTGCTCTCCTCGACGCTCGCCGGGTTCGCCTTCGCCAAGCTGAGGTTCCGCGGCAGCCGGGCGCTGCTGGCGCTCACCGTCGGCACCATGATGATCCCGCCGCAGCTCGGCGTGATCCCGCTGTTCATGGTGATCGTCAAGCTCGACCTGCAGAACAAGCTGCCCTCGGTGATCCTGCCCTCGCTGGTCTCCGCGTTCGGCGTCTTCTTCATGCGCCAGTACCTGGTGCAGGCGCTGCCCGACGAACTCGTCGAGGCCGGGCGGATGGACGGCGCCTCGCTGCTGCGGATCTTCCGCTCCATCGTGCTCCCGGTGGCCCGGCCCGGCATGGCCGTGCTCGGCATGCTCACCTTCATGGCCACCTGGAACGACTTCTTCTGGCCGATCGTCGCGCTGAGCTCCCAGAACCCCACCGTGCAGGTCGCGTTGAAGTCCCTCGGCCAGGGGTACGTACCCGACCAGTCGGTCATCATGGCCGGCACCCTGCTCGGCACCCTTCCCGTCCTGGTGGTGTTCGCGCTGCTGGGCCGGCAGATCGTCGGCGGCATCATGCAGGGCGCGGTCAAGGGCTGACCCGCCCCGACCGGCCGACAGACCCCACCAACTCACCCTCCTGGAAGGCGACATGACCGTCCAAGCGCTCCCGCTGACCGCCCCCGCCGCGCCCGCCCGGTTCCCGGCCGGATTCCTCTGGGGCGCCGCCACCGCGGCCTACCAGATCGAGGGCGCCGCCGCCGAGGACGGCCGCACCCCGTCCATCTGGGACACCTTCAGCCGCCGCCCCGGCGCCGTCCGCAACGGCGACACCGGCGACGTCGCCGCCGACCACTACCACCGCTACCGCGACGACGTCGCGCTGATGTCCGAACTCGGCCTCGGCGCCTACCGGTTCTCGCTCTCCTGGCCGCGCATCCAGCCCGGCGGCAGCGGCCCCGCCAACGAGGCCGGGCTCGACTTCTACGACCGACTCACCGACGAACTCCTCGCCGCCGGCATCACCCCCGTCGCCACCCTCTACCACTGGGACCTGCCCCAGGAACTGGAGGACCGGGGCGGCTGGACCGACCGCGGCACCGCGCTGCGCTTCGCCGAGTACGCGAGCATCGCCGCCCGCCGGCTCGGCGACCGCATCCCCACCTGGACCACCCTCAACGAGCCCTGGTGCAGCGCCTTCCTCGGCTACGGCAACGGTGTCCACGCCCCCGGCCGCACCGACCACCGCGCCGCCCTCACCGCCCACCACCACCTGCTGCTCGCCCACGGCCTCGGCACCGCCGCGCTGCGCGCCGAACTCCCCGCCACCGCACAGGTGTCGCTCACCCTCAACCTGGCCGCGGTCCGCCCGCTCACCACCGACCCGGCCGACCTGGACGCCGCCCGCCGGATCGACGGCCTCGCCAACCGGATCTTCCTCGACCCGGTCTTCCACGGCCGCTACCCCGAGGACGTGCTCGCCGACACCGCCCACCTCACCGACTGGTCCTTCGTCCGGCCCGGCGACCTCGCCGAGATCGCCCGCCCCGTCGACTCGCTCGGCATCAACTACTACACGCCGACCGTGGTCGCCGCCGACGACCCCGCCAGCCCCGCCCCGCGCCAGGACGGCCACCAGGGCGACAGCCCCTGGCCAGCCGACCACGGCATCCGCTTCCTGCCCGCCCCCGGCAGCACCACCGCGATGGGCTGGCCGGTCGACGCCGACGGCCTGTACGAACTGCTCACCCGACTGCGCGACGACCTGCCCGGCGTGCCGCTGCTGGTCACCGAGAACGGCGCCGCCTACGAGGACTACACCGACCCCAGCGGCGCCGTCCACGACCCCGAGCGGATCGCCTACCTGCACGGCCACCTCGCCGCGGTCCGCCGCGCCATCGCCGACGGCGCCCCCGTCCAGGGCTACTTCCTCTGGTCGCTGCTCGACAACTACGAGTGGGCGTACGGCTACAGCAAGCGCTTCGGCATCGTCCACGTCGACTTCGCCAGCCAGCGGCGCACCCCCAAGGACAGCGCCCGCTGGTACGCGGAGGTGATCCGCACCGGCCGACTGCCCGAGTGAGTCCCCCGGGACCTCACCGGGGCGTCGGCCGGTACGGCGGGACGCGTCACAGCGAGGCCGGGTCGGCGATGTCCCCTCGCCCACCCGGCCTCCCGCATCCCCCTCACGGGTCAACGATCTGATCAAATGGGCCCTCGATCAAGGTCGATCTGCCGCACGATGCATTAGCGGAGCTGATCGATTCCGGCCGCCCACCACGTCGAGGGAATCCGCCCGTTGGACCTGACCGAGATCGAGACCTTCCTGGCACTCGCCGACGAACTCCACTTCGGGCGCACCGCCGAGCGCCTGCGGCTGTCCCAGTCCCGGGTCAGCCAGCTCATCCGCTCCCTCGAACGCCGCATCGGCGCACCGCTGTTCGTCCGCACCAGCCGCCGGGTCACGCTCACCCCGCTCGGCGAGCACACCCGGCGGTCCTTCGGCGCCGCCCACCGGGCGCTGCGCCGCAGCTACGACGAGGCGGTGGCGATCGCCCAGGGCGTGGCCGGCGAACTGCGGATCGGCTTCCTCGGCTGCCTAAACGGCGCCCCGTTCACCGGCGCCGTCGCCGAGTTCGCCCGCCGCCACCCCGCCTGCCGGGTGGCCGCCACCGAGGTCTCCTGGGTCGACCCCTACCGCCCGCTGCGCGGCGGCGACGTGGACCTGCTGCTCACCCTGCTGCCGGTGGACGAACCGGACCTGACGGTCGGCGGGGTGCTCGTCGCCCACCCGCGGCTGCTCGCCCTCCGGGACGGGCACCCGCTCGCCGCCAAACGGAGCGTGGACATCGAGGAGCTCGCCGACTGGCCGATCCTGGACAGCCCGTTGGAGGTGCCCGAGCCGATCCGACACGCCGTCAGCCCGCCGTTCACCCCGAGCGGCCGGCCGCTGCACCGCACCCCCGGCGGCCGCACCTACCAGGAGGCGCTGCACCACGTCGCCACCAGCGACACCGTCTGGGCCACGCACCGCGGCCTGTTCCGCGGCTACCGGCACCCCGAGGTGGTGGCCCGCCCCCTCACCGGCCTGTCCGCGGCCAACGGCGCGCTGGTGTGGCGCACCGACGCCGCCACCGCCAAGGTGCACGCCTTCGTCTCCGCCGCGGCCGGCGCGGCGGCCTGACGCTACCCGCCGTTTTGCTCGGCCGAGCAAACACGGTCTTGCTCGGCCGAGCAAACAGCGCTAACGTTTTGCTCAGTCGAGCAAGGAGTTGCTCGATCGAGCAGAACGGGAGGTGCTCCGGTGGCGCGGACTTTCACCGAGTCGGGGCGGCGGAGCCAGATCGTGCAGGCGGCGATCGAGGTGATCGCGGAGGCGGGCTACGCCAAGGCGACCTTCGCGCGGATCGCCAAGCACGCGGGGCTGAGCAGCACCGGGATGATCTCGTACCACTTCGCGGGCAAGGACGACCTGCTGCGCGAGGTGGTGGCCGAGGTGCTGCGGGTCTCGCAGGAGTACATGGTGCCGCGGATCGAGGCGGAGACCGGCGCGCGGGCGCGACTGCACGCGTACGTGCGGTCGAACGTCGAGCTGGTGGCGGTGCATCCGCGGCACCTGGCGGCGCTGCTGGAGGTCCTGAACGTCCAGGGCGGCGACTCGGAGGCGCAGTTCGCCGAGAACCAGCGGGCGATGATGGAGATGCAGGAGGGCCTGGTGCGGATGGCCCAGGCCTCCGGGGAGTACGGGGCGTTCGACGCCCGGGTGCTGGTGACGGCGCTGCGGGGGGCGATCGACGCGGTCCTGGTGCGCACGATGCGCGATCCGGAGATGGACGTGGCCACCAGCGCACGTGAGTTGGCGGAGCTGTTCGACCGGGCGGTGCGGCCGGTCGAGGTCTGCATGGAACCGCACCGTGGACAGGGGGAATCGTGAACGAGCGGATGGCGGCGACGGGTACCGGCACGACAGCCGGGGACGCGACGGCGGGGGACGCGATGGCTGGGGGCGCTGAGGCCGGGGGTGCTGCGTCTGGGGGCGCGGCGGAGCTGCCGCGGACCGAGGACGGGCAGGTCGACTGGGCCGCGGTGGCGGGGGACAGGTCGACGCCGGCGGAGCGGGCGCGGCGGGGGAAGCGGCAGCTGTTCCAGTCGCTGGTGTTCGAGCTGGCGGTGCCGCTGGCGGCCTACTACGTGCTGCTGGCGGTGGGCGCCGGGCAGTGGCTGGCGATCACCGTGAGCGGGCTGTCGGCGCTGCCGTGGGTCGTGTACGGGATCGTCCGGCACCGGCGGCTGGACGCGATGCCGGTGTTCGCGCTGCTGCTGATCGCGGTGGGCGCGGTGCTCTCGGTGGTGACGGGCAGTCCGCGGGTGCTGCTGGTGCGCGACAGCTGGGTGTTCGGCCTGATCGGGGTGTGGATCCTGGGCAGCCTGTTCACCCGGCGGCCGTTCATGCTGGGCGCCGGACGGTCCGTGGTGAGCGCCAAGATCGGGGTGGCGGGCGCGGCGGCGTGGGCCGGACAGTGGGAGACCGACCCGCGGTTCCGGCGGCACCTGCGGCTGCTGACCCTGGTGTGGGGCGTCGGTTTCGCACTGGACGCGCTGGTGCGGGTGGCGTTCGCGCTGACCCTCCCGCTCGGGGCGGTGCCGCTGGTGAACAGCCTGCAGTGGCTGGTCGTGCTGGGCGGGCTGCTGCTGTTCCACGTGCAGTACGTGAAGCGGGCCGGGCTGCTGGTGTGAGACCGGCGTACGGGTGCGGCATCCTGACGGGTCGTCAGGGTGCCGCACGCTGCTATCCGGGGTGCTTCGCCTCGTGTGCGCCACTCGCCGGTGCGTCGTCGTCGAGCGGTCGACCGGCGTGAAGCACCTCACGGCTGCTCGCGGCTCGACAGATGAACGCGGGCTGCCCTGGAAGCCGTCAAACAGGTCAACGGGTCGGTAACCATGAGCGAGGAGCCATGAGGTGTAGAGCCTGATCGAGGCCGTCATGGCCGAGATGCGGGAGCGGTCGAAGTAGAGGGCTGAGACCAGATCCTGGCCTGGCCAGGCGTGGATCAGGTGGCCGCTGTACCGCCTTGAACGACCGCGCGGCTGCTGTTCCGCCAGTCGTCTGACCGTCCGCCCGCCACTAGCCGCGGGTCGTCGGTCGATCCGATCCCCGGTGTCCATCACTTGTTGAACACAGAGGCAGCGTCCAATGTCGATCAGTCCTTCGCCCGAGGTCGCGGGGTTCTTCTCGTTCGTGACGGGGATGCCGTGGCCGGAGGCGGATGAGGATCTGATGCGGTCGGTGGCGGACGACTACTACGCGGTGGCGGACGACCTGAGGGTTCTCGGGGGGTATGTCGGCGAGTTGGTGCCGGTGATTCTGGAGAATTTCGAGGGGGATGCGGCGGAGGCGTTCGTGGCGGCGATCCGGGACCTGGTGGGGCAGGTGTCGGGTGGGGACGTGATGTCGGAGACCGCGGATCTGTCGCGGGAGTTGGGGGATGTGGCGCGCCAGGTCGCGAATCAGGTCGAGTACACGAAGCTGATGGCGATCCTGCAGGTCGTGCAGTTGATCCTGCAGATGCTGGTGGCGCAGTTCTTCGCGCCGTTCACGTTCGGCGGGTCGTATTTCAATGCGACGCTGGCGTTCGCGGCGACGCGGGAGGCGTTGCGGAACCTGTTCTTCTGGCTGGTGCGGCAGATCGCGTCGCAGACGTTCATGGGGATCATGGGCGGGTTGGCGATGGATGCGGCGATCCAGAGTTACCAGTTGGCGTCGCATCAC